>JAAEPP010000001.1 GCA_024232495.1 Flavobacteriaceae bacterium
CCCAACAAAGATTGGCCAGGACGAAAACTCGGACTCTCGGACTTCTCGGACTTCTCGGACTTTCATTTTTCGATAAAAGTCCGAGAAGTCCGAGAAGTCCGAGTTTTCGTCTTCACGACCTCGCGATGTTAGGCGTCATAAAAGTTTGAAAAGTCCGAGAAGTCAGGGTTTTCGCTTTGTAGTTCAATTTGTAAAGCAACGCATGGTTATGTTGTTTTTATTTCAAAGAAGAAGAATAATAGACTTTCTTACAAGAAACATACTGTAGCTCCGAACCTAGTACTAAAAGTTTCTTAAAAGTTTCTTATTTCAATGTAAGCAATTAATAATAAAATATTGTCAGATGATGATGCTCAACTAAATGGATATTTATAAATTTTCAAAAACAAGAACTGATGTTGAAAATGTGTCAGCAATAAATCAGGCGACGATAGGCTTTAGATGTACTATTTTCTAGCTTAGCAGGGACGTAAGAAGCATCTAAAACTCGGGGACACGAAGCAAACTTTTCAACTACATAGATGGACACTTTCAAATACGTAGAATTTGTGAAAATGGTACGAATTTCTATGGAAAAAGAGGCATTTTATTTTTTTGGAAATCTTGGGAGGCGCGTGCCCCCGGTTCCGACGTCTCTGTAGCTAGGTAATGTTTCTTGACTTTAAAAAGTTTCTTAACAGGGTGGTTTGATTCTGAACCTTTCTTAAAATGTTTTGGTTTTAGTACTGGGGTTCTCCGGATTCTTATAAAAAACGTGTAATACGCAAGTGTGGTGCTTTTGGGTGTGCCCTGGATGACGGTCGGAATTGGTAAACCTTGCTGCAGTAGGCAACATGATTCTGTTGCATTGTTTCGGCGCAACAATTGTAGCATCGAATCGTGTGCAGTTTTGACTAAAATTTTGTGGTAGTCAAAATTACCTCGAAGGTTTTCAGGGCTGTGGTTCATAGGGTCCATTGGTTTTTCAGGCCCATAAAAAAGAATAATACGCCTTGCCCAATGACAAGGACAGTATAAATAAAGTATTGCGTTACAAGGGGCTCTTCTCCGTGGAAGAAGAAAACTAATCCTAAGCAAACAAGCACTCTTAAAACATTCAATTTAAGTGAATGCCACAAATAATGTCTCTGTATAAACGCTGTTGTGACTAGTACACCCTTTTTTATAAGAACTAACAACAGTGCAATTAAAGTACAACTCTGTCAGGCCTAGCGTAAAATTGGGTTTCCCTAACAAAACTTACAACTACAAACGATACAGCAAGCCTTTTGTAGCATTCGTTAGCACGATGCTATCATGCCAGTCCAGTTTCTTATAAAAAATGTACAAAGATATAGAAAAGTCTTCTGCCGCTGAAGACAGGTAGAAGCCCCACTACACTACAGTACGAAACAGCAAGTACTATTTGAGCCGTAGTAGATTTTGAAATAAAAACAACAAAACTATGCGTTGCTTTACAAATTGAATTAAAAAGCGAAAACCCGGACTTCTCGTATTTTTAAAACTTTAATGACGCCTACATCGCAAGGTCGTGAAGACGAAAACTCGGACTTCTCGGACTTCTCGGACTTTTATCGAAAAATGAAAGTCCGAGAAGTCCGAGAAGTCCGAGAGTCCGAGTTTTC
>JAAEPP010000002.1 GCA_024232495.1 Flavobacteriaceae bacterium
ATGGAAAAGGATGTGAATCTATACAGCTGATGGAAAAGATAAACACGGGTAAGTGATTTTGAATTAAAACATGAAAAGACAAATTTTGTATCGTACATCCAGCAACTCAATCAACCTTCGGCCCTAAAGGTCTTTAGGCCTGCATAGGAGATGCTATTTAATATGACAAAAAACCAGCATATGCAACTAGAAATACTGAAATACATCAACAATAGTATGGTGGACTTACTATTCCTAAACTATTCCCTTATGTGGGAAAACTTGCCCGTGGAAATTAATTGAAAAATACTTTTGCCCAATTTTCAACATGAGGATGGGCCTAAATTACCCAAAATTACCAAATTTTACTGGAATTTTGCAAAAAATCTAGCATATCCGACGAGAAACGCTTATATACACCAATAACAGTAAGGTAGACTTACTACTTCTACACTATCCCCTTATGTGGGAAAACTTGCCCGTGGAAATTAATTGAAAAATACTTTTGCCCAATTTTCAACATGAGAATGGGCCTAAATTACCCA
>JAAEPP010000003.1 GCA_024232495.1 Flavobacteriaceae bacterium
AACGCTATGCCCACCTAAGGCTTCGGTGCGACAACGCATCAATTGCTCTGCAGCTTTAATTTGATAAAGCGGCAGAGCATGATTTTTTTGGTAAGAGGTAAAGCTTGCTTTTAAGAAGCTTTGGACTGTTGCCTCGTTCATAAGATAACAGTAGACCAGCACTATTATCTTATCCAGTATTCATTGGAACGGCTGTTAGATTTGCCAGAAAATGAATAGAGAGTGATGATTCTCCGAGCTTGCTCGGCAAATTTAACGCCTAAATAACAGGCTTAAAATTGTTGGCTATAATAACGAACGAAGTGAGGCGAGCCAACTGTTTTAAGTCCTTGTTTATTTTCTTGTTAGCTGTTTTTTAACTTAACCATTTTGGCAAAAAGAATAAACAAACAAAACCACCTATGACGAAAAACAATGATACGACATGATTTACTGGAGTATTATATTTTAAATCATGATCAGGTAAGACTACTATTTCGGCTAACATCTCGTCAGTAAATTGTTTTTTAAGGTAAATAACAGGACCAATCATCATTGACACAAGAATAAAAAAATAAATAAGCATAAAAGTTTCGATGCTCAAATTAAAAACATCTTTTAGTGGTCTATCAGTCAATCCCATTAGGTTTAAGAGGATTCCCATGAGATACATCATTATTGTTAATGAAAGACCTGTTCGAGATCTTGAGGTTTTATTACTTTCTGAACTTCCCATAGCCCAATATCGACCGACTAATATAATAAACAAGAAAAAATTCTTCATAATATAGATTGCACCTTGACTATGAATAAAACAGCTAACGCCCTAATAATGGGTAAAAAATTGTTGGCTAAAATGTTGAGGGACGAAAACAGCCAACTGTTTTTTGTCCTTATTTATTAGCTTGTTATATTTGAGTTTTTTAGTAAACACAGAGCGTATAAAAAGCTATAAAGTTACTTAGATGGAATGAGTAGGGCTAACAACGAACCACCACTAAGCCACCGACCGTAAACTTTGAGCCGTTAACACTTTTGCTTAT
>JAAEPP010000004.1 GCA_024232495.1 Flavobacteriaceae bacterium
AATAAGCAAAAGTGTTAACGGCTCAAAGTTCACGGTTGGTGGCTTAGTGGTGGTTCGTTGTTAGCTCTACTCATTCCATCTAAGTAACTTTATAGCTTTTTATACGCTCTGTGTTTACTAAAAAGCTCAAATATAACAAGCTAATAAATAAGGACAAAAAACAGTTGGCTGTTTTCGTCCCTCAACATTTTAGCCAACAATTTTTTGCCCATTATTAGGGCGTTATGTTTTACAGGAAGTATCGTGAGTGATTTAGATAAGTTCATTAAACAAATAAACCAATTAACAGAGCCTGCACGCAGGATCTCACAGCAAATAGATAAAGTTATTCCGCCTTATGTTCAAAAGCTTAACCAAACCTTTGCTCCACTACGCCACCAAGCAAACGTGCTATCTAAATTATATAACCCTTTATTTGAACAAGTTCACTCACTAATTCAGAAGACAGCCACAGCAGCGAAAGAGTGGCAAACAGCAAGAAAAGCAGATGTTACGGTAATGGCGGAAAATGGTTGGTACCCGAATTGGTTTACTTTTTTTTATCAGCCAGATCAAGAACCAAACTCTTTAGATGAGTTAATGGTAATGCACTTAGAAGAAAATTGGGATGATTTAACAGCAAAAATAATAGAGCTTTGCCCTAATCGGGAACATCTACTAAAAACTGCTTTCAGGCTACATGAAGAAGGAAATTATATTGCAGCAATTCCTTTATTTTTCTCTCAAGCGGATGGCATATGTTGTGAAGTTTTAAAAAGATTCCTATTTACCGGAAATGACACAAATGAAAAGCTTGATACACTGATAGAAAATGGGGAACTCGAGGTTAATATGCTACTTGATGTTTTTTTAGAGCCTTTTAAACTTACAAACCACCATAATGCTGGGATCTCAAAAGCAAGTGTGGCTCACAAAAAGAAAGCACCAAATAGAAATGGCATTTTACATGGACATCGCAAACATTTAGATTACGGAACAAGAATAAATTCTTTAAAGTGTTTTTCGCTGCTTGCTTTTACCGTTTATACAGTTAAAGAAATGGTCAGTGGTAAGTAAAACATAACAAGTCACTTAAAAGGACAAAAAACAGTTGGTTTTTGCTTATATGGACTCCTCGTATTGTAC
>JAAEPP010000005.1 GCA_024232495.1 Flavobacteriaceae bacterium
AAGTGCCACAGTAGGTGCTCACTCTGATAGTAGTAAAACTTCAAACCAAATAAATGCTAGACCTTGGGCAGTTGCTACAGTGTTTAGAGTAGATAGACATAGCAGTAACCAACACATTTGGAATTTTGGAGAGGGTGCTAGTACTAACAACGATAACATCTATTTAAGACTTACTGCTAGTGGTCACGTATACTTAGGTTGGGGTAGAGAAGGTGTAGGATATAACGAATGTAAAATTGACGACATTACTTATTCTCAAACTTCTGTATGGTTCGGAGTTTATATAGCACACAAAGGACAGAGGTATAATTCTAGTGATGCTACTGCTGCTAACTTAGCCGATGCTTTTGATATTAGACTAATGAGTAGTGAAGATAGCTTCGCTTCTGTAGGGTCAAACCTTTCAACTTCATCTAATTGGACTTCTAACGCTATTGGTGGTGGTACGGGTGTTAGAATGGATAGAGGGCTTGTTGGTAATTTAACTATAGGTGGTAGAGGTTCTAATAGAAACTTTCACGGAAAGGTGGCAAGTATGGTTGTAACTACATTGAAACAAAATCAAACTATGCCTACTGATAATGAGATTACTAAAATGATTACTGACCCAATGAAGTGGATACAAAATTTCAAACAAGATAAAACATTTAGATATGTTAATCAATCAGCAAACTATAGTACGACATTTAATGTAAATACTACAAATAGTACTTATGCAACTCAAGTATGGTTAATGGGAGATGGAACTTCTGATTCTTATTCTAATGGAATTAGAAATCAAGTTATGCCTTCTGACCAAAACTATACTAAGTTACAATTAAATAGTATGGTTAGTAATGATATAGAAACTGTAAATATAAATGGATTAACATAAATAAAATGAATATGAAAAAAGCAAGTAAATTTAGAAGTGAAGCAGCTTTAAAAGTTAGAGTTGCAGAATTAGAGAATAGATTAGATAATCTCCATAAGTTAGTTACTGACATATCCTATAATCAAGGTATGATAGTTAAAACTTTATCTGCTGATGCAAGTAGTGAGGAGGAATAGATAATTTGTTTGTTGTTTTGAAAGAGGGGTAAGAGGTCTTAATGATCTTTTATCTCTCTTTTTTTGTTTTAGGTCACAATACCACTGGATTACACGACTATATTATATACAGATAGTATATTAAAATTTAATTTCTATTAATTATGGATAAGAGAAAGAATAACGGAGGACACTCAACAAAGGCTGTAGGAGTAGATAGGAGGAAGAATCTATTTAAGAACGTACTAGCATCTACCTTAACATCAGAACAGCTAGGAGGAGTCTTTAAAATGCTTTATAATAAAGCTATAGAAGATGAGGATGTTCAAGCAGCTAAATTAATAATAGAGTATGCAGTAGGTAAGCCAACACAACAGTTAGATGTTACAGGTGAACATAGAATATCTAGAGACTTAATAAGTTTAGTAGACTTTAAAGATGCTGAGGTAATAGAAGAGGATGAGTAGAATAAGTTTAAATCCTAAGTACAAGTCATTGATGCAGTCTAAGAATAGATATAGCGTTGTATCAGGTGGTAGAGGTTCAGGTAAGAGTTACGGTATTAATACATTCTTATTGTTATTAACATTTGAATCAGATCATACTATACTGTTTACAAGATATACTATGGCATCAGCTCATATATCTATTATCCCTGAGTTCTTAGAGAAGATAGAGTTATTAGGACTAGAAGATTCATTTGAGATAACAAAGACACAGATAACTAATAAAGATTCAGGTAGTAAGATAATATTCAGAGGATTGAGAACATCATCAGGAGATCAGAGTGCATCTTTAAAATCATTACAAGGTGTAACTACTTGGGTACTAGAGGAAGCTGAAGAGCTTAATGATGAGAGTGTATTTGATAAGATTGATTTATCTGTTAGAAGTAATAAGAGACAGAATAGAGTTATACTAATATTAAATCCTGCTACTAAGGAACATTGGATATATAAGAAGTTCTTTGAAGGTAAAGGAGTTGAAGGAGGATCTAATGGAGAGATAGGAGATACTACATATATACATACTACATACTTAGATAATATAGATAATTTACCTCAGTCTAATATAGATGCTTTAGAATCAGAGAAGTACACTAACCCTGAGAAGTATAATCATATTGTATTAGGAGGATGGCTATCAAGAAGAGAAGGAGTTGTATTTACTAACTGGAGTTTCGGTGATTTTAACCCTGATAATTTACAGGTTAGTTATGGACAGGATTACGGATTTAGTAATGATCCTAGTACATTAGTAGGAATAGCTATAGATAAAAAGAATAAGAATATATATGTTAAAGAGTATATGTATACAACTCATTTAACTACATCAGATATTGCTAAGATTAATTTAAGCGTGTGTAATCGTTCTTTAATTGTTGGTGATAGTGCAGAGCCAAGACTTATTCAAGAGCTCTCTAATAAAGGCTGTAACATCAGAGGAGCTAAAAAAGGAGCAGGTAGTATATCAGGAGGGATTAGTTTAATACAAGATTATAAGCTTATAGTAGATAGAGATAGTACTAACATAGCTATGGAGCTTAATAACTATACATATAAAGATAAAGGTTCAGGACTTGTAATAGATGATTATAATCACGCACTAGATGCACTAAGATATATAGTTTCGTTTCATTTAATGAACAGCTCTAAAATAGAGATAGTTTAAGTCACATAAGTAATATAAAAAACGACTATATTATATGAGTAATAATATTAAAATACAAATACCTGAGAGTATAGCTGATATAACTTTATCACAATACATTGAGGTTCAAAAGCTTATAGATAGAGAGCTTGATGAGCCTTCTTTTATGGAGAGGGTTGTAATGTTATTTAGTGGAGTTAGTAAGAGAGATGTTAAGAATATTGATATTAAAGACTATACTATGATAGGCCAGTCTTTAGCTTTAGCATTAAATACTAAGAGTGAGTTTCAGGATAGATTTGAATTACATGGAGTTGAGTATGGATTTATACCAAACTTTGATAAGATAACTCAAGGGGAATATATAGACTTAACCTCAACTGATTTAGATAATGAATCTCTACCTACTATAATGTCTGTATTATTCAGGCCTGTTACTCATTCTGACTCTTTTGGTAATTATCAAATAGAGAAGTATGATGCATCTTTAGAAAGGATAGAAATAATGAAAGAGGCTCCTATGAATGTAGTTAATGGTGCTATGGTTTTTTTTTGCAATTTAGCGAACGAATTAGAGAGTTATATACTGAAGTCTATGGAGGCTCAGGAGGAGGAGAGAAATCTACAGTAGGATACTTTGAGAAGTGGGGGTGGTATGCTACTCTTGATATGATGGTAGATGGAGATGTATTTAAAATGGAGATGTTAGAGGATATGAATGTACATAGATTCCATGTAGCTTTAGCACATAAATTAGATAAAAGAAAGATGGAGGCATCTTTAAGGAAAGGTAATAACGTAACACAATTATAATATGACAGCATATAGTGAATTATTAAGATATATTAAATCATTAGCAGAGTCTGAGGAGTTTGTTAATACTGTAACAATGGGAGAAGACTTAGACCTTAACAAGGGTAATATATTTCCTTTGTTTAACGTAGATATAACTGGAGCTTCATTTACTTCTAATTCAACTGTATCTTTTGATGTAGAGATGGCTGCTTTAGATGTACGTAGTATTAATAATGAGAGTGAGTATGTTGAGGCTCAAGGAGATAGGGGTAGTATAGTAGACGTTAATATTATACAAGAGGGTAGGGTTGCAGCTCAGTTTCCTGATATGATTATAAAAATGGAACAAGAGTCTACTTCAGGTTTTGGTAGTGGAGCTTCAGTTATGATACGAATAGAAGATGAGGTAGGAGTTGAGTTTGAAGGTGTAAGGACTCAGGATGGAGGAGAAGGCTCAAATTTTGCTGTAGGAGATAAAATTAATGTTAGGTCTAATATTAGTATAGAAGACACTATTATAGAGGTTACAGAAATACAAGGTGCTGTTTCTCAGAAAGAGGTTAATGCTGATAAGTACTATGGTAATGATAATGAGATAGATAATCATAATGCTACTATATCTGTACTTAATAATATATGGGTTAAGATGCATAGAGATTTTGCTAGAAATAATATTACCTCTAGTGATAATCCAAGTCTAGAACAAATAACATTCTCTGATAAGAATCTATTAGATGGATGGAGTATTAATTTCTCTGTAGAGATGCCTACTAACGGAGTAGACCTTTGTATTGAATGCTAGATAAAGAGGTAAATAAAGTACTAGATAACTTTGGTAAAGGAGTTGTAGGACGTTCTAAGAGTAACCTATCTAAGAAAGGTAAGGATAAAGGAGAG
>JAAEPP010000006.1 GCA_024232495.1 Flavobacteriaceae bacterium
AGACTGAAAGAAAAACAAAAACCGAAAACGAAAATATATAAACATTATTTGACATCTTATATATAGAAGTTTTTTATGCTTTTTGATTTAATAAAATCGATGTGTATTTTAGGTTATAAATAAAGTTTTTGCTTTCAGACAGACATTTAAATACATGCCATTTCTTTGTATGATCGTTATTCATAAATTATCATAAATTCAGCATTCGAAATAATCATATATTATTTTAATGAGACTTATTCTGAAAACTAAATCTGTGCTCAAAATGGACCACCCTGGGTTGGCCAAAATGAACCCCCAGCTGCCACAAATTTTACATAATTTTGTTACATGTTACACAACACAAAGGAATGTAAATTATTCACTAAGTACTATAAGAAATTACAAGATTATAGTTTGATTTTGAAGAGAGCGGTGGTATCTAAATGCTGATATATATTTAGCTTCCATAATGTACCTTTAGATTACATAGATATAGTAATTAGTAAAATGACTCAAAGTTCGATTCGAGAGTTAGTGGCTTTTTCCTGGACGTTTGTAACCACTCATGACATTAAGCAGACCGGAAGAGGGACGATTAAAGTGCGAAAATTGTAACCACTTTAATTATGCTATTTAAACAAATACAGAAACGTTAATGTTGATCAGATAATGCAGCATCATCTACATATGAATAAGATGATAAATATGAAGATGTTTAATGGCATAATAAATGCATACTTTTATTTAAAATAATCTCTGCAAACCCCACAAAATTCGATTATAAATTTTTTTCATCATGACTGGCATTTTTATACAGGTAATATGGTACCAAATAAGAAGAAGAAGGGGGTCCATTATATAATACCTGGTTGGCATGATAACTAGTAATCTAGTCATTCTTTTTCGTTATTTTGTAAGAAACATGATAACATTTACACATCTTGCACTAAGCATTTCATTGCTAATGATGTTGCTTAAAATGATGGCTATAATTATTTTTGTCTCATTTGACCCATATTGAAGAAAAATAGCTTTGAACCTTAGGTGGGCCATAATGCCCCCCGCTACCCTAATATG
>JAAEPP010000007.1 GCA_024232495.1 Flavobacteriaceae bacterium
AAGAAAAAAATGCTAAATTTCTCCAAATGCTTTCCATGTTTCTAAGTTTTTACAAAAAGATAGAGGAGAGAGGATTACACGCTTTTTTTATAAGGAACCTTTTATAAGGAACCTACATGTCGAAGGTCGAAAAACTTAAGGAACTTTTACTGCTAAAGGTCAAATCACTAAGGAACTTAATGATTTTGCATATACTCATTTGATGTAGATATGCAACTTCTCTGATGACCATGTAACTAGCTTTTACGTTTTATAGGTCTAGCCTAAACTTCTTTGTGTTATGATATGTTTCATGTTTCCTTTACACGAGTTTATTGCAAAATGTTGATTGTTATTGCTTTTCTTGCGTCGATACTTATTCCTATCTACTAAGTAAATACTTAAAATTAAGGAACTCCTAAGGAACTTTTAGAACTACAAAGTGGTCAAAAGAGGTCTCAAAATAAGGAACTTTTACTACTAGGCCCTGAGCTAAAAAAGCGTGTACACTTTCATTTTTTATAAGAAAGCGTTAGAGAAACCGTAAAGCCAGATTTTAAAAGAAATTTCAGTAGGAAACTTTGTGCAAATCAGATTAAAGAAGTTCACAAGGAAGGATAAAAAACAGCTTAGTTTAGTGCACTCGATTAGTGACACAGACACAATATGTAGAATCTCACTCAGCAACTCTGGTAGCTAGATTTCACATAGTTTCTTCTAAAAAAATATTTTTTCTATTGCTTCAATCATTCAAAACTAAAAACGGCTTCAAACTTCAACAAAGACAATCACACGTTCTTTGGAGTAATACTTTCATTAAAAGGCTGAGAAACGATTTTTTCGGATTTTTTATTAATAAGATTTAAATGGTACATTTTGTGTATAGAAAGGAGCGTCGTCAAAATGCAAGCAGTCAGTTACAAAATGAGAGAGAAATTAAAAGTTGCAACCAGACATATGATAAAACAACAAAAAGATAAGGGAGAACATTAACAACCCAAACACTAGCTGTTATGCAGAACAACAGCAAAGTGTGATCATTTCTTAAATTCAAGGCCAATGGGCGCATGGCGAATGCGTCTTTAAGAAAGTACCTAGTTGTGTGCTAGTTTCAAAGTCTTCACATGATGTAATAGGAATGAATTATTGAATAGGGGCTAGTGAGTCAAGACGGTTAACATTATTACTTTTTACCCAGAAAAGCATAAACGTAGCCCGTGATATTCTGGACAATCTTCAATTAAACCCTCATTACAAAGATGATAAAATCTTTATTCAGGAGTTAGACCTTCTCTTCTCCAAGTTTATATTTGAACCTGGTGGTCACTTAGGGGTGCAGGGGCTAGGGGAAAAGTTCTGTCGGAATTTTCGAAAACTTTATGTGTTTGTCAGAGATGTTTTACACTCATTTTTTTTATAAGAATACTTAAATTTTTTTTGAGCCTCAATATTCTTAATCTTTTGCCATTTTGAGCCTCGAAATATTCTTAAATCATTCTTACGTCAGAAAACACGGATAGTATAGCAATAAATTGTTATTATTGTAACAAATGCCAAAAAAAATTTAAGTATTCTTATAAAAAAAATGAG
>JAAEPP010000008.1 GCA_024232495.1 Flavobacteriaceae bacterium
GAATCGACCCCTACTTAGTAGATATTGATGTGTTCTATGATTAGACATCCTAAACAAGGGCCGGTCCGGAAGTTGAACCTGGGACCTCTCGCACCCTAAGCGAGAATCATACCACTAGACCAAGAAGCCACTGGTTTTCGTGATCTAGAAATATATGAATCGAGTCCTACTAAGAAGATATTGATGTGTTCTATGATTAGACATCCTAAAAAGGTCCTGTCCGGGAGTTGAACCCGGGAACTCTCGCACCCGAAGCGAGAATCATACCACTAGACCAAGAAGCCATTGGTTTTCATTTCTATGATTAGACAACCTAAAGAAGGGCCTGTCCGGGAGTTGAACCCGGGACCTGTCGCACCCGAAGCGAGAATCATACCACTAGACCAACAGGCCACTGGTTTCATCAACTAGAGATATATGAATGGAGTCCTACTAAGTAGATATTGATGTGTTCGATGATTAGACATCCTAAAGAAGGACCTGTCCGGAAGTTGAACCTAGGGCCTCTCGCACCCTAAGCGAGAATCATACCAATAAAATCACAAGACAGACGTGTACAGAAAGAAGAGATATATGAATGGAGTCGTAATGAGTAGAAAAAAAAATGAAAAAAGA
>JAAEPP010000009.1 GCA_024232495.1 Flavobacteriaceae bacterium
CTCTATCTGTAACTATGGAACATATAATCGTTTTAACCACTTATAACATGTTATTGTGACTTTTTATAATAGTTTAAGACTGTTTCTAATCGTTTTTATGTATTTATAACGATTAAATGTTGCATAGTTACAGATAAAGTCATTTGACAAAAAAGGCGACCCTTTATAAGATTAGTATATATATCTCTTATATAGGGTCGTCTTTTTTTTCAAATGACTCTATCTGTAACTATGGAACATATAATCATTTTAACCACTTATAACCGGTTATTGTGACTTTTTATAATAGTTTAAGACTTTTTCTAATCATTTATAAGTATTTATAACATTTAAATGATGCATAGTTACAGATATAGTTATTTGACAATTGTAATGCGCAGGGGGGTGGGGCACTCTCTAGTCCTCGCGGGGGGTGGGGCACTCTCTAATCATTGTACACTTATAAACGATTATAAACAGTACCCCAAACACATAAATCGAACACCATCTCAAAAACATATAAATCGATTATAACTTTTCAGAATCTGAAGATATGATTTTTCCATTATGTGGAATCGATTCATGAGCAAATTCTGCGTATTTTAATATCTTCCAGTGTTTTTTTTAACCAAATTTGCTGAGGAATATAAATATATAGATAAGCATTTTTTTTATATATATTTTAGAGCACACTTTAACAATGTTATATGTAGATCTATAGATAAGCATATTTTTTGAATATAAAACACAATTTTTCGATATCAAATTTGTAAAATATGATTTTTCAAAGTATCGCATTCGATTCAGGATGCAATTCTGCGTATTTTTATGTATTTATATTTTTTTTTGTATCAAAATTTGGAATTTTCATTTTTTTTTTTTTATGTTTCCCTACTTTAAAAAAAATATATTGCTATTTCTTCAATAAGCATATTATTTGTTCTGGATATATAGTAACTTGTAAACAATTATATATAACTTTAGTGATTTTTGTGCTAAAATAGATATATATATATATATGAAAAGATGCAGAATTTCTCAAGGAAACGAATGCTCTTATCTAAAAAATTTTATTTTTACTCTTAGTATTAAAAAATTATGAATTAGTATAAAAAAAAAAAAAAAAAAAAAAATTAACAAAAAAGGCGACCCTTTATAAGTTACATAATTTTGATTCAAAGCTAACATCTTACGGGGTGGACCACTGACTTAATCCACACGCCTCCCACCTTCCCCTCCTCGACTTCACACCACAAACTATAATTTTGGTTGGCTCCTCTCCCAAGAAATGTATATAATTAAATTATAATAAAAGTATCTACGTAAATTTTGTGCTTATCTATTTAGCTATTGACAACTTAGTAGATTTAGAAAAAAAAAAAAAAAATTCAAAAAAAAAAAAAAAAAAAATTATTATTAATTAAATAGTTGGTTTTATTTGTTGTTTATAATATATATATTTTCACTTGAAAGTTCGAAATCTTCGTGTTTTTGATTGATTGTTTATGTTCTTGGTTATATTAGTTTGCTTGTTTGAATTGATTAATAATATTCTACTCATTTGAATGATCAATTGTTTAATAATAAAATAATAACTACGGTTTTTGTACACATTTACTATATTAATACGTCATGTAAACGAATGTATTTTTTATGGGTATTTTTTGTAAAAATTGCTTTCGCAGATTGAAACTTAACTTACACTTACATGCTTTCTATATAGTTAGATAAGAATATCTTTTTCTAATACACTTTTATTCTTGAGTGTTAATGAATGGTGATGTCTTTACTGCTTTTCGATTGTGTACATTTATAATGATAGTAATCAGTAATGTTCATTCACAGTCGAATTAAAGAAACTAGTATGCTTAATGCATAAAGTGTTAGCGTATATGATGTTCAATGAATACCTGGTTGATCCTGCCAGTAGTCATATGCTTGCCTCAAGGGTTAAGCCATGCAAGTCTAAGTGTAAGCATTTATATTGTGAAACTGCATACTGCTCATTATATCAGTTATTATTTATTTGATGGAGTAAGTTATTCTACATGGATACCCGTAGTAATTCTAGAGCTAATACATGCGTAGAGTTCAATATCTGTTGATAATTTTGTCAGTTGTAATTGAATGTATTTATTAGATATAAAATTAATGTTATATTTCGGTATTTCTGTTGTGTTGAATTCTAGTAACATTTCGAATCGCAAGATCTTTTGTTTCTGCGATTTTTCATTCAAATTTCTGCCCTATCAGTTTGACGGTAGTGTAGCGGACTACCGTGGCGTTAACGGGTAACGGGGAATTAGGGTTTGATTCCGGAGAGGGAGCCTGAGAAACGGCTACCACATCCAAGGAAGGCAGCAGGCGCGCAAATTACCCAATCTCGACACAAGGAGGTAGTGACAAGAATTAACAATACCGGGCCTCTTTAGGTCTGGTAATTGGAATGAGTACAATTTAAATATCTTAACGAGGATCAAGTGGAGGGCAAGTCTGGTGCCAGCAGCCGCGGTAATTCCAGCTCCACTAGCGTATATTAAAGTTGTTGCAGTTAAAAAGCTCGTAGTTGGATTTCTGACATGATACGCCTGACCCGCTTTCTGTGAAAAGAAAGTGAGAGTTGGTGCGAGTCTGTCATCTGTATCAGTAACTGCTATTGTTGATGTTCTTTATTGAACACTTCTGGCGGGAACTGGATCAATTACTTTGAAAAAAAGGAAGTGTTCAAAGCAGGTAATTGCTGTGTATCTATTAGCATGGAATAATATTATAGGACTTCGGTTCAATTTTGTTGGTTTATCGAATTGATGTAATGATTCATAGGGATGGTTGGGGGTGCTAGTATTCAGTGGCCAGAGGTGAAATTCTTGGATTCACTGAAGACTGCCTACTGCGAAAGCATTCACCAAGGATATTTTCTTTAATCAAGAACGAAAGTTGGGGGATCGAAGACGATCAGATACCGTCGTAGTCCCAACCATAAACGATGCCAGCTGGGGCTTGGTGGATGTTGCCAACAAGCCGACCCCGTCAGAACCCAAAGAGAAATCGTAAGCTTTTAGGTTCCGGGGGGAGTATGGCCGCAAGGTTGAAACTTAAAGGAATTGACGGAAGGGCACCACCAGGAGTGGAGCCTGCGGCTTAATTTGACTCAACGCGGGAAAACTTACCAGGTCCAGACGTAGAGAGGATTGACAGATTGAAGTTCTTTCATAATTCTACGGGTAGTGGTGCATGGCCGTTCTTAGTTGGTGGAGTAATTTGTCTGGTTAATTCCGTTAACGAACGAGACCTTGAC
>JAAEPP010000010.1 GCA_024232495.1 Flavobacteriaceae bacterium
ACACATAGGCACCTTTATTTTTAAACGAGTGTTACTCTTATTTTACGATTTGTCCTCGATGTGGCTGTAGTAATTTCCGGTGAAGATCCATGTCTGTTTTATCGATGATTAAATAAGCTATGGTATACATTTCAGAAATTATTTGTTTTTCAATTTGATAATAATCAAGCTTTTCTTTTGCAGCGTACTCTTTTAAATGAATACAATGATGTTCAGCAATTCGTAATGAATTTGGCCCCCTAAAATCCCATAGAAATTTTATTTTATTAGACATATTTATAAAATTTTATAATTCAAATATTTATTAATAAAAATAAATAAAAATAAACACAAAATACTATGCATGCATAGTATTTTTTTTTTTTTTTTTCTTATTAAAGAAAAAACGATAGATTATCTCCTAATATCTACTTGGATGGGTGTAACCAAAATGTATAATGAAGAAGCTGGAAAAAAAGGAAGTACCATGGCCACCGGGTTTGCATTAATAAGTATTGATCCAGAGGAAGGAACACCCTCTACTTCATTGGGTCCTAAAATGGGAATTGAAGCTACCAGCCTCTCCCGCACATTAAAGGCTATGGAAGAAAAAGGACTTATCCATCGTAAACCCAACCCGCTCGATGGCAGAGGAGTTTTAATTCATTTAACTCCATTTGGGGTCGAAATGAGAGATTTTTCAAAAAAAGTGGTGATTGGTTTTGACGAAGCGGTTAACAAAGCTGTATCACCAGAAGATTTAAAAGCATTTAAAAAAGTAACTAACACGATTTTAGAATTAATAAATTCTAAAAAAATATACTTATAAGTTAAAATAGATTATCATATGTCTAAAAGAAGAATTAATAAAGTAGCCGTTATCGGTTCTGGAATTATGGGAAGCGGTATAGCTTGCCATTTCGCAAATATTGGTGTAGAAGTTTTATTACTGGACATCGTTCCTTTCTCACTTACTGAAAAAGAAGAAGCAAAAGGACTTACACTCCAAGACAAAGTGGTCAGAAACCGACTCGTGAATGACGCGTTAGCTGCATCTATCAAGTCAAAACCAGCACCCCTATACCATAAAAAATTCGCAAGCAGGATCACTACCGGTAATTTAGAAGACGATATCGAAAAAGTAGGATCGGTGGACTGGATTATCGAAGTTGTTGTAGAACGATTGGATATAAAAAAGCAGGTGTTTGAAAAATTAGATAAATATAGAACTCCAGGAACTTTAATTACAAGTAATACCTCAGGGATACCCATCAAATTCATGAACGAAGGTAGAAGCAGTGATTTTCAGGAAAATTTCTGTGGAACACACTTTTTCAACCCACCTCGATATTTGAAACTGTTTGAGATTATTCCTGGTCCAAATACCTCAACAGAAGTATTAAACTTTTTAAATAATTATGGTGAAAAATATCTAGGAAAAACAACTGTAATTGCCAAAGACACTCCAGCATTCATTGGAAATCGTATCGGTATTTATGGCATACAAAGTCTTTTTCACTTAGTGAAAGAAATGGGCTTGACTATTGAAGAAGTAGATAAATTAACGGGACCCGTAATAGGAAGACCAAAATCTGCAACATTCCGCACAGTTGACGTTGTTGGATTAGACACCCTAGTTCATGTAGCAAATGGTATCTACGAAAATTGTCCAGAAGATGAAGAACTTGAAGTATTTAAGCTTCCAAAGTTTATCAACACACTAATGGAAAACAATTGGTTAGGAAGTAAATCTGGTCAAGGGTTTTACAAAAAAGTAAAAGGAGAAAATGGTAAAAATATGATTCTTGGTTTAGACCTTGAAACGTTAGAATATCGCAAAGGAAAAAAAGCAAATTTTCCTACTCTCGAATTAACCAAGAGCGTTGACCTGGTAATTGATCGTTTTAAAATTTTAATCGCCGGAAAGGATAAAGCAGGAGAATTTTATCGAAAAAGTTTTGCTTTAATGTTTGCCTATGTTTCCAAGCGAATTCCTGAAATTTCAGAGGAATTTTATAAAATTGATGATGCTATGAAAGCTGGTTTTGGCTGGGAAAATGGTCCTTACGAAATTTGGGATGCTATAGGAGTTGAAAAAGGAATTGAATTAATGAAAGAAGTTGGAAAAGAACCCGCTGCGTGGGTAACCGATATGCTAGCTTCTGGAATAAAATCATTTTATACCGTCAAAAATGGGGCGACTTACTATTACGATATCATTCAAAAAAAACATATCAAAGTCCCTGGTCAAGATTCTTTTATTATTCTTAATAATATCAGAAAATCCAACGAGGTATTTAAAAATAGTGGCTGCGTTGTTGAAGATTTAGGAGAAGGTATCTTAAATGTTGAATTTCAAAGTAAAATGAATACTATTGGCGGCGATGTACTGGCAGGACTAAATAAAGCGATCGACATTGCAGAAAAAGATTTTTCAGGACTAGTCGTTGGAAATCAAGGTGCAAATTTCTCTGTTGGTGCCAATATTGGAATGATTTTTATGATGGCTGTCGAACAAGAATATGACGAATTAAATATGGCCATTAAGTATTTTCAAGATACGGTAATGCGATTGCGATACTCATCGATTCCAACGGTTGTTGCCCCACAAGGAATGACTCTAGGCGGCGGTTGTGAGATGACGCTTCACGCAGATCGTGTGGTGGCAGCTGCAGAAAGTTATATTGGTCTAGTAGAATTTGGTGTCGGTGTCATTCCTGGTGGTGGTGGCTCCAAAGAAATGGCATTGAGAGCCAGCGATTTATTTCACAAAAATGATGTAGAATTAAATGTACTTCAAGAATATTTTTTAACGATAGGAATGGCAAAGGTATCTACCTCTGCACATGAAGCCTATGATTTAGGAATTCTTGAAAAAGGAAAAGACATCGTTGTAGTTAACAAAGACCGGCAAATAGCTGTTGCAAAAGCTGTTGCTAAATCAATGGCCGACCTAGGCTAT
>JAAEPP010000011.1 GCA_024232495.1 Flavobacteriaceae bacterium
ATAGATAACAACACAAAAGCGTTTACTTTTGATAAAAGTGAAAGTAAGCATATCATAAAAGTTTTAAGAAAATCAGAAGGTGATCAATTATCGATTACTAACGGGAAAGGTGATTTTTTCGAAATAATTATTTTAACAGCAAACCCAAAAAAATGTATTGGCGAAGTAATTAATATAAAATCTGTAGATCAATTACCTTACAGCTTACATTTAGCGGTTGCTCCAACAAAACTAAATGATCGTTATGAGTGGTTTTTAGAAAAGGCTACAGAAATTGGAATTACAGAAATTACACCTATTATATGTGATCATAGTGAGCGAAAGATCATAAATTTAGATCGTTTTGAAAAAAAAATACAAAGTGCTATGAAGCAATCGTTGAAGTCGTATTTGCCTAAATTAAATAAGGCCACAACATTCAAAAATTTCTTGATATCACAAGAAAATAATACTCAACAGAAACTTATTGCTCATTGTGAAGAAACTAGTAAAAAAACTCTTAAAAGCGTTTTGAAAAAAAGAGGAGATACTACCATACTTATTGGACCGGAAGGTGATTTTTCTAGCGATGAAATCAATAAATCGCTTCGTATTGGTTTTGCTCCTATATCATTAGGTAATAGTAGACTTCGAACCGAAACCGCAGCGGTAGTAGCCTGCCATAGTGTTGCTTTTATAAATGAATGATTTTTGTCCAATTTAATATAATTGAAACTTCTATAGAAGTTGTATTTTTGAAACTATGCATTACAGAACCATACTTATTTTAATGTTTTTTATGAGCACCAAGTTATTCTCACAAGATATTGCTGTAATTCAATATATTGGTGGTGGAGACTGGTATGCTAATCCAACAGCCTTGCCTAACTTAATCAAATTTTGCAATGATAATATTAACACTACTATCAATAAAAAACCAAAAGTAGTAAGTCCTAGCAGTGTCGATTTATTTGACTATCCTTTTGTACATATGACTGGACACGGTAATGTATATTTTACCGATGACGATGCTAAAAATTTAAGAGACTATTTACTTAGTGGAGGGTTTTTACATATCGATGATAATTATGGGATGGACCAGTATCTAAGGAAAGAGCTCATAAAAGTATTTCCTGATAAAAAATTAGAAGAAATTTCTAAAAACCATCCGCTATTTAATAAACCTTTTTCTTTCCCAACTGGGCTCCCAAAAATTCATGAACATAATAGAAATAGGCCTCAAGCTTTTGCAATTTATGTTGAAGAAAGAATTGTATTACTTTATACTTACGAAAGTGATTTAGGAGATGGTTGGGAAAACTCAGAAATTCATAATGATCCCCAAGAAATACGACTTAAAGCCTTACAAATGGGAGCTAATATTATCAACTATGCATTTTTGAATTAATGAATAAGCAATTGTCGCATACGGAATCTAATCAAGCACAAAGAAAATTTCCATTGACTTTAGTTGCAGATGGCCTACAGAGTCCTGCTAATGTAGGTTCTTTGTTTAGAGTTTGTGAAGCTTTTGGAATTGAAAAAATTTATTTCTGTAATTCACTTATAAATTTTGATTCACCCCGATTAAAAAAAACAGCTAGGAATACTCAAACTAATGTGCCATTTTCGATAGAAACGAATACCTTAGATAAAGTAAAAGAATTAAAAAAAAAGGGTTATACGATTGTTTCATTAGAAATTACTAATTCAAGCCAATCGATAGAGTTACTCGAAACGATAGCTACCTATAAAATAGCTTTAATCGTGGGCAATGAACAAGAGGGCGTATCGGCGGATGTACTGAAATTTAGTGATATTTGTACACACATTCAAATGTTCGGAATTAACAGTAGTATGAATGTAGTACAAGCTTCCTCTATAGCATTAAACACGATTATTAATAAATTTTATACTTCCAAAAAATGACATCAAAAGATATTACCAAAGGAATTTTAAGAGCAATTGCCTACACGTTAGGAGTTTCATTATTACTATTGTTTATATACAAAATTCAAGCTATTATATTTTATATCATTATTGCTGCTGTTATTTCGCTAATTGGGTTGCCAATCGTTACTTTTTTAAAAAATAAGTTTAAATTTAATAATACGATTGCTGTAGTTGTAACTATGATCTTTTTAATGGGACTTCTTACGAGTATCGTAGGTTTGTTTATTCCATTGGTAATGGAGCAGGGTCATAATCTTTCTTTACTGAATATAACAGAATTACAAAGCAGTATGGAGAGTTTAAACCAGAAAATTATTAGTTATTTATCAAATAAGGATATTGATTTCGGGCAATCATTAACAAAAAATAGTATTTTTTCAAAAATTGACTATACCATAATTCCCAATTTTTTAAATTCTGTTTTAAGTGGTTTTGGAAGTTTTAGTATCGCTCTTTTCTCTATTATTTTTATATCATTTTTCTTGTTAAAAGATAGTCAATTACTACAGCATGGAGTTTTAACTTTTGTAACAGATCGTAATGTTGAGGGAACTAAACGATCAATGAATAAAATTAAAGATCTTCTATCAAGATACTTTGTTGGACTCATTTTACAGATTACAATTCTTTTTGTCATTTACACCATCGTCTTACTTATTTTTGGAGTGCATAATCCTATTGTGATTGCATTTTTATGTGCATTGTTAAACTTAATTCCATACGTAGGCCCTATTATTAGTGCTTTTTTAATGACTTTTCTTACGATGACTAGTTTTATTGGAAGCGACTTTCAATCGGTGATCTTACCAAAAACAATATATGTTTTGATTGGGTTTACGATTGGTCAACTTGTCGACAATTTTTTCAGTCAGCCTTTTATATTTTCAAAAAGTGTTAAATCGCATCCACTCGAAATTTTTCTTGTCATTATGATTGCAGGAGTCCTCTTTGGCATTATTGGTTTAATTGTAGCAATCCCTGTTTATACCGTTATAAAAGTTATTTTAAAGGAGTTTTTATCTGATAATCAAATTGTACAAAAATTAACTAAAGGTATATAGTATTTGTATCAATAAAAACATATTATCTCCAAAAATTCAGGAATTTATAATTACTAATAGTAAAAGTATTTCAGCGCTTGCTTTTTCCGGAAGTCCGTTTCCTAGCGTAAAAATTAAAGATCTTATACAACAAATTGAAAGTAGAGATAAAGTAGCACATAAATTACCCACTTGGTTTCTAAAGGATGGCATATATTATCCGCCAAAACTAAATTTAGAACAGACTTCCTCAGAAATTACTGCAGAATATAAGGCAACTCTTGTAAAAGGAAACGTTATGGCGGATATAACTGGTGGGTTTGGAGTCGATAGCTTTTATTTTTCAAAACATTTTACTGCTGTTATTCATTACGAAAAGGATGAGTGTTTATCGGCTATTGCTGCGCATAATTTTAAACAACTTAAAAAATCAAATATTACATGTGTAGCTAAGAATGGTTTAAACGAATTAGCTAAAAATTCGTATGATTTGATCTACATTGACCCTTCTCGTCGTCATGCAGATAAGGGAAAAGTTTTTCGTTTGATTGATTGTGAGCCCAATATTCCTAAAGAAATCAATCAACTCTTTACGAGTACGGAACGTCTTCTAATAAAAACCTCTCCAATGTTGGATATCACTCAAGGAATTAAAGAGCTTAAAATGGTATCACAAATTCATATTGTAGCGGTTAATAATGAAGTAAAAGAACTGTTATGGTTACTTCAAAAGGATAACAACGAAGCTATAGAAATTAATACAATTAATATTGATAAGCAGGAATCTCAAAAGTTTAATTATCGTTTAGAAGATAGTTGTACACCTAAATTTTCATTACCAGAAAAATATTTATATGTGCCCAATGCTGCGATTATGAAAAGTGGTGCGTTTAATTTAGTATCAGATCGTTATTCGATTAATAAATTACATCAAAACAGTCATTTATATACTTCTACTAATTTGAAGGCGTTTCCAGGAAGACGTTTTTTAATTAAACGTGTTTACAACTTCAATAAAAAGGAATTAAAAGAGTTAAAAACCATAAAAAAAGCCAATATAAGTACTCGAAATTTTCCAGAAAGTGTAGCCAACCTTAGAAAAAAATTAAAAATTACCGATGGCGGAGATTGTTATCTGTTTTTCACGACAGATTTAAACAATAATAAAATTGTTATAGACAGTACAAAAGCTTGAAAACAAACTTCCTACAAAATTTAAAAAAAAAGCATCCTTTTTGTTTGCGTTATTACAAATGTTAAAGTAGATTTGCATCCGCAATTTAAGGTGTTTATTCACTAAAAATTGGAGAGGTGCCAGAGTGGTCGATCGGGGCTCCCTGCTAAGGAGTTGTACTCTAACGGGTACCGGGGGTTCGAATCCCTTCCTCTCCGCATCAAAAAATAGAATTAAATTTCTAGATAACCTATTCGGGGTGTAGCGTAGCCCGGTTATCGCGCCACGTTTGGGACGTGGAGGCCGCAGGTTCGAATCCTGCCACCCCGACCAAAAAGCCTAATTGTATAATTAGGCTTTTTTTATTTTGAGTTGAGTTTTAATAATCCTGTAATTTTTTTATAATTTTCATAAATTAATATTAACTTAGATTGCAACATAAATCTTTACTAATGAAACAATTTTGGAATTGGACTTTAATATTATTTATTTTTTTAAATTTTAATGACTTCGTCCACGCTCAAGAAAATACTCCTAAAAAAAACTTAGATACCCTAACAAATACCCATACTCAAGATAAACACTCCCTACTAAAAGATCGTTTTAGTGTTCAAGCTGGTTTATATAGTTCTAATAAAGGAATTAAAGTTTTGGTGAATGGTTCTTCTGAGAATGAAATTATTGACTTTAGCGAAAAGGCTAATTTTAACGAAAATGAATTGACACTTTTTTTAAATTTCAATTGGAGATTTTCTCGAAAGTGGTCTTTAAGTGCTGACTATTTTGCTGTTGGAAACGGAATTAAAAGAACCATTGACGATCAAATTGAATGGAACGATCAACTATACGATGGTGGCGCTGGACTCGAACTAGGATTAGATTTAACAATGTTTCGTCTTTTGTTTGGAAGAACAAT
This sequence comes from Flavobacteriaceae bacterium, assembly GCA_024232495.1. GTDB lineage: Bacteria > Bacteroidota > Bacteroidia > Flavobacteriales > Flavobacteriaceae > Marifrigoribacter. The sequence continues at coordinate 5,063 of JAAEPP010000011.1, forward strand.
TTCAAAGGGGCAAAAGCACGAATTAGGCATGGGGCTTGGCGCACATGTTTTAGATGTAAAAACCTATATTGAAGGATATGCATACTTAAACAATAATGATACAGGAGAAAATGCAACTACTGAGTTTAAACGAAATTCGGTGAGTGTAGTTGCTCCCCTACCCAATATAGGTGCTTGGTATTTTTATGCACCACATCCCAAATGGATGCTTACAACAAGAGTTGATTGGTTTGCCTTAACCATTGGCGAATATTCTGGTGGTTTATGGGGCTTAGGAGCTGGTTTAAATTACCAGTTTCATAAAAACGTTGGAGTAGCAATTAACTATCGTTATTTTGATTTTACTGCAACAATTGACAAGTCCAATTGGGATGGTAAATTTAGTCTGATATTTCAAGGTCCTTTGCTTAGTATTAACGTAAATATTTAATTTAAAAATCAATCCTTTTTTAATATAATTTGTATATTCGCAGCCGCAAAAGAAACCATTTTGTAAACTAAAATGGGCTCGTAGCTCAGCTGGATAGAGCACCTCCCTTCTAAGGAGGCGGTCATAGGTTCGAATCCTATCGGGCTCACA
>JAAEPP010000012.1 GCA_024232495.1 Flavobacteriaceae bacterium
AAACAGATACCATAGCGGTAAATAATGACAATACGTTATTTAAAAATGTTAATAACAATTGTGTAACAAGGCCTTCAGGGCATGGAGCTTTAATTCAAAATCTGAATGAAATTGACGCAGATATAGTTTTTATAAAAAATATTGATAATGTAGTTGCAGACCAATCTGTTGACGAAGTTGCTTATTATAAACGAGCACTAGGAGGAAAAGTACTGTGGTTACCAAAGAAAATCTTTTCATATCTGGTTTTGTTAGACAAAAAAAATACCTCAGCAGAAAAACTTAATGAAATGAAATCTTTTTTGAGGGATGAATTGAATAATAGAGAATCAATTCTGACTTCTGTTACCATGAAAAAAATATTCAATAGACCCCTTAGGGTTTGTGGTTTAGTCAAAAATACAGGGGCACCAGGCGGCGGTCCTTTTTGGGTACAAAATGGCAATACTCCACCAACACTTCAAATCGTAGAAATGTCTCAAATTGATTCAAATAATCAGGATCATCAAGCCATTGTTAAAAGTGCCACTCATTTTAATCCTGTAGATCTTGTTTGTGGGCTTAAAAATTATAAGGGTCAAAAATTTGATTTATCAAAATTCGTTGACCCTAAATCAGGCATTATTACCACTAAATCGCAAGATGGAAAATCATTAAAGGCTCTCGAATTACCTGGACTTTGGAACGGAGCTATGGCTTATTGGAATTCTGCTTTTGTTGAGGTGCCATTAAAAACTTTTAACCCAGTAAAAACGGTTAACGATTTACTTCATAAAGAGCATCGACCTCATTCTCAAAATTGATAGCACCCAAGATGGATACTGAAACTATTATAAATGAATTTAATTTTAAAGCTACAAAAAGTAGCGGTCCAGGAGGTCAACATGTAAATAAAACTTCTTCCAAAGTATTGGTTAGTTTTCATATTCAAAATTCAAAAGGCTTAAATGGTGACGAAAAAGAATTACTCGGTATAAAACTTCGTAAAAAAATATCTTCGGGAGGCTATATTAGTATTTCTAGTAGTAATTCAAGGAGTCAACATCAAAATAAAATTTTAGTAATTGATCGATTAATTGAATTGTTAAAATTTAACTTAGTTAAAAATAAATCTAGAAAAAAAACAAAACCATCCAAAGCATCGATTGAAAAACGATTACAACAAAAAAAGAAAATCACCTTAAAAAAAATAAACAGAAAATTACCTAAAATAGATTAATTGTCTATTTTTGTAGCTCATCTCAAGGGGTGCTTTAAAAAGCTGAGATTATACCCATAGAACCTAGAACAGGTAATGCTGTTTAGGAAAATTGAAAGAAAGTCTTTCGCAACACATAACAAAAAATAATTACCTCTATTATTTAATTTATTTTTTATTATGAAAAAATTACTCTGTACCGTAGCTTTAAGTTTAATGTTAGTTAATTTAAATGCTCAAGAAAAAATTCAAGATACTATTAAAACTCAAATATTAGATGAGGTTTTAGTAAAATCCATTAGAGTCGATACCGATTCACCCATTACTCATTCCAATGTAGATAAAGAAGAATTAGCGAAAACTAATTTAGGTCAGGATATTCCAGTCCTATTAAACTATTTACCTTCTGTTGTAACTACTTCAGATGCCGGTGCCGGTATTGGTTATACTTACATTCGAGTTCGGGGTAGTGATGCCTCAAGAGTAAATATTACGATTAACGGAATTCCTTATAATGATTCTGAAAGTCAGGGAACTTTTTGGGTAAATATGCCAGATTTCGCATCATCTATTGAAAACTTACAATTACAAAGAGGTGTTGGAACTTCAACCAATGGCTCAGGTTCTTTTGGAGCTAGTTTAAATATCCTGAGCGATGGGGTATCCGACAATGCTTTCAGTGAAATAGGTATCGCAGGTGGATCTTTTAATTCCCAAAAATACAATGTAAAATTTAGTACAGGGTTGTTAAATGACCACTTTGAAGTATCAGGAAGGCTATCTAAAATTACTTCTGATGGATATATCGACAGGGCCTCATCAGATTTAAAATCCTATTTCTTGCAGGGTGCTTTTATAAATGACAATACATTAATTAAAGCATTGGTATTTGGAGGTAAGGAAAAAACATACCAAGCGTGGTATGGTATTGATGCCGAAACTTTAGAAATCGATAGAACCTATAATCCAGCAGGGATATATACAGATGATGATGGAAATGTTAAGTTTTATGACAATGAAACCGATAATTATTCTCAAGATCATTATCAATTGTTTTGGAATCAGAAAATCAATAGTAATTGGACTACTAATTTAGGTTTAAATTATACTTATGGTCGTGGATATTATGAGCAATATAAAGAAGATGAAGATTTTGAGTTCTATGATTTTGAATCTATTGAGATAGGAGGAGAGGTTATAAATACAACCGATTTAATTCGTAGGCGTTGGTTGGACAATGATTTTTATGTTATTAATGCAAATGTAAATTACGTAAAAGAAAATTTAGAGGTGTCTACTGGAGCATTTTATAGTCATTACGATGGAGATCACTTTGGTGAAGTAATTTGGGCTAAGTATGCTAGTAACTCAGAAATAAGAGATCGTTATTATGAAGGAAATGGTAAGAAAGATGAATTTACTGTATTTGCTAAAGCTACTTATAAAATTAATGAACAATGGAGTGCTTACGGAGATTTACAGGGAAGGTTTTTAACCTATAAAACTACAGGCTTAACTTCAGATAGAGTACCACTAGAAGTGGATGAGAAATATAATTTCTTTAATCCAAAAGCTGGTTTAACTTATGAATTAAGCGATAAGAATCAGTTATATGCTTCCTATGGTAGAGCCCATAGAGAACCGAGAAGAGCTGACTTTGAAAACGGAATAACCAAGCCTGAAAAATTAGATGATTATGAACTAGGATGGCGATTTAAAGCCCAAAAAAATATTATAAACACTAATATTTATTTTATGAATTATAAAGACCAGTTGGTATTAACAGGAGCTATTGACGATACAGGAGCTCCTCTAAGAGCTACAAGTGGAAAAAGCTATCGTTTAGGTGTAGAAATAGATGCGACATTTTTAATTTGTGATAATTTTAGAATGTTACCAAATCTTGCTTTAAGTAGTAATAAAAATTTAGATTTTGTATCGCCTATTGATGGTGAATTGGTAAATTTAGGGACGACAAATTTATCATTCTCTCCAAACATTGTAGCTGGAAATAAATTTGAATACGAACCCATTACAAACTTACAATTAGGCCTGTATACTAAATATGTTGGCGAACAATATATGGGGAATGTAGATAGTGATGTCTCTAAATTAGATGCTTATTTTGTAAACGATTTTAATGTTTCTTATACGATTGACAAGATTCCATTTTTAAGAGAAATAGTGGTAACAGGACTTGTAAATAATATTTTTAATATAAAATACGCATCAAATGGATATTATTACACGTATGATGATACCTGGACAGATCCAACCACCACCACAACTATTGAGGGTACAGGTTATTATCCTCAGGCAACTATTAATTTTTTAGTAGGTGCAACGGTAAAATTTTAATTTAATTGAAGATATTTACAACATCTCCATTGCGCACTGCTCGATATTGTACCATTGGATATTTGTCATTTGTTTGAGGGGTAAATTGACCAGTAATAATATCGTAACTATTGCCGTCTTCACAGGGACAAGACGCAATAATCCCCTCTACAATCATTCGAGAACAACTGTTTGGAATGTGATTGGGATCGCTTAATTCTGAGGCAATATATTGATTTTCAGTCACACAGTAAATAACAATTCCTCTGATTCCCTGATTTGTATAAATAATAGAATTCCCTGGAAACTTTAATGCAGAATATTCGGGTAAATTCAAGTTTAAATTGATGTTGACTGGAAGAATCGCAAAATACGGGTTTTGATTTTGGTTATTATCATCATTATTACTGCATGAAACTAAATTTAGTACTATCAGTAAACTAAATAATATATTTTTCATTTTTTTTTAATTAAAAGTCAAAAGTACAATAAAAACCAGCTGATATTTTATTTTTTAGTATCTTTGTAGGGTACAATCCCATCTCGTGTGGGATTTTTTTATTACTGTGAAAGATGAAGAAAAAAATTAAAGAAACACAGTAAAAAAATATTAAAATGAAGAATTATGAGTAAAATTTCATATTATACTGCGGAAGGATTAAAAAAATTAAGGGACGAATTAAATCAATTAAAAGATGTAGAGCGACCCAAAGCTTCACAAGCAATAGCTGAAGCAAGAGATAAAGGCGATTTAAGTGAAAATGCAGAATATGATGCTGCCAAAGAAGCTCAAGGAATGCTAGAAATGCACATTTCTAAACTAGAAGCTACCTTGTCAACTGCTAGAATTATTGACGAATCGCAATTAGATACCTCGAAAGCCTTAATCCATTCTACCGTTAAAATTAGAAATACCACCAATGGAATGGAAATGACTTACAAATTAGTTGCGCAGAGTGAAGCTGATCTAGCTGCAGGAAAAATATCGGTAGATTCACCCATTGGGAAAGGTTTATTAGGAAAAGAAGTTGGAGATGTGGCCGAAGTTATTGTTCCAAATGGAACAATGAAATTTGACGTCTTAGAAATTACTAGAGTTTAAAATTTGATGTCTATTTTTACGAAGATAATCAATGGAGAAGTTCCTTGCTACAAAATAGCAGAGACGGAGAACTTTTTCGCTTTTTTAGACATCAATCCCAATACAAAAGGCCATACACTCTGTATTCCAAAAAAAGAAGTCGATCGCTTATTAGATTTAGACGAGAAAACATACAGTGGCTTGATGAATTTTTCAAGAAAGGTGTGTCTGGCTTTGGAAAAAACAATTGAATGTAATCGTGTTGGAATGACAGTCATTGGTCTTGAGGTTCCGCATGTTCATATACATTTAATCCCCATGAATCATTTAAAAGATATGTCTTTTACGTCTAAAGTAGTATTGACTGATGAGGAATTTATTAATCTAGCAAAAAAAATACAAATCAACTTCGATAGTTTATAAAGACTCTACCTCCTTAAGGTGTAACATAATTTCCATAGTAGTTCCCTCATCTACACTACTTTTTAAAACTCTGATTTTTCCTTTATGATACCCTTCAATAATTCTTTTAGCTAAGGATAGCCCTAGGCCCCAACCTCTTTTTTTAGTGGTAACTCCTGGTGAAAAAATAGTATAAAAATCCTTTTTAGGTATACCTTTTCCGGTATCGGATATTCTTATAAAAGCAGATTTTAAATTGCTAGTAATAGATATATGAATGTCTCCTTTGCCTTTCATTGCGTCTATTCCGTTTTTAACAATATTTTCGATGGTCCAACTATACAATTGAGGATTTAAATTAACTGTTAAAGGAACATCTGGAAGATCAATGGAGAAGTTTATTAGTTTGGATGAACGTCTTTGAAGGTAATCAAAAGAAGTTTTAGTCTCTTTAACTACATCAGCAATTTTCATAGTAGGAACAGAACCAACTTTAGAGAAACGGTCAGTAATCGTTTTTAATCTTTCTATATCTTTTTCCATTTCGAGAATGTAAGAGGGATCTACATTTTCAGATTTTAATATCTCAGTCCATCCTACCAAAGACGAAAGTGGTGTGCCAATTTGATGAGCTGTTTCTTTAGCCATTCCTGCCCAAAGCTTGTTTTGTTCAGATGCTCTTGCAGTTCTAAAAAAGAAGTAAATAGCAAAAAAGAAAAGCAGCATTATAAAAATGAGTGCAATGGGATAATATTTAATTTTATTTATTAATGGAGAATTTCCGAAATAGATAATTTGTAATAATTCGTTGTTATAAAATACCTCTATAGGCTCATATTCTTCTGTAAACCGGTTGATTAGTTCTTTTCTTTTTTCAGCAGTATTAATCTCACTTTCAGGAATATTTCTATGAATATAAGTTTCTTCTTTTGGACTGTACGATATCATCGGGGTCGTCGTATTACTTTGTAATACTTCAAGCGATGTTTCACTAAAACTTAATTTTAATTGATCACTTTTTTTGATATCTTCTTGTGCAGTTGCCCATATCTCCATTTTTATTCGTTCATTTTCTTTTAAAATCTTGAAAAACGAAAATGTATTCCATATGATTAAAAATATAATTCCTACTGAAGAAATAAATAATAGCCAACGATTAAATGAGTTATTTTTTAGCATACTAGTTTTAATATAGATTTTATCAATGCTTCGAGTAAATATAAAGTAAATATGTTGATATTATTGTATAAACATATTTTTACACAAGATGACGTTTCAATATCTTTGTTATGATGTTATCAATCTTACCACAAGAAGTTAGTACCGGAAAATTGCATGGTTATTTATTAAGTGCTGTTTCCCCGCGCCCAATTGCTTTTGCAAGCACTGTAGATGATCTCGGGAATGTTAATCTGTCACCCTTTAGTTTTTTTAATGTATTTAGCGCTAATCCACCAATTTTAGTTTTTTCACCAGCAAGAAGAGTGAGAGATAATACAACTAAACATACTCTAGAAAATATTTTAATCACCAAAGAGGTCGTAATTAATATCGTAAATTACGATATGGTTCAACAAATGTCATTATCCTCTACCGAATACCCTGCCGGAGTTAATGAATTTTTAAAATCAGGACTAACTGAGGTAGCTTCGGATATTGTAAAACCTCCACGGGTACAAGAAGCACCAGTTCAGTTTGAGTGCAAAGTAAATGATGTTATTGCTTTAGGAAATCAGGGAGGTGCAGGAAATTTAATAATCGCAGAAGTAGTAAAATTACACATAAAAGAAACTATTTTAGATGCAGATGGAAAGATAGATGCAAATAAAATAGACGCTGTAGCTAGAATGGGGGGTAACTGGTATAACCGTTCTAGGGAGGGAATGTTTGAAGTAATTAAGCCAATAAAAACAAGAGGAATAGGAGTAGATGCGCTCCCAATATCAATAAAAAATAGTACGATCCTAACAGGAAATGATCTTGGAATTCTAGGAAATTCTGAAAGGATCCCCACTACGAATGAAGTCAAAGAATATTTAAGTTTAAAGGTTGAAAAATCTTTTGATATTCAAACAAGAACTAAAGAAAATATACATAAGCTAGCACAAGATATGTTGCAAAAAGGAACAATTTTGAATGCGTTTAAATTGCTTTTAGCTATAGATTTAATGAAAATAAAGTAACTAATAATATAAATTAAGATGGAAGTACAAGGAAAGATCAAATTAATTGGCGAAACGCAGGAATTTGGTAGTAATGGTTTTAGAAAAAGAGAGGTTGTAGTAACTACTGCAGAGCAATATCCGCAATCTATAATGGTAGAGTTTGTTCAAGACAAAACAGACTTGCTAAACAATTTTTCAGTTGGTCAAGATGTGAAAATCAGCATCAATTTAAGAGGAAGAGAATGGACAAATCCACAAGGCGAAGTTAAATATTTTAATTCTATACAGGGTTGGAGAATTGAAAATATGGCAACAGCTGGATCGCCAGACATGCCCCCGATGCCACCTGAGGAAGTTTTTCAAGCTGCAGATAACATTAAGACAGAAGCAGAAGATGACCTTCCCTTCTAAATAAAAAGTTTTATTAATTAAAAACCTAAAGATTAGTATTTTACAGTTTTTAGGTTTTTTTATTTAAAAAAAACTATTGTATCAATTATCTAAATCTATTTGGTTTCCAAGTCATAACGAATCTGACAAAGATGGATTAATAGCTATAGGAGGAGATCTTTCAGTAGAAAGACTTTTGCATGCCTATCGTTCAGGAATTTTTCCATGGTTTAACGAAGGTCAACCTATATTGTGGTGGTGTCCAGACCCTCGTATGATTTTATTTCCAAAAAACTTTAAAGTTTCAAAAAGTTTAAAAAAAACAATTTTCAGTAAGAAATTTAGCATAACATATAATAAATCTTTTGAAGAAGTTATAAACTGTTGCTCTAAAATTAAAAGAAAAGGACAGCAAGGTACTTGGATAACAAAAAATATGATAACCGCTTACCTTCAACTTCATAAAAAAGGATATGCACAATCTATAGAAGTTTGGTCAGGCGATCAGTTAGTTGGAGGGCTATATGGAATTGATTTAAAAGAAAAAAATATATTTTGTGGAGAAAGTATGTTCAGTAAGAAAAATGATGCTTCAAAAATTGCTTTCTATTATCTAGTAAAAAAAATACAAGCTAAAAAATACAAACTCATAGATTGTCAAATGTATACCCAGCATTTAGAGAGTCTTGGCGCTCAAGAAATTCCAAGAAATGAATTTTTGAAATACTTAAAATAATACCTGTTGGATTACTATCTTTGGAAATAAATTACCAAAAATGAAAAACTTAGCCCTGAAATCGTATTCATTTATTATTCTGTTTTTTTCTATTTTTTATCTAACAGCACAAGAAGAACTTCCAAAAGGATTAACGGAGACAGAGAGAGAGCTATTACCTCAATTTCAATTCAATAGTCTTGTAATTTCCGATCCTCCAGAGGGTCCAGTAAGAGCAGCAGCAGAATGGGAAGAAGTGGAGTACCTAGTAATACGATGGACCAATGCCTATCAAAATATATTACGTCAAATTGTTGAAGTTGGTGTTCAAGAATGTAAAGTTTTAATCACAACACAAAATGAATCAAGCGTTACTAATTATTTAACAAATCAAGGGGTTGATTTAACGAATGTCGAGTTTTTAAACACTGGGAGTAATAGTATTTGGATTCGTGATTATGGTGGAAATACCATTTACTCGGAGGATGTGGGCGAGAGGGCACTCACCGACTGGATTTACAATCGGCCAAGACCTTTAGATGATATCATGCCAACCGAACATGCAAACATGATAGGCATGCCCATCTATGTGACCGATACAGGAATAAATGACCTGGTAAATACCGGCGGTAATTATATGTCTGATGGATTGGGCAACGCATTTGCTTCAAATTTAATTTTAGAAGAAAATGAAGCAGGAAATCCTTATAATGTCTCTGCTAAAACAGAAGACGAAATTGATGCCATTATGAATGCATACATGGGAATTGAAAACTATATTAAAATGGAAACTTTACCTTATGATGAGATTCATCATATCGATATGCACATGAAGCTTTTAGATGAAGAAACAATCCTAGTCAGCAAATATCCGGAGGGAGTTGCAGATGGTCCACAAATTGAGGAAAATATTGATTATGTTTTAAGTAATTTCCAATCTCCTTTTGGTACTCCTTATGAAATAAAATGGATTGATGCTCCACCAAGTACCTCAGGGAGTTACCCTGATACCGGAGGTTATTATCGTACTTATAGTAACGCTGTTTTTGTAAATAAATCGATTATAGTACCAACCTACCGACCTGAAGTAGATGAGCCAGCCCTCGACTATCTAAGAGAATTGTTGCCGGGATACAATGTGGTAGGAATTGATGTAGATAAT
>JAAEPP010000013.1 GCA_024232495.1 Flavobacteriaceae bacterium
CCCACCTCATCGAAATTACTGGTTCCTATAACCAGCGCCTTAGACCACTCAATCATTCTGCCTGTATACTGTAATGTCAATGGCATGCATTAGGAAAACAGATACTTACTGCATGTGTGCAAAATACAAGCAGCAATTGGTTTTGTAGGAATGTCAACAAAATTACAGGAGTGGGACTCGAACCCACGACAGCAAAGTGTCTGGTGCCTACAACTGGGGCGTTCAACCAATCGGTCATCCTGCCTTTACAATGTAACATCGATTAAAAGAATGTTGATGGGCGATACTAACTAAATTTCTGCAAAATTTAACCAGCAATAGTTTTTAAAGGAATGTCAAAAAAATGACAGGAGTGCAACTGGAACCTACTACATCGGTGTGACTTGTGCCTAAAACCAGCGACTTAGACCACTCGACCATCCTGCCTGTATACTGTAATATCAATGTCATACATAAGGGTAGCAGATACTAACTGCATGGTTGCATAATACAAGAACCAATAGCTTTCATAGGAATGTCGACAAAATGACAGGAGTGGGACCCGAAC
>JAAEPP010000014.1 GCA_024232495.1 Flavobacteriaceae bacterium
TTATAAAATGTATGTTATGAAAAACATCATTGTTTTTACAATACTTGGATTTATATTTTCTTCTAATTTATTTTCACAAAGCATAGCTCAAGACTCTACTTCAATTATTGGATTATCTGAAGTGATAGTTATTAGCAAGTCGAATTTAAAAAACCAAAAACAAGTTAAACCACTTTCTTCAATAGATGAATATCTAGAAAAGTCTAATAAGGTGACCATGATCAAACGTGGTAATTATGCTTGGGAAGCATCAATTAATAATATGCTTTCTGAAAGGTTATCTATTACTATTGATGGGATGCAAATATTTGGAGCTTGTACCGATAAAATGGACCCTACAACTTCCTATGTAGATGTTTCTAATCTTTCAGAAGTAGCGATAACCTCTGGACAACAAGGAGCAGAAAATGGATCAACAATTGGAGGTGGTATTGATATGAAACTTCAAAAAAGTGGATTTGATAAAGAAACTTTTAATGTTGGAGTAGATTTAGGTTATGAAACTAATAGCAATTTAAGAGTTGCTAGTTCGGAGATTAATTTTTCAAATTCAAAAATCTTCACGAATGTAGATGGAATCTATAGAAAATCAGATAATTATTTTGCTGGTGGAGACGAAGAGGTTTTGTATTCTCAATTTGAAAAATATAACCTTTCAGGAGTTGTTGGTGTAAAAACCGGTAAAAATGGTGCTTTAATTGGAACTGTAATTTATGATAAAGCTACAGATGTTGGGTATCCTGCATTACCAATGGATGTTTCATTAGCTGAAGCTTTAATTGCTTCCGTTAATTATGTACAAGATAGTATTAGTAAGACTATTCAAAAATGGGACACGAAGCTATATTATAATACCATAACGCATATTATGGACGACACCAAAAGACCAGATGTGCCAATCCATATGGACATGCCAGGGTGGAGTGATACCTATGGTTTTTATTCTAAAATGTATGCTCAAAAAGCTAAACATAGAATGCTTTTTAATTTAAACGGTTATTATAATAGATCGTTAGCTGAAATGACTATGTATCCAAACGACCCCAATGAAAACAGTATGTTTATGCTTACTTGGCCAGATGTTAGGACTTTATATACTGGAATTTATGGTGAAGACAGGTTTTCAATAGGATCTAATAAAGAGTTGAAATTTACAGCACGTTTTGGAGTTCAAAATGCAACTATTGGAGATGAATTTGGACTGAATAGTCTACGTATATTTTATCCTGATTTAGAAGATTCAAAAACAAGATTTACTTATAATCTTGTATCACAATACAATATGTCTATTAAAAACACCAAACTATTATTTAGCTTAGGTTATGGAGAAAGAGCTCCTTCGGTTTCTGAAGGGTATGGTTTTTTTCTTTATAATAGTTTTGATAATTATGATTATATCGGGAATCCATATTTAAAAAATGAAAAGGCATTAGAATTTAATACAACCATAAATCAATCTTTTAATAAATTTAAAGTTGGAGCTGAAGCTTCATATTTCTATATCTCGGATTATATTATTGGGATTACTGACCCCGATTTAGATCAAATGACTATTGGAGCAGATGGTGTGAGAGTTTATACAGCACTAGATCATGCAAACATTATTAATACAAGTGTAAACGCGAGTTACAAACCTTTTACTTCTTGGACATTAACTGGTATGTTAAGTTATAATATTGGTAAAGATAATAAGGGTAACAATTTACCGCTTATAAGCCCATTTTCATATAGAGCTGCACTACATTTTAAAAAGAATTTATTTGATGCTGAGGTTAATTTAAACGGAGCAAGTAAACAAATTAATTTTAGTAGTTATTATGGTGAAAATGAAACTGACGCCTATGCAATTGTAAACTTAAATGCTTCTTATAAGTTTTATTTTGGCAATCAAAATCTATATCTAAAAGCTGGAATCGAAAATGTATTTGACACCTACTATTCCACCTATTCAGATTGGAATAACATTCCACGAATGGGGTGTAACTTTTTTGTGAATATTTCCAGTAAGATTAAATAGCACTATTTTTTAGTAAACAGAACTTTTTTTATTTAAAACATTTGCTTAATGTGCATAAATTTAATTACTTGCACCCAAAAAATTGAGCTTTTGATGGTGTTTTTATAACAACATTGACATTTCAAAATCAGCAATGATGGAAAAGTATGTTACTGCCTTTATAAATGAATTTACCTCAACTTTAAATTGGACTTTGGATTCCATATTATTTAAAGTTCCTTGGTACAACAATTACTTTTGGGGACTAATCGTCATTTCACTAGTAGTTTGGCTTCTTGAAATAATTTTTCCTTGGAGAAAAAACCAATCATTTATCAGAAAAGATTTTTGGATGGATGGGTTTTACATGTTTTTTAATTTTTTCATTTTTTCAATTTTAATAAGTGGAGATTATAAGGCATTAGGCTTACTTTTTAATGAAATAGGAATAACAACAAAAAGTCTAGCAGTGTTCAATATTTCAAATTGGCCAATTGGACTTCAATTAGTCGTATTTTTTGTTATTCTAGACTTTGTACAATGGTTGACTCATGTTTTATTACATAAATATGAAGTTTTATGGCGGTTTCATAAAGTACATCATTCTGTAAAAGAAATGGGCTTTGCTGCACATCTGAGATATCATTGGATGGAAAACATACTATACAAGCCTTTAAAAACTCTAGGGGTTATGGTATTAGGAGGTTTTGAGCCAGAGCAAGCTTATATCGTTCATTTTATTGCAATAACTATTGGGCATTTAAATCATGCTAATATCAGAATAACTTGGGGGCCTTTCAAGTACATACTAAATAATTCTGTAATGCATCTATATCATCATATGAAAGTATTACCAGAAAACAAGCCGAAGGGAATTAACTTTGGAATAAGCTTAAGCATTTGGGATTTTTTATTTAAAACCAGTTATGTACCTGACGACAACGGAGAAATTGAATTAGGATTCTCAAATGAAGAAAATTTTCCAAAAGGATTTTTCAGCCAGTTATTTACAGGTTTTGGTAAAAATTAAAACTATTTTTTTATTAGTTTAATAAACAATTCATTATTTGTTCTTTCTGAAATTGAATTGTATGAAAGCTCCATGATTTCAATTTTAAAATAATTCTTAAAATAAGATAAATATTCTTTTTTAGTTCCCCCAAAAGGAGGGCGGTCTTTGTTTAACGGGATATTAAAAAGAAGACCCACTAATTTTCCGTTTGGTCTTAGTAGTTGATTCATTTTTAAAACATAGTTATCTCTAAGTTTTGGTGTTAAAGCACAAAAAAAAGTTTGTTCTAAAATTAAATCAAATGAATTATTTAATTTAAAAAAATCAATATTTATCAAATGATTTTTTGGAAAATCTGGGACTCTACTTTTTAAATTAGTTAAGGCGGTTGGGGAAATATCTACCACAAATACATTTTTAAAATCGAGATTATGAAGATACTCTGCTTCATAAGAATTACCTCCTCCAGGGATTAATATCTTTATATTTTTATCAGTAAGTTGATCAATGTATTTTTTTAATGGAGTTGAAATATAGCCTATGTCCCAACCTGTTTCATTATTTTGATACCGTAAATCCCAGAAGTTTTTATTTAAATCCATTTGTAAAATAGCAATTGAAAATTATTGCAATTCTCAGGACATTTTACCAGATGCACAACTAAAATATGATTTTGCCTTAGAGACAACTGAATTACTTTCGCCGTCAGCAGGATATCCTAATACAGCCATTTTGTGTCTTACCAATGTAATCTCATTTTGACCAAGAGAATCAAATGTAACAGTTGACTCTGCAACATTTACATTTACATTTGTTACGTTTTCAATGTCTGAAATTTTTTTAATAATTGTATTTGCACAACCACCGCATTTTAAATTTTGAATTTTTATTATTGTAGTCATTTTTTTTTTTTTTTTTAAACAAGGATATCACCATCCCAACCAGTGAAGCCTTCTGTGAGATTAAAAACATTTTTAATTCCAACAGATTCTAGTATTTGACAAGCTGCCACACTTCTTGAACCACTTCTGCAGTATACCAAATACATTTTATTTTTATCAAATTCTTCAACTTTTTGCATAAATAGTTGTGATTCAAAAAGATCTAATAAAATAGCATTTTTAATCCTTCCTTCGTCCCACTCAGATTCGGTCCTACAATCAATGATTACAGCCTCAGAATTTTTATTAATAAGTTCTCTAAATTGGGTATTATTTATATTTTTCATTTAATTAAACGTTTTTATTTTAATATGTTATTTGCTGAGCGACTTCACATTAAGGTTGTGGGACAAACGAATTCAGACAGCTGGATCTTTGTTTTGATGATTTCCTTGAACCCTCCTTCTATATTGGTTACCTGCTTCACTCCATTCGCTTTAAATATAGATGCTGCAATTAAAGAGCGATAACCAGATTTACAATGTAAAAAATAATCTTTCTCTAGGTTAATTTTTTTAAAATTTGAATGTATATCATCTAATGGAAAATTTTCTACTCCAATAACGTGTTCTGAAAAATATTCAGATTCTTTACGAACATCAATTGGTTTCTCAATCTTTTCTTCAGTTAACATAGCTGCAAATTTAGTAGCTGATATGGACTTAATAAAGTCTAATTGATAACCTTGAGATTTCCAATTTGCGATGCCTCCATCTAAATAACCTATAGTATTATCATACCCAACTCTTGAAAAACGAGTGACAATTTCATGTACACGTAATTCATCGTCTGTAATAAATATTATTTTTTGGTTGATATCTGAAACTAAAGCTCCAACCCAAGGTGCAAAGCTCCCGTCAATACCAATATACCAGGCGCCAGGAACAGTTCCCTCAGTTGAATATGCCTCTTTAGAGCGAGTATCTATCACTAAGACATCTTTTTGGTCGCTTAATTCTTTAAATCTTGAAGGGTCTAATGGAGTTGTACCTTTATGTAAAATCTCATCAATATTTGTATTAATTGATTTGTTCATTCGAACATTATTAGGGAAATATTGTGGCGGCGGCTTTAATCCTGAAATTACTTCTTCAATAAACTCCTCTCTCGACATGTCGGCTCTTAAGGCATAATTGGTTTTCTTTTGATTGCCAAGCGTATCATAAGTTGCTGAACTTATATTTTTTCCGCAAGCAGATCCTGCACCATGATTAGGATATATAACAATGTCATCTGGCAAGGTCATTATTTTATTTCTTAAAGAATCAAACAAGTGTCCGGCTAGATCTTTTTCCGTCAAAGCACCTTCTTTTACTGCCAAATCTGGACGACCAACATCTCCAATAAAAAGAGCATCTCCAGTTAAAACACAAGGAGTATTTCCATCTTCATCTGTTATTAAGTAGGACGATGATTCCATAGTGTGCCCGGGAGTATGTAACAAGGTTATCTTACCATTACCTATAAAAAAATCTTCTCCATCAGCTCCATTATAAATATTATATTCTGCCGTTGCATTGGGGCCGAAAATTATTCTCGCACCTGTTTTACGAGCTAAATCGTACTGTCCAGAAACAAAATCAGCATGAAAATGTGTTAGAAATATATATTTTATTTTTGCCTGATCAGCTTCAGCCATTTGTATATAAGGTGCTGTCTCTCTCAAAGGATCTACTACTGCTGCTTCCCCATTAGACTCAATGTAATAAGCCATCTCTGCAAGACATCCGGTAAATAATTGTTCTATTTTCATAGTAATAAATTCTGAATTAGAAATTTAAAACAAATTTAAATCAATGGTAGTAACTTATGTTACACTATTATTAAAAAATTTTTTTTCTTTTATTTTTTTGTTTTAAGTATTTGTAAAATTTTTCCTTTTTTAAGCCGGTATGGTACCAATCTACGGCTTCTTGAATTCCCATAAA
>JAAEPP010000015.1 GCA_024232495.1 Flavobacteriaceae bacterium
AACGAACCGTAACAAGTGTCTTCTAGCGAGGACTACTGAAAGCTCTCCCAATTTGTGATTGTCCGAGCTTATAACTAAACCAGAAAAATTATATTTCTAAATTTAATATGTACGTCTCAAGCAAAAAGATATTTCACTTACTCCCTCTTGTTAAACAGCTGAGGTTACCCCCTCTTGTTAAACAGATTGAAAACTCTACACTGGCTAACTCAACACCACCGATACTCATATTACGTCAAACTGCTCTATATCAGTATATATTCTAAATTTATATGTTGATAAGTAGTAAAAAGATGTTGATAAGTATGGAGGGAAATAGTTGTTAGGTGTGTATAAAGGTGGTTAAATCCATTATTATTATTACTACTCATTATAAGCTTATTACATAACTGTTATAATATTATTGATACTTGACTATAGGGTACAAAAAAAGCCCTTACTAGAGGGCTTATATTGGCTTTAAATATGTACGTATTAAGTTATTTATTTATAGTTTTTTAAGTAATTTATTATTGCGTCATATTCGCTTATGCAATCGCTATTATAATTAGATTCGTAAAACTCTAGATAATATCTATGTGTTTCACTAAAAGCTAAATCATAAGGTAATCTTGTAAGTGGGTGCTTTGTGTTACCTACTGACTGCGATAATGTATAAAATAAAAATTCGTCGTAATTCATAATCTTATTTATTTAGTTTTTTAATAGTCCGTTATAAATAGCGTAAGCACTTGACAAACTTAAACCATCTTTACTATATGTTTTATTTGTCTTTTTATCGTTTCTTATTACCTTATAAGAACCCCCTAATATATGGCTTCCTTTTAATATTGCTATCCTTTTTGTATTATCTTTTATTATTACTTGCATAGTTATTTATTTAGTTGTTATAGGTTTTTATGTTATTGTCTTATAAGATTAAAAATAAATCCTCACATTCATTATTGTACTCTGTTTTTCTTAATCCACATTTAGCACACTCTAAAGTATCGTCATCTGTTCTGTTGTATAAATGGTCTATGCACATATCTTTATTTATTTAGTTGTTATAAGTTTTTATAAATTATTAATGTATCTTTTAATCGTTTAATTATTGATTTAATTCGCTCTACTTTGTAATAGTAGTTACCTTCTGTTGTGTCAGTCTCTTTGTTTAATTCTATTATATTAAATTCTAGTCGCTCAATCTCTTTTTGTATTGCTTGCATATCTTATTTATTTATGTTTTGTTATAAAATAGTTTCT
>JAAEPP010000016.1 GCA_024232495.1 Flavobacteriaceae bacterium
CGTAAACAATTTATCTATTTCTTTTGGAAACACTAAAAATAGTGTTGAGGTAGTACACCGTATTTCTTTTCATATTAACAGAAATGAAATACTTGGCGTTGTGGGCGAATCTGGCTCAGGAAAGTCAGTGACCGCAATGACAATTTTAGGCCTTTTACCAAAAAAAGAAACGTTACTAGACGGCGAATTGTTGTTTGAGGGAAAAGATTTATTGAGACAAACCCATGAAAATTTAAGAAAGTTAAGAGGAAGCGAAATTGCTATGATATTCCAGGAGCCAATGACCGCATTAAATCCTTCTATGACGTGTGGAGAACAAGTTTCGGAAATTATTAGGATACACTTAAAACATCCTAAATCAAAAATAAAAAAAGAAGTTATTTTATTATTTAATAAAGTAAAGCTTCCACGACCAGAGGAGATTTACAATAGTTATCCTCATCAAATAAGTGGAGGGCAAATGCAGCGAGTAATGATTGCTATGGCAATAGCTTGTAAGCCAAAATTATTGATTGCAGACGAACCTACAACTGCTCTTGATGTAACGGTTCAAAAAGAAATTATAGCCCTTCTAAAAGAAATTCAAAAAGAGACAAAAATGAGTTTACTTTTTATATCTCATGATTTAGGCTTGGTTTCACAAATTGCTGATCGAACACTAGTTATGTATCAAGGCAATATTGTTGAAGAAGGTACTGTTCACGAAATTTTTAAAACTCCAAAAAAAACATATACAAAAGCTTTAATGTCTTCTCGACCAGGATTGAAAGGTAGACTAAAAGTGCTGCCAACAATTAGCTCATTAGCTAAAAATGAGTTTACTCCTATTGAAATAACACCACAGGAAAGAGCATTTAAACATAAATATATATATACCAAAACACCTATTTTAGAAATTTTAAACATAAAAAAAGAATATTATTCTGATGTTGGATTTTTAAATAAAAAGAAAATAGTTAAAGCCGTTGACGATATAAGTTTTAAAGTTTTTGAAGGAGAAACCTTAGGATTAGTTGGAGAATCTGGATGTGGAAAATCAACATTAGGTAGGGTTATTTTACAACTGGATAAATCAACAAGTGGAAGTATTAAATACAAGGGCAAAGAGCTCACGACTTTATCGTCCAACGAATTGAGAAAACTTAGAAAAGATATTCAACTGATTTTTCAAGATCCTTATTCATCACTTAATCCGAGGATGTTAATAGGAGAAACAATTATGGAACCTATGCAAGTTCACCAAATAGGGAAAAATGATCGAGAAAGAAAAAATAAGGTTATTAGTATTTTAAAAAGTGTAGAGTTGGATGCCAGTTTTTTTAATAGATATCCACATGAATTATCTGGAGGACAGAGACAACGAGTTGGTATTGCAAGAACCATTGCTATGGAACCAAAGCTGATTGTATGTGATGAATCTGTATCTGCTTTAGACATATCTGTTCAAGCTCAAGTACTTAATTTATTAAACGAGTTAAAAGAAGATTATGGATTCACTTACATTTTTATATCACATGATTTAGCTGTTGTTAAATTTATGGCGGATCAACTGTTAGTTATGAAAGATGGAAAAATTGAGGAAATTGGCGACGCTGACGAAATTTATGCAAACCCTAACAAAGAATATACTCAAAAATTAATTGAATCCATCCCTAAGGGAATTTGAAATTCATTCAAATAATAAGCTAAGTTATTGAAACATATAGATTGATTTTTTAACTCATTGTTAAAACTTTATTTCTGGTATGTCTCCTTCAATGATTAGGTTCCCTTCTGTAGCTTCTTTAATTTCTTCGATACTCACACCAGGCGCTCTCTCTATAAGCTTGAACGAATTATTGACAATTTCTAGTACTGCAAGATTGCTTACTATTTTTTTTACACAGTTAACGCCTGTTAAAGGTAAGCTACATTTTTTTAATAATTTAGAATCGCCAGCTCTGTTTGTATGCATCATTGCTACAATAATATTTTCTGCAGAAGCAACTAAGTCCATAGCTCCTCCCATCCCCTTTACCATTTTTCCAGGAATTTTCCAATTAGCGATATCGCCATTTTGAGATACTTCCATCGCACCAAGAATCGTTAAGTCAACATGTTGTCCTCTAATCATTGAAAAACTCATAGCTGAATCAAAAAAAGAAGCTCCGGGCAATGTCGTAATAGTTTGTTTGCCTGCATTAATTAAATCTGGGTCTTCATCACCTTCAAAAGGGAAAGGCCCCATACCCAAAACACCATTTTCGCTTTGAAAATCTACTTCGATATCTTTTCTCACAAAATTTGCCACTAAAGTCGGAATGCCTATTCCTAAATTTACGTAGTAACCGTCCTTAACCTCTTTTGCTATTCTTTGAGCTATTTGTTCTTTACTTAATGCCATTAATTTCGCTTTCTTACCGTTAATTGTTCAATACGTTTTTCATAGTTATTTCCTTGAAATATTCTTTGAATAAAAATTCCAGGGATATGAATTTGGTTGGGATCAAGAGACCCAACAGGAACCAACTCTTCCACCTCAGCAACTGTAATTTTTGCGGCCCCACACATATTTGGGTTAAAGTTGCGCGCACTACCTTTAAAAATTAAATTGCCAGCAGCGTCCCCTTTCCAAGCTTTTACAAATGCGAAATCAGCGTTAAAAGCGTATTCTAATAGGTGCATTTTTCCATTAAATGCTCTACTTTCTTTGTCCTGTGCGACTTCGGTACCATAGCCTGCGGGAGTATAAAAAGCTGGGATTCCGCTTTGGGCAGCTCTACAACGTTGAGCTAGAGTACCTTGAGGAATTAATTCAACTTCTAATTCTCCACTTAGCATTTGACGCTCAAACTCCGCATTTTCTCCAACATAAGACGAAATCATTTTTCGAATTTGTTTTTTTTGGAGTAATAATCCCAAACCAAACTCGTCGACTCCTGCATTATTTGAAATACAAGTAACATCTTTAACATTTAATCGCACCAGTTCTGCAATAGCGTTTTCTGGAATTCCGCTTAATCCAAATCCTCCTAACATGAATGTCATTGCATCTTTTACACCTTGACAAGCCTTTTGAACATTAGGAACAGTTTTATTAATCATAGCTATAATTTTATTTTTTATATCTTTTTGAGTTTGATTTAAATAACAAGTAAGGAATTCCAGTTGCCATAGCGGTCCAAAAAGCATAATTCACTAAATTATCATTTTCAGTTAATTCTCCTACAAGATCTCCTAATATTATGATGAATGCCATTCCGAACATAATATTTTTGAAAACAGTTGCGATTCCTTCAATATCATATTTTTCTTTTTCTTCTTTTGACATGGTGTTGTAACCAGCTATGAGGAAATACATTTTTCCATATTTTATCAAAATTCCAAAAGCAATAAATAAAATGGCAGTTATTAACATATTTTTTAAATTACTAAAACCCTTGTTTACTTTAAGTTAAAACTCATCTGGATATTCGTTTTCTATTACTTGTTGATTTTCTTTCCATTTATCACAGTCCGTCTCGATGGAAAGAACCTCCGGAACCGAAAAGTCTTCTTTTGAAATTCTCAGAGTTTCATTGTTATAACAATCGATCATGTAATTTGCCCAAATGGGTAGTGCCATGGAAGCCCCCTGGCCATAGGCAATTGTAGAAAAATGGGTGGAGCGATCTTCGCCTCCTACCCATACTCCAGTTGCTAAGTTTGGAACAACCCCCATGAACCATCCATCACTTTGATTTTGTGTAGTTCCTGTTTTTCCTGCAATAGAATTTGTAAACTTCCAAGGATATCCGGTAATAATATCTTTATAAACGGGAAGGTTCGATGCCCAGTCTGATCTTAATCGTTGACCAGATCCTGATTGCGTAACACCTTCCATTAAACTAACAGTGACATAGGCTGCTTCTTCACTAAGGACATCTCTAGTTTCTGGAACATGTTGATATAAAACAGTGCCGTTTTTATCTTCAATTCTAGTAATTAATGAAGGCTTAATATAAACTCCTTTGTTAGCAAATGTACTATATGCTCCTACCATTTCATATAAAGAGACATCAGGAGTCCCCAATGCAATAGAGGGAACTTCTAATATATTTTTTGTATTAACTCCCATTTTTCCAACTAAATCTAGTACAGGTTTTGGCCCAACTCTGTCAATAAGTCTTGCGGTAACCGTGTTAACTGATTGAGCCAAAGCAGCTTTTAAAGTTAACATTCCTCCATATTTGTCACTTGAATTTTTTGGAGTCCAAGGCTCATTTAAGCCATATTTCCCAACTTCAATTGTATGCAAAGTATTAGGTAAGGTGTCACAGGGTGACATATGCATTTGATCAATTACGGTTGCATATACAAAGGGTTTAAAAGTAGAACCAATTTGACGTTTTCCTTTTCTAACCATGTCATATTTAAAATATTTATAATTGATTCCTCCTACCCAAGCTTTTACTTCGCCCGTTTGAGGTGTCATAGACATTAATGAGGCTTGAAGAATTGACTTGTGATACCTGATAGAATCCATGGGAGTCATCAAAGTATCTTTATCACCACTCCAAGCAAAAATTCGCATATTAGTTTTTTTATAAAAACTTGCCTTAATTTCTTTTTCAGATTTTCCAAGTTTTTTCATTTTTCTCCATCGATCACTTCTTTTCATTGCAGATTTTAGAATAAAATCAACTTCTTCATTTGTAACTTCTCTAAATGGAGCTAAGTCATTGTTTCTGTTTTGTTTGTCAAATTCGTTTTGAAGATTTTGCATATGGCTGTCAACAGCATTCTCAGCATATCTTTGCATTTTAGAATCAATTGTGGTGTAGATTTTTAATCCATCACTATAAATATTGTATTCTGTACCATCAGCTTTTAAATTTCTTTTACTCCAATCATGCATAAAATTTCGAGTGTACTCTCTAAAGTAAGTAGCAATTCCCTTGTCATGCCCTTGGGGAGTAAATTTGATTTCTAATTCAGTATTTTGAATTGAATCTCTAATACTCTCTGAGATAAATTTATATTTTGCCATTTGACTTAGAACAACATTTCTTCTGTTTTTAACCCCTACTGGATTACGAACAGGATTGTACAACGATGAATTTTTAAACATTCCTACAAGAATTGCAGACTCTGAAATGGTAAGATCTCTTGGAGCCTTATCAAAATAAATATGAGCAGCAGATTCGATCCCTATCGCTTGATTTAAAAAATCATATTCATTAAAATACATTGTAATAATCTCTTCCTTGGTATAGCGTTCCTCAAGTCTAATCGCGATCACCCACTCTTTAGATTTTTGAAGAATTCTTGCCATTATGTTTTTTGAAGCATTTTCAGTAAAAAATAATTTTGCTAATTGTTGTGTAATTGTACTAGCTCCTCCTTTACTCCCAAGAAAAGCAATCGCTCTTAAGGTCCCTCTTGCATCAATTCCAGAATGATTATAAAAACGAACATCTTCAGTTGCAATCAGCGCATTTATTAGATGCTCAGGCAACTCTTTAAAGTTCACAGGAGTTCTATTTTCTTTATAAAATTTTCCTATGGTTGTACCGTCGATTGTGATGATTTCAGTAGCAAGATTTTTTTCGGGATTTTCTAAACTTGTTTCATCTGGTAATTTGCCGAAAAATCCCCAAGAAGCTAAAAGAAATATAAAAACAACAACAAAAAGTCCAATACCAAAAAAACCCCAAAATAGTTTAATATTTCGATATTGAGTTTTTGGTTTTCTTTTCTTTTTTATTGTTTTTCGCTTAGTCATAAATTATTTGAATGTTTTTTCCTCAATACTAAACCCTACATCAATTATCCCATCAAGATTTTTAACGCCTGTAACGTCACCGTTATTGCGCATGGCATGAGATATACTAACTTTATAGATTCCTTTTTCTGAGAAAGTAACATTTTCTTTATACCACAACTTATTTTCCTTTACGTCACCTATTCCATTTCCCAACCAAGTTCCGTCAGGCTTTGCCATTTTGTACTCCAATGTATCGGTAACTATTTTGCCATATGGGAAACTCATTGCAACAATTAAATATAAATTATTGAATTTATAATCGTTGGTATTCCTTAGATTTATAAACAAATCATAACCTTTCAAACTATCTAATTCTGGTAAATTAAACATTATAATTTCTTGTTTTCCCCAAACTCCTGACAATTCTTTATTCATACTAATTAAAGTTTTTGAGTCGCATGAAAAGATCAGGATTAGAAAAAATGAAAAGGCAAAAAGTTTAGACATTCTTTTTGATTTTTTTATTTTGGTGGTGGTTTTTATTTCTGGCTTTATTTTTATTCCTAGTTCTGTTGTTCCTTTTTCTATTATTTTTAGATTTTGGTTTATCAAAACGAGTAAGACTGTCTTGACCTACAACATTTTCAAATATTTTTGTTTCAGAAATTTGTTCCTCTACAACATACTCTTCCAGGCTCAAAACCTTAACACCTTTTTTGTTTAGTGCAATAATTTCATTGGCTTTATCAACACTGATTTTATGCCAGTTCACTCCCTGCTTTTCATAACCGTACCAAAGAAATCTTTTAAAAATATCTGTTTTTTGACAAATAGCAACTCCTTTTTCAGTAATTAATTTAACATCACTTTTAGGAATATCTTTTATGGCATCTAAGTAGGTATCTAATTCATAATTTAGGCAGCATTTTAGTTTCCCACATTGACCTGCTAATTTTTGAGGATTTAAAGATAGCTGTTGATATCGAGCTGCAGATGTCTTCACAGATCTAAAATCAGTTAACCAAGTGGAACAACATAACTCGCGCCCACAGGATCCAATACCCCCTAGCCTTGCAGCCTCTTGCCTAAAACCAACTTGTTTCATTTCAACTCTTGTGCTAAATGCACTGGCAAAATCTCTGATTAATTGTCTAAAATCTACACGCTCTTCAGCAGTATAATAGAACGTTGTTTTAGATCCGTCACCTTGATATTCGATATCAGATATCTTCATTTTTAACCCTAAGTGAATTGCTATTTCACGAGATCTTTTTTGAATCTCAGCCTCTTTAGCCCTGACTGTTTGCCAAATATCAATGTCTTTTTGAGTTGCTTTTCTGTATATTTTTGGGAGATCTTCAGCGGTTTCATTACGGCTTTTCTTTTTCATTTGTACTTTCACCAATTCACCGGTAAGAGTAACAATTCCAATATCGTGGCCAGATGTTGCCTCAGTAGCAACAATATCCCCAATTGATAAAGATAAATTTTCGGTATTTTTATAAAAGTGTTTTCTTCCGTTTTTAAAACGAACTTCTACTCCAATAAATGGTTTTTGATCACCTGGCAATGACATGTTAGCTAACCAATCGAACACGGTCAACTTATTACACCCATCCGATCCACATGTGCCATTGTTTTTACAACCTTTTGGCTGCCCATCAGCCCCAGAACTACAACTTGTACAGCCCATAATTATATATATAGCCCTTATTTACATAAGAGACGTCGATTAAACTTTATAAAATCTATAGAGATCTTATACTAGGAGTAAAGATATTAATTCTAGACAAACCTTGTTAAGGTATTTTTGTTTTTCTTGTTTTTACCTTTGTACTGCTAATAAAGAAATAGTACATTAGCATATTAACATTTTCAATAAAAAAAGATAGACTAATGAGCAACGAAAAAGACGCAAAATTAAAAGCATTAAAGTTAACTTTAGATAAATTAGATAAAACATATGGTAAGGGAACTGTAATGAAAATGGGAGATGCAGCCGTAGAAGATACGGAAGTTATTCCAACAGGTTCTTTAGGTTTAGATGTCGCTTTAGGGGTAGGAGGTTATCCAAAAGGGAGAGTTGTCGAAATATATGGGCCTGAATCGTCAGGTAAAACCACCTTAACTTTACATGCAATTGCTGAGGCTCAAAAAAAAGGAGGAATAGCAGCTTTTATTGATGCTGAACATGCTTTTGACAGATATTATGCAGAGGATTTAGGAGTAGATGTTGAAAATTTAATTATTTCGCAACCCGATAATGGTGAGCAAGCATTAGAAATTACCGATAATTTAATTCGTTCTGGAGCTATAGATATTATTGTGATTGATTCTGTCGCTGCTCTTACTCCTAAAAGCGAAATAGAAGGAGAAATGGGAGATTCTAAAATGGGACTTCATGCTCGTTTAATGTCTCAAGCTTTGCGTAAACTAACAGGGTCTATCAGTAAAACAAAATGTACAGTTATCTTTATTAATCAATTGAGAGAAAAGATTGGTGTTATGTTTGGTAATCCAGAAACGACAACAGGAGGGAATGCTCTAAAATTCTACGCATCTGTGAGGCTTGATATAAGAAGATCTACACAAATAAAAAATACAAATAGTGAGGTTTTGGGTAATAAAACAAGAGTCAAAGTTGTTAAAAATAAAGTCGCTCCTCCTTTTAAGACTGTTGAATTTGACATTGTTTATGGAAAAGGAATTTCAAAAGTTGGCGAAATTATAGACCTTGGAGTTGATTTTGAAATCATTAAAAAGAGCGGTTCCTGGTTTAGTTACGATGACACGAAATTAGGTCAAGGTAGAGAAGCTGTTAAGTCTTTACTTCTAGATAATCCTGAGTTAATGGATGAGCTTGAGCAAAAAATAAAAGAAGCAATTGTAGAAAATAAATAGTATTTTTTTCTTCTTACGCAACCTAATTGTTTTTTAGGCATCTATCTTTTGTAGATGTCTTTTAGTTGTTGCTTGTTTATTATTTAGTTAATTCAACATTTTATAAAAGTTTAAGATACTACGTTTGACATTAGAAGAGCTCATATCAAATTGTAAAAAGCAAGATTTAAAAGCTCAGGAAGAGTTATACAAGAAATTTTCAGGTATACTTTTCGCTGTTTGCTTAAAGTATTCTCCAAATTATCATGAGGCAGAGGATAATTTACAGGATGCATTCTTAACAATTTTTCAACGAATTGAGCAATTTAAGAACAAGGGTTCTTTTGAGGGCTGGATGAAACGAGTAGCAATCAATACAGTGCTTCAAAAATATCGAAAGAAAAAAACATTTCATCTTTCGAATGAAGAACAGATTGAAGAAGAAGAAGTTGTTGAAGTCGAGAATAATCAAGTTCCTTTGGATTTTTTGTTAAAAATAGTCCAGGAATTACCTGACAGATATCAATTGGTTTTTACCATGTATGTTTTGGATGATTATTCACATAAAGAAATAGCTGATTCTGTTGGGATTTCAGTGGGAACTTCCAAATCGAACCTTGCAAGAGCAAGGGGGATTTTGAAAATAAAGATTGAAGATTATTACAAAGTAAAATTAAAAAATTAATTTTTTTAAAAAATATCCATCTAAAGGATCAATGAAAGTTAAAAAAAATATAGACGATTTATTTAAAGATAGCTTTAAAAATTTTGAGGCTGTTCCTTCACCAGACGTTTGGAAAAATATTCAAACAAAACTGAAAGAAGAAGATGATCGTAAGGTGATTCCAATTTGGGTAAAATTTAGTGGAATAGCCGCCCTTTTAGCTTTGTTTTTTACCATTGGCAAGTCTTTGCTAAATGATTCATTTAATCAGACAAACTCACCTGTTGTTTATGAAACTAACTTAGAAATAAATAAAGATTTATTAGATAAAAAACGTATAGACATTACAGCCCCTTCAAATAAAACAGCATTCAGCCAAGAAAATGATCATACTGAGTCAACAAACAAGACTCCCTTAGAAGTTGTTTCTAGCTCAAAAACAGTTATTTCTAACAATACAAATTCTAAAAAAGGAGGTATACCTCAAAATAATTTAAAAGGCCTGAACAACAAAATAGCTGGTTCAGA
>JAAEPP010000017.1 GCA_024232495.1 Flavobacteriaceae bacterium
AAAAAAAGCGGAATGATGTATAAAAACAGAATAACTGTATAAAATATGATCTGAATATATTAACATAGTTAAAATCTAGCGTGTTATTAAATAATGAGCTAGATTTGAGCAAAATTTTCGTCCCACAATATTAAATACATAATTATCAAGCTTGTCTGATCATTTTCTGGAGATTGTTAACCTAATCATCGACTCTAATGTTATTCGAAGGTCTATAATTTCTAAAAAAAAAATCTTGATTTTTTTGGTCACATGCCGGATGTTAGTTATTAGCAATTTCATGAAATAAAATTCGTCCCACAATTTTATGTTTTTTCATTATTTGCACAGAAAGTTAGATCAATGGTTCAATGTTTATCCAAGGAAAGCCAATTATAGCTCAGAAGTTTTGTATTACATCCCTCCACATATGATGCTCTCTATGTACATATGAATTAAAGCCTTTTCAAATCATAGGTCAAATAGTATTCATAAAATTGTCCGTAACAAGTAATAATTGCCTATGTGATGCCCCAAACTATGCCAATATAATTTATTTTCACGATTTGAGTACTTATCCATTAGAATTAGCTGTAGAATAGATGTTTAAGCCCAATTTGCCAATTCTCAGTTTAAATTTTCTATTTATTTTCTGTCCGTAACGCTTTTCGGCCCAAATTAAGGTCTCAAATCTTCTATACAAAAGTTCTGACATTCAATGCACTCTCACAATGTTTGCAATATACTGAAAGAAAGCGGAATGATGTATAAAAACAGAATAACTGTATAAATTTATGATTTGAATAACTTAACTTGGTTAAAATTCAACATGAAACTAAAAAAACAGTGAAATTTGGGCAAAAAAATTGGTATCACTACATACTCTACTTTAAATATCCATAATTTTTTAGTTCTTTTACCACTCTGTAACTTTTATTTTTGGCATTAATGCATTCTCGTAGACCTATATTTGGTATTATTTCAAACCCTGTCCATTTTACTATTATTTGAGAACTTTTATTGATAATGGCCTGAAATTAATTTGGTATCACAATTTCTATGCTATTTCTTGATTTTCAAATAAATCTTCACTGAATCTGCTATGTTAGTCTGATTAAAGTCATATGTAGCTAATAAGTTTGGTTT
>JAAEPP010000018.1 GCA_024232495.1 Flavobacteriaceae bacterium
ATCGTTGATTTCAATTGATATATGATCCTTTAAATTTTTATATTTAAAAAAGAACTAGATCTTTATGAATGTAACTCAAATAGTGATATCACATACCACTTTTTAATGGGGCACTACGATAAACAGTTAAAAATGTAGGGATTATGACCTCCCAGTGTGAATAAATGTCTTAGCAGAAATGAAAATATTGGAAAAGAAAACAAATAAATCACATTTTTGTTTATTACAAATTATTAAAAAATCTCGAACAAAATGACACAAACTAGAAGGTTCTAATCTTTTTTCTTACAAAAATAGGAACTTTGGTTCCCTAACTATTTAAGGAGATCATCTGGGAAGTATTTACATACTTATATTCTTACTTATTTACTTAAAAGGTGCCTTTCCAGTTGGTTGATTTCATCGAGATTTGGAGCAGTTACTAACGTAGTGCTTCCACTCCTTTGGAGACTTTTTTTACCTCCCGAGGCAAAGATGAGGGGTTCTAACGAATTTAATAGCATTCAATTTATTAGATTCATATGGAGGTAAAAAAGTGGTCCAAATGTCTATATTTAGTTTTGAGTAATCACGGGGTGCGTGGAAATAGCATAAAATGTTTGAAACAATAA
>JAAEPP010000019.1 GCA_024232495.1 Flavobacteriaceae bacterium
ATGATTTTAATTACAAGCAGTTGCATCATTAGAAAGTATCAAAGAAATAAAGACACTGATTTTACTAATTAATTGTTCAAATGTATAAAAACAAATAACCCATAATAGAAAACTTGAAAATGAAAAATATCTAATAGAAAGTGGATTTTCAACACCTGCATTTTCAAGCAATAATATGGTTAAAATAGCAGAAATAAAACTGCTCAATGCCTTTAGCATTAATGATTTGAACTTTCCTTTATTCATTAAACTCTCCATTTATATTCATGCACACTAGCGAAAAACATAACGCCTACTTAAGCGGAAAAATATAGTTGGCTATAATGTGAACGTAGTGAAACAGCCAACAGTATTTTTTCCGTTTGAAGTTCTTTGTTAGCTGCTTTATTTTAGCAGTACAAGGTAATAATTATTATTGGATTCAAATACATCTTTGGACTTAAAGTCATACCAATAATTAGTATCTATATTAGAAATGTAGTTATCAGCACGATATTTAGAAGCTTTATTACTTTCAGGATTTAAACCTAAAAATAAAACACAACCCTTTGTAGAGCAAAAGTAGTTTGAATTTTTTAAATCCTCAGAAAAACCTAAATCAATAAAGCTTTTGATGTCTGCTTCTAATGATCCATTAGAGCTTCCTGAGTTTACTTGATTGATTAATTGTTTCAGTTCAGTTTCTGTGTTTTTTTCAAAAAGAGTTAAATCGAAGTTCTGTTGTAAAAAGCTGATGTCATTGACTTGACTAGTTTTTGCATCAGAGTGGTTTGAAATGCCTAGCAGTACAAATACAACGGTTAGATTAATAATAAATTTCATAGTATTCCCTCTCGTTATTAATGAATAATTGAATATAGATGATTGCCAGCAGTTTGGCAAAGCAGCTAACGCCGCATTAAGCGGACTAAAACTGTGGGTTAAAATGTGTAGCGTAGCGAAACGTAACCCACTGTTTTAGTTCTATTTAAATACCTTGTTATACGCAAAACCGTGTTGACAACAGAATCTCAATCGACACGGAAAGCAGGCTTAGGATTTCGATACATGACCGAAAGACCATCAGTCAAGACTTCAACACCATGTACTTTACCAATACCACGAATTTTATCCAAAGTGTCTTCACCAAAGATTTCACCTGACAATAATACGACATTCGAGAATTCATTGGATAATGTACATTTCAATTTTTCTGCGTCTTTTAGCTCCTTTAATTCAGATAAAAAAACTGCGAATTCATTTTTGGTCATATTTCACCTATTCCATATTAAATGCGTATAACGCCCTCGTTAATGGGCAAAATTTAGTTGGCTAGAATAAGCGACGAAGGAGCAAAAGCCAACTGTATTTTGTCCTTGTTTAACAGCTTGTTAGGTAAACAATAC
>JAAEPP010000020.1 GCA_024232495.1 Flavobacteriaceae bacterium
CACGTCATATATTCTAATATAACAAATTTACCGTTGAGTATAGGGCAGGCAATATTTAGAGCCTTAGCCATTTGTGTGTCTGTGTTTGGTTATATATAAGTTATGTATATGATGCTCTAGAGTCATAATTACTCATCTGCTCAGTTTTGGTCAGACTTTCTTTTTCACAAATAATGCAAACTGGTTGGAGAATGAACCTGTTTCTCGGTGTGGTAGTGACAGAGGTCGTTTTAGCTGATGCTCTGGTTTGTTTTAGAGGGAGGATGTGCAGATCATCGGGATCATGACTAGATTGCCCCTTTAAACGAAAAAAACCAAATCAGTATCAAATTAGCATAAACATAAGTTTTAAAATGACAGGGGCGGATCTGGAATAAGTTCCACGGTGCCTGGAACTCAGTCAGATTTTTCAAGATAGGGATTTTTGAAAAAATATTATATTGAACTTCTTGATAGGTCTAATGAAAAGATATTCGTGAAGAATAATTCAGTATTATCAATAAGAATAATAAAAGTTGTTTTTTGGTTTTTATCAAACTTGATATTTCTTGATTGTTACCATTTCCCATTCGAATTTCAAATTTCTTACAAAAAATCATGCAAATTCAACGGGACGTGAAATTTTTGCGGTGTAAAATCTTTGGTGTTGTGCGAAGGAGCAGAGTTTTGGAACTCACAGAACTCGGAAATGAATTTTGGTGCCTCGGAAATGATCAGAAAAGAACAATCAAAATATGATTTGGAACTCGGATGGAACTCAGTCAGAAACAATAGTTGGAACTCGGATATGACGCGCAGAAAATACAATAGGGAACCGGCGATTGGCTG
>JAAEPP010000021.1 GCA_024232495.1 Flavobacteriaceae bacterium
CAAGTATGACCGCTCTCATGGCGGGTTATTTTTGGCTAAAAAGAGCAACAACATACCTTTTCAAGAGTTATAATTTTTGTCAGTGTCAATGATGAGCTTACTTAACTTCATCTGGGAGATAACGCAAAGATCGGACCCCCATTCTTCCTGGTATCTACATTTGAGAAATCTAAGGATTTTATTCCTCTAAGGTCATACTTTATTGGGCAACTTTGGAAGAATTGATCAACTTTTATACCATTTCCTTTGGTGGTGATCCACATTAGATCATGGAAAGATTCCTTTTGCATAAAAAACTCGACAGTCTGGTTTAACACTATAGTTTCATATACACTATATATGTTCGTAAACGATGTTCAGTACTGTGGGGGATGTTCAGTATTGTGGAGAATTATCTTGAGTAGGATGGGGGATGTTCAGTATTGTGGGTGTTATTTTGACCAGGATGACGGATGTTCAGTAGTGTGGGGGATGTTCAGTAGTGTGGAGAATTATCTTGAGTAGGATTGGGGATGTTCAGTAGTGTGGGTGTTATTTTGGCCAGGATGACGGATGTTCAGTAGTGTGGGGGATGTTCAGTAGTGTGGAGAATTATCTTGAGTAGGATTGGGGATGTTCAGTAACGTGGGTGTTA
>JAAEPP010000022.1 GCA_024232495.1 Flavobacteriaceae bacterium
CCCTGGCATCAATTGGGTCATATAAGCCATCGTCCTGTCACATTTATCCAACTGGAAAGCCATATTTATCCCCAGCATCAATTGGGTCATAGTAGCCATCGTCCCTCCACATTTTGCCAACTGGACAGCCATATTTACCTCGGGCATCAATTGGGTCATATTATCCATCGTCCCGTAACATTTAGCCAACTGGACAGCCATATTTACCTCAGGCATCAATTGGGTCATATTAGCCATCGTCCCGTCACATTTAGCCAACTGGACAGCCATATTTACCTCTGGCATCAATTGGGTCATATTAGCCTTCGTCCCGTCACATTTAGCCCACTGGACAGCCATATTTACCCCTGGCATCAATTGGATCATATTAGCCATCGTCCCATCACATTTAGCCCACCGGACAGGCATATTTACCCCTGGCATCGATAGGGTTATATTAGCCATCATCTTGTCACATTTAGCCAAGTGTACAGCCCTATTTACCCCTGACATGAATAGGGTCATATTAACTATCGTAGCCAACAGTACAGCCAAATATACTCCTGGCATCAATAAGGTCATATTAGACATCGTTCCGTCACATTCACCCAACGGTACAGCCGTATTTACCCCTGGCATCAATAAGGTCATATTAAGCATCGTTTTGTCATATTCAGCCAACGGTACAGCAATATTTACCCCTGGCATTAATAGGGACATATTAGCCATCCTTCCGTCATATTTAGCCATCTGTACGGCCCTATTTACCCTTGGCATTACTAGGGTCATATTAGCCATCGTCCAATCACATTTAGCCAACTGGACAGCCACATTTACCCTTGGCATCAATTGGGTCATATTAGCCATCGTCCAATCACATTTAG
>JAAEPP010000023.1 GCA_024232495.1 Flavobacteriaceae bacterium
CATTGGTTAACTAACTCCTAAACTACATCTATATTTACATAATATGTATAATGATATAGACTACATGGCCAGGTGTTAGGCCCATTGCACCAAAATGACTGTTTAACCCTTTATGGTTGTATTTTTCGTTTAATGAGAAAAATAATTTTTACGATGTTTTTTGAGATCCTTACCCATCCAATGTGGGGTAAAAAAAAATTGCCCCCCCCCTTATTTAAGCTTTTAGCTCAACTGTGCCTTAACGCAACATTGACCCCTATCCACTCATATTGGAATCCTGCAACTTAAAATTATTATTTTTCGATTTCCAGACTAATAACTGTTTGTGGAAGGTTTTGTGATAGCCAGAGAGCAAACCCCTTAACTTTTGTTCCCATAGTAGCTGGTTTTATGATAAAGAAACGTTTAATAAAGTGTACAGACTGTTTATTGTGTTTATAGTTTTCATTGGTAATTGGCAACTTAAAAATTAAAACGTTTCAATTATATTAAAAATCTGTCATTATTGGCATTGGTGGTTTTCCGGTGAATGACAATGTTCCCCTGTTTCTTGACCATATTAACAAGAAGTCTTGGTCATTTTCACAAAGTTTAGAAAGGATTATGCCCACTATTTAGAATAATACTCACCAGGGATAATTTTTTAATTCTTCATATTCAAGTTTTTTAAAAAGCCTTAGGTCGAATTTGCTGAAATAATTTGTTTTAACTCCTTTGATTGTACTCTTTAAAACCCATCATTGCACTTTTTTTGAGAATTGTAAGATTTTGATATATTTAAATTTTTCTGAAAAAAACTTTACTTCAGAAATCTGAAAATCAGAAAAATATATATTTTAACTAGTTTTATTATTCTTTTGGCTAAAATTATATAAATTAGCAATATTTAAAGCTTTTTTTTGTATATACA
>JAAEPP010000024.1 GCA_024232495.1 Flavobacteriaceae bacterium
CAACAAATAGGAATCAACATAAAAACCAAGTAATTGAAAAAACAATTACCAAGAAAAATGCTAATTATTTATTTGTCATTTTAAATGTATTGGGAGTAGGTATTGGATTTGTCATCACTAATCATGTCAAACAACCTGATCTTTTTGGTTTTTTTATAGTTTTTTCTGCGCTGTTTTATCTTTATGCTTCGTTTATAAGTAACATTCCAATGTTTAACAATATTTTAATTTCTATACTAGCAATTTTTCCATTATTAGTTGTTGGAATAATTGACCTACTTCCTGCTATTACATCCATCAATCAATCGCATCAAACTTTTGTGTTTAGTACAATTTTAAATTATTCTTTTTTTCTATTTTTTGTCTGTTTAATTAGGGCCTTGGTTTATGATATTGTTTTTATTGATGATAACAGAAAAAGAAACAGAAACACCCTATCGATATGGATTGGAATAAAAAGAACTTCTTATATTATTTTTTTTTTAGCGATAGTGCTTTTATTTGTAATCATTTATTACAACTATACAGTATTGTATAAAAATACTGTCGCAGTAATTTATTCCTTATTTTTTGCCTTGGCTCCTCTTCTTCTTTTATCTGTGAAAGTTTGGGAATCTTCTAATAAAAATGATTTTAAATTTCCTCTGAAATTACTAGATTTTGTACTTTTTTTTAGTGTTTGTTCTTTATTTTTATTTCTACTTTAAACTATTTAATTTAATTCTTATGTTCTCAAATAAACTTTCTAATTATCAAATTATTTTAGCTTCGGGTTCTCCACGAAGACAACGCTTTTTTAAAGAATTAGATATCGATTTTGTAATTAAAGTAAAATCAATAAATGAGGTCTATCCCTCTAATTTAAAAAAATCAGAAATAACGGATTATTTATCAAAGTTGAAGGCGTCCGCTTTCAAAAATATTTCTGAAAATGAAATTGTTATTACTAGTGATACCATTGTTTGGTTTAATGGAAAGGCGATTGAAAAACCAAGAAATAAAAAAGAGGCATTTAAAATGATTCGTTCCTTTAGCAATGGAATGCACACAGTTTTTACTTCGGTTACTTTTACAGGAAAAAATTTCCAAAAAACTATAAATGATTCAACTAAAGTATGGTTTAATAAACTAACTGATGAAGAAATTAATTATTATATAGATACCTACCAACCATTTGATAAAGCTGGTGCTTACGGGATTCAAGAATGGCTTGGTTATATAGGGATTAATAAAATTGAAGGATCATTTTTTAATGTTATGGGCTTGCCAACTCATAAAGTTTATCAAACCCTATTAACTATTGAAAATTAACTGATAAAACCTTATTGATTGTTAAAATACTTTAAAAGATTTTTTTGCCCATTTGTCTTTTAGCTATATTTGATAATTACCAAATAACCGTTATGAAATTAACTACTTTTATTTTTTCTGTATTTTTATTTACAATGAGTATAGTAATTGCTCAACAACCCGAAAAACCTACCTCTTCTCAACTATATCATCAACTTCAAAATTTAAATTTTTTGGGATCTGTTATGTACATTGCTGCGCATCCAGATGATGAAAATACTCGTTTAATTTCTTATTTATCTAATGATATTCATGCTAGAACTGCTTATTTATCGCTGACAAGAGGCGATGGTGGACAAAATTTAGTAGGTTCAGAGATCAGAGAATTATTGGGAGTTGTTAGAACTCAAGAATTAATTGCAGCCAGAAAAAAAGATGGCGGAGAGCAGTTTTTTACAAGAGCTAACGATTTTGGCTACTCTAAACATCCTGATGAAACTCTTGAAATTTGGAATAAAAGTGAAATTTTGAGTGATGTTGTTCTAAATATTAGACGTTTTAAACCCGATCTTATCATCAACCGATTCAATCACAGAAATCCTGGCAGTACTCATGGTCACCATACATCGTCAGCCATGCTGAGTTTTGAAGCTTTTGATTTGGTCGGTGAGGCTAATGAATATCCAAATTCAGCTAAACAATATGGAGTTTGGCAACCAAAAAGATTATTATTTAATACTTCCTGGTGGTTTTATGGATCTAAAGAGAATTTTGAAAAAGCAAATAAGAAAAATCTGTTAACTCTAGAGACCGGTAATTATTATACAACATTAGGTTTGTCTAATGGTGAAATTGCGGCCTCAAGTCGGAGCATGCACAAATCTCAGGGATTTGGTAATACAGGAGTTCGAGGTAAGCAAACTGAATATTTAGAATTTTTAAAAGGCGATTTTCCACAAAACAAGTTGAAATTGTTTGATGGTATCAATACAACTTGGTCGAGAATTGAGGGTGGTGATAAAATTGGTGATATTCTTTACTCTTTGGAGGATAATTTTAATTTCACAAATCCTTCTACGATGATTCCTAAATTATTAAACGCTTACGAGCTACTTTTAAAATTACCTGAAAGCCATTGGAAGGTTGTTAAATTAAAAGAATTGAAAGCATTAATTGCGAATTGCGCTGGGCTTTATTTAGAGGTAGTTTCAAATCAGCAAAATATTGTTCCCAATGGTGATGTTACTTTCACGGTTGAAGCTATAAATAGGTCGAACACTCAAATAACTATTAAACGTATTTCATCGCCTCTGGTTATTTTTCCAGCTTCACTTAAAGAATATACTTTAAAAATGAATGAAAAGTATAATTTGGAAAGTACCGTAGGCACTTTTTCAGGTAAAGATTATAGTAGTCCTTATTGGTTAAACGAAAAAGGTACCATGGGAATGTATCATGTTAATGATAAAAGTATTTTAGGATATCCTGAAAAATCAATGAAATTTCCTGTTAAATTTCATTTATCAATTAACGATGTTGATATAAATTTTGAGAGAAATATTGTATATAAATTTAATGATCCTGTAGATGGAGAAGTTTATCAACCTTTTACTATAGTACCAGTAGCTACTTGCAGTATTAAAGAAAAAGTAATCATTTTTTCTGATCAAAAAACTAAAAAAATTCCTGTACACATACGTGCTGGTAAAGATAATATTGAGGGGATTATTACCTTAAACTCACCAGAAGATTGGGTTATAAAACCTCAAAGCCATCCATTTTCAGTTGAAAAAAAAGGAGATCAATCAATCGTATATTTTGAAGTTTCGCCTCCAAAAGAAATAAGTGAAGGTCAACTTAATCCAATTATTCAAATTGGAGAAAAAACCTACGATAAAGAATTACACATGTTGGATTATAAATACATTCCTCTCCAACAAGTATTGATGAAATCTGAATCAAAAGTTGTTCATTTGATTCTACAAAAAAAAGGTGAAAATATTGGTTATATTGAAGGTGCAGGTGATGCAGTTCCAGAAAGTTTAGAGCAAATTGGATACCAAGTTACTCGTATCAAGCCTGCAGAAATAACTTACGATAAACTAGTTAAATTTGACGCTATTGTCATGGGAATTAGAGCCTATAATACGGTTCCAGAATTAGAATTTAAACAAGTTGAATTAAATCGATATATTGAAAATGGTGGGAACTTAATACTTCAATACAACACAAGCCATCGTTTGATTACTAAAGATATTGCTCCATTTCAAATCGAATTGTCTAGAGATCGGGTGACAGATGAGTTTTCTGAGGTATCGTTTTTAGCTCCACAACATCCCATATTAAATTTTCCAAATAAAATTAGTGTGAATGATTTTGAGAATTGGGTGCAAGAACGTGGTCTTTATTTTCCGAATAAGTGGGCTAAAGAATTTACCCCACTTTTGGGAATGAATGACAAAAATAATAAACTTACGAAAGGTGCTTTGTTAGTTGCACCTTACGGCAAAGGACATTACATTTATACAGGAATTAGTTTCTTTAGAGAATTACCTGCAGGAGTTCCTGGAGCATATCGTTTATTTGCCAATATGTTATCAATTGGAAAATAAATTTTATAAATTAACTCAATGATGGAGGAAAAAAATAAATTTAGTTGGAAAAAAAGCTATACATGGGTAATTGTTTTAAATACACTTTACATTGTACTTTTTTACCTATTAATGATTAGCTTTTAACCGTATGCAATTAATTGATTGGATAGTACTTGGAGGAACCTTAGCTTTTATCGTATTGTATGGTACCTACAAAACACGACATAATAAAAATGTAACAGATTATCTAAAGGGTGGCAATTCATCTAACTGGTGGACTATTGGACTTAGTGTGATGGCTACTCAAGCGAGTGCCATAACATTTCTCTCAACTCCAGGACAGGCTTTTCATGACGGAATGGGTTTTGTTCAATTTTACTTTGGGCTTCCAATAGCAATGATCATCATAAGTATGGTATTTATTCCACTATATCATAAACTAAAAGTATTTACAGCATATGAGTTTTTAGAAACCAGATTTGATTTAAAAACCAGAACACTAACTGCTGTATTATTTTTAATTCAAAGAGGTTTAGCAGCCGGGATTACTATTTTTGCCCCCGCTATTATTTTATCTGCTGTTTTAGGTTGGGATTTAGTTACCTTAAATATTATTATTGGTTTATTAGTTATCATTTATACTGTTAGTGGTGGCACAAAAGCTGTTAGCATAACTCAAAAACAACAAATGGGTGTTATTTTTGCTGGAATGTTCTTAACTTTTTTAATTATTTTAAATTATTTACCTCTTGATATTTCATTTGCTAATGCTATTGAACTTGCAGGAGCTAACGGTAAATTAGATATTTTAGATTTTTCCTTTGACTTTGATAACCGATATACTTTTTGGAGTGGTATAATAGGTGGTACTTTTTTAGCACTCTCCTATTTTGGAACTGATCAAAGTCAGGTTCAACGATACTTGAGCGGTAAATCTGTTCGCGAAAGTCAAATGGGTTTAATAATGAATGGATTGCTAAAAGTTCCGATGCAATTTTTCATATTATTGGTTGGAGTTATGGTATTTGTTTTTTACCAGTTTAATGAATCTCCCTTAAACTTTAATCCCTCTGCAATTGAAAATGTAAGAAATTCTGAATTTTCATCTTCATTAATTGATTTAGAAAATGAAAAAAAAGAGTTAGATCTTGTTATTAGAGACCAACAAATTCATTATGTGAACACTCAAAATAATAATGAGCGAAAAGCTATATCAGAAAATATTCTCCATTTAAATTCTATAAAACAAGATTTAAGAGATCAAACTAAAAAATTGATTACAAAAGCGAATCCAGACGCTGAAACAAATGATAAAGACTATGTTTTTATATATTTTATTTTAAATAATTTGCCTCGAGGTTTAATAGGTTTATTATTGGCAGTAATCTTGAGTGCAGCGATGTCCAGTACAGCCTCCGAATTAAATGCATTAGCCTCTACTACCGCTATCGATTTGTATAAGAGGAATGTTAGTGATAAAAGTGACAAACACTATGTAAAAGCATCCAAATGGTTTACTTTACTTTGGGGAGTTATAGCAATATCGATAGCCTGTGTAGCAAATCTTTTTGATAATTTAATACAATTAGTAAACATTATTGGATCTATTTTTTATGGCAACGTCTTGGGAATATTTTTATTAGCATTTTTTATTAAATATGTACAAAGCACCTCGGTATTTATAGCTGCCTTAATAACACAATTTTTTATTATTTACTTTTGGTATATCGATTTAATGCCTTATTTATGGTTAAATTTGGTAGGATGTTCCTTAGTGATGTTTATTGCTATTCTTATACAATTTAGTGTCAAAAACAAGACCAATCAATCTAGCTCATAGCCTATGTTTATTTTATTATAAAATTATCACACTATCTTGTGGATGTTAATTTATTATCTTTGATATGTAATTTTTAAAATATGTTGATAAATATAATTATTGGTGTTTTAGTAATTGGACTAACAATCCTTATCCACGGTTATGGCACTATTTATTGGATAAAATTAATAAGAAAAAAATACAAGAAAAAAACGACAAAGTCTTTATCTAAAAAAATTGTTTGGATTCTTATTTACTCAGCGATATTTTTACTTTCATTAAATTTTGTAGAAGCTATTATTTGGGGTTTTACCTACTATCTTTTACCTGGAATAACTGAATTTGAGTCCATCGAAAAAGCTATTTACTTTTCACTAGTAACTTTTACCACCTTAGGTTATGGGGATATTACTATAAATTCTGCAAACCGAATGTTGGCAGGTTTTGAAGCAATGAATGGAGTCCTTCTTCTTGGTTGGACAACCGCAATGATGTTTTCATTACTACAATTAACAGTAAAAGATTTATTGAAAAAAGTAAGAAACGAATGAAATAAATGTTTCAACTAAATGGTAATTAATTTTTAGGATTTGCTCGTAATATTTAGTTTTGTTTTTGCTAAGGATTTTTTATAGATCTCCTCATAAAGCGGTACTATTAATTTTGTTTCAAATCGTTGCGCATTCTCTTTAGCTTTTCTTTTAAACAGTTGGTGAGTATCACTGTTTACAAGAATCTTAAGGGCGTTTTTAGCCATTTCATCAACGTTTCCTACATTACTTAAATAACCACTCTCACCATGTATATTGACTTCTGGTAAACCACCTGCATTACTTGATATGACAGGAACCCCACAAACCATTGCTTCCAGGGCTACTAAACCAAAACTTTCATGTTCTGAAGGAAGTATAAATAAGTCACTAAAACATAAAATTTTATCAACTTCATGGCTATTACCAACAAACAAAACTTTTTCGTCGATTCCCTTTTTTTTACATAAATTTTCTAAGGATTCTTTTTCAGGTCCATCACCTACTATGACTAGTTTTGCTGGTAATTCTTTTTGAATTCGATCAAATATTTCTATGACATCATCTACCCGCTTAACTTTTCTAATATTACTTATGTGAGTAATTATTTTCTCATTATTGGAAGCAATTAACTCTCTTTCACAATTAGAATAAAGATTTTCATATTTTTTTGTATCGATAAAATTAGGAACCACCTCTATTTCTTTTTTAATATTAAAAAGTCTTAACGTATCGTCTTTTAGACTTTGCGATACGGATGTAACGGCATCACTATTATTTATACTAAACGTAACAGCTGGTTTATAGAAGGGATGGCTTCCTACTAACGTTATATCAGTTCCATGAAGTGTTGTCACCATTGGTATAAAAATACCTTCTTGCGCTAACATTTGTTTAGCCATATAACCAGCATATGCATGTGGAATGGCGTAGTGAACATGAACTATTTCTATTTCATGCAATTTGGCCATATTTACTAACTTACTAGACAAAGCTAATTCGTAGGGTTGGTAATGAAATAAAGGGTAGCTAGGGACACTTACCTCATGATAATGAACATTATTATGTAGAAGTTGTAATCGAACAGGTTGCTTGTAGGTTATAAAATGAATCTCGTGACCATGTTCAGCTAAAGCTATACCTAATTCAGTTGCTACTACTCCACTTCCACCAAAGGTTGGATAACAAACTATTGCAATTTTCATAAGGTTATTTTAGTTAAACAAAATTAATAAAATTTTAATCTTCAATTGATTCATAAATTAGGCCTTGAATATCACTCCGTAAATTATTTTCAATGATACTTTTGTTATCTGCAGATGGATACGTTCGATTTGATAAGAAAACATAAATAATTTCTTCATCTGGATCTGCCCAGGTAAAAGTACCTGTAAATCCGCTATGACCAAAACTATTCATGGAAATACAACCACAAGTTGGCCCAATATCATCTAGTTGGGGTTTATCAAAGCCTACTCCCCGTCTTACATCAACGTCACAAAAATTACAGGAGTTAAATAGATCTATAGTTTCTGATTTTATGTATTGATAGTTTCCATAGCTACCATTCCACAAATACATCTGCATGATTTTTGCGATATCATTAGCATTACTAAATAATCCAGCATGACCACTAACGCCTCCTAAAAGTGCAGCTCCTTGGTCATGAACAAAGCCATGAATTTTCTGCATTCTAAAATATTGATCAATTTCTGTTGGAGGTATCATGTCTAAAGTAAACTTCTCTAATGGTAAAAAAGTGGTATGGTTCGCTCCTATTGATTGATATAACTCATTCTGAACTAAATCTTTGAATTGTTTATTATGGTGACGTTCTAAAAATTCTTTAAGAATATAAAAAGGTAAATCACTATACTTATATCTTAACTTGTTATATAACTCACTTTCCTTGATCTTCAGGTATATCGAATCTTTCATATCATTTCTCACGTATAGGTCATTAGCTACCTGAATTTCATAATCATTAGATTTACTTTTTGAGTAATATTTTTTATCTGGTAATTTTAAAGAATCTAAAGTTTCGAGGTAAAAAGGAATCCATGATTTAATCCTTGCATAATGCGATAGCATTTCTTTGACAGTAATATTTTCTTTGTTAGTTGCAAAATATTCTGGAAGTAATTCTGAAATTTTAGTATCTAAGCTTATTGTACTATCATCAACTAATTTCATCACCATTGGTAAGGTTGCTAGAATTTTTGTTAACGATGCTAGATCATAAATATCATTCTCAGAAACTTTATTTATTTTTTCTTGAGTATGATACCCAAAAGCTTTATTGTAAATGATTTTTCCTTTTCGGGCAACTAGAACTTGTGCACCTGGCATCATATTCTCTTTTATTCCATAATTTACTAATGAATCAATATTTTTCAATTTGGTTGAATTAACTCCAACACTCTCCGGAGTTCCATATTGTAGTCGTTTTTGTAAACGTGTAAAGTTTGTGGTATTTACTGGAAATTGATTTCCGATTGAAACGGGCAAAGAACCTTTGGCAGTAATAGAACCAAAAATTAATTGTGCAGATAATTCTTGAGATATTTTGCTATTTTGATACGACAATAAAATACCGTTAATATTAGAAAATGATTGTATATCATTTATTGCGTAAGGTCTTGTAAATACATCTAAAATGACTTTATTAGTCCTTGATATTTCGTAAAGTTTAGTCAGTTCATGATCACTAAATTTATATTCTTTCCATGGGTTGGCATTTGATTTATGAAAACCTATGATCGTTAGGTCGTATTCTTTTAGTTTTTCTTTATATTCAGTAATTGAATTAGCTTTAATCCAATCTACTTGGGCATATTTATTTAAATGGTTAAGGAAATAGGTTCCAGTATCATCTCCCATGTGTACATAAGCAATCTTTGTTTTTTCTATTTTTCTGATTGGTATGATAAGACGATCATTTTTAAGAACAGTTAGTGCATTTTCTATAGCTTTTTCGTAAAGCATAACATCATACGGAGTATTTAAATCTGATAGTAAAGAATTTAACTCGATAGGTTGATAATTATTTAAGCCTACTTTATATTTGGCGAATAATATTTTTTTTACTGATCTCGATAATCTTTCCTCTGATATTTTACCCTTCCTAATGGCTTCAACAATTAGTTGATGCGCTTTGGGGATACTTTCTGATATTAACAACACATCATTTCCTGCTAAAAATGCTGCTAAATCTATTTCACCTGGTTTTTTAAAATTTGATGCTCCTTTCATATTTAGAGCATCTGTAAAAATTAAACCTTGGAAATTTAAATCATCCTGTAACAAATCGGTAACTATTGCTTTAGAGATTGAAGACGGAAAATTTTTTCTTTTTTCTAATGCTGGAACATTTAAATGTGCTACCATTACGCTCGACAACCCCTCTTGAAATAAACGCTTATAGGGATGCAATTCAATACTATCTAATCTTTTTTTTGTAAACGATATCGTAGGTAATATTTTATGTGAATCTAAATCAGTATCACCATGACCGGGAAAATGTTTAGCATTTGCAAGTATTCCAGTACTTTGCATACCTCGCATGTATGCTAAAGCTTTATTCGTAACATTATCTCGATCTTCACCAAAAGAGCGATTACCGATGATAGGATTGTTAGGATTGGTATTAATATCAACTACAGGAGAAAAATTAATGTGCATGCCCATTCGCTTTACATGTGCTCCAATTTGCTTACCGATATCATAAACGATTTTATTATCAGCGATAGCACCTAATGTCATATTCCAAGGATAGGCAAAAGTTGAATCCAAACGCATTGCTAAACCCCATTCTGCATCCATTGCCATTAATAAAGGAGTTTTTGAAATTTTTTGATATTGATTACTCAATTTGGCTTGACGAACAGGACCTCCCTTAGAAAAAATAATTCCACCGATATGGTAATCTTTGATTAGTGAATTAATAAGGTCTGTTTTATCCTTTGAATCTTTTGAAAAAACATCTACCATAAACAGTTGCCCAACTTTTTCATGAATAGACATTGAG
Organism: Flavobacteriaceae bacterium; assembly: GCA_024232495.1. Lineage (GTDB taxonomy): Bacteria > Bacteroidota > Bacteroidia > Flavobacteriales > Flavobacteriaceae > Marifrigoribacter. The sequence goes on from JAAEPP010000024.1 coordinate 10,261, forward strand.
TTGTATATACTATCTACCCATTTTTTTTGATTTGTTTGATCTTTTTCTAATAGCAAAGGATAAAACTCCTGCGCTGATAAGAAATTGAAAAAAAATAGAATTAGAGTAGTGATGAAAAGTTTTTTCATAGGTAAATGAAGTCAACAAAAATTATGCTAAAAATCTTGCATGCCAACTATCTTTTGCTGGCACTTCCCAATTTTCAAGGTAGTCTATCTTGGTGTTTACTAAATTATTAAAAACAATTGTATTTTTAGATATTGACTTAGCTTTGGCCATTTTTTTAAAATCAATTAATGATTTATGGGCTATAAATTCACCATTGTAGTAGGTAACATTCATTTTGTCCATAAGATCTATCTCTAAATCATTTTCTATAGTTTGAATAAAATTAACAGAAGCATCAATACTGCAACCAGATGCTGATGCGTTTTCTTGATTTAATCCAAAAACAATGAAACGATTGTATTTAATTTCAAACCCAGCCTCCAAATCTTTTCCATGAGCGGTCCAGGTCTTTAAAAATGTTAAAATTTTTGGCTCAATTAGTAGTATTTCACTATCACTAAGTTTTCTGTTTGATTGGTAAATCCATATTCGTGAATTTTCCGGAAGTTCGTCAAAGTTGATCACCATTATATTATATCTTCAGCATTAACAATCATTTCAGCAATATCCAAAACCTGTACTTCAGCCTCTTTCTCCTTTGACTTGACTCCATCGGTTACCATTGTATTACAAAATGGGCAACCAGTTGCAATTATAGAGGGTTTTATTTCTAAAGCTTCTTCTGTTCTTTCTACATAAATTTCCTTTGTTCCTGCTTCTGCATCTTTAAACATTTGAGCTCCACCAGCTCCACAACACAATCCATTAGATTTACACCTCCGCATTTCTATTAGTTCAACCTCTAATTTCTTAAGTAAATCTCGAGGTGCCTCGTATTCATTGTTAGCTCTTCCCAAATAACAAGGATCATGAAAAGTTATTCTTTTTCCTTTAAATTTGCCGCCTTCAACTTTTAATCTTCCTTCATTTAATAAATCTTTTAAAAATTGAGTGTGATGCATTACATGATAATGTCCTCCTAAATTTGGATATTCGTTTTTTAAAGTATTAAAACAATGTGGGCATGTTGTGACAATTTTTTTAATTTTATATTCATCCAATGTTTGAATGTTAGCCATCGCCTGCATCTGAAAAAGAAATTCGTTACCAGCCCTTTTTGCAGGATCACCGGTACAACTTTCTTCTGTTCCTAAAACTGCAAAGTCGATACCACAGTTATTTAATATTTTTACAAAAGCTTTGGTAATTTTTTTTGCTCTATCATCAAAACTTCCGGCACATCCTACCCAAAATAAAACTTCAGGACTTTTATCCTGAGCAATATATTCTGCCATTGTAGGTACTATTAATGCTTCACTCATATTAGCTATTTTTATATATAATTTAAAGTTTTTTAAACTTTATTTTAATCATCAAACACTTGAATTGTAACTTCTTTATCAATCAAATCAGTAAATTTACCTTTGTATCGTGTTGCCTTTACAAGGTGGTTATCTACCCAATGATAATTTCCACCTCTGGGTTTTCCCATTAATAAAGAGTGGTATTTAAAACCATGTTTTTTTAACCATATTTCTGTATTTCCTCTATGTTCTTCAGTTCGTGATGTGAAAAAACATATAATATGTCCTTCATCATACCATTTATTTAAAGTTCGTAAAGCATCTGGATAAACATTTGCCGTTAGCATACGTTCTGGTTCCTCATTGGGTATATCATCACAAACAGTACCGTCAATATCTATTAAGTAATTTTTAATACCATTTGGTAAAACAGGACTTACAGATTCTCCTGCTTCTGTTTTGTTATTTAATAATTTATCTATTTCATTTCTGTCCATATTAATTTTTTTTCCAGTTTAATCGATCCATTTGATTATATGGCCAGGGAGCCCCATTATTTTCAATATTAGTCATAGAAATATTTAGTTCGTTTGGAGCAGCTGATTGTTCCATTACTAAATATTGACGCATATCCATGATGATAGATAATGGGTCTATACTAACCGGACATGATTCTACGCAGGCATTACAAGTAGTACAAGCCCACAATTCCTCCCTTGTAATATAATTATCTAATAATTGTTTGTTATCGTCTTTAAAGTGACCATTTTTATCTATATTTTTTCCTATTTCTTCCAAACGGTCACGAGTATCCATCATAATTTTTCTTGGAGACAATTTTTTACCTGTTTGATTAGCAGGACAATTACTTGTACAACGTCCACACTCAGTACAAGTGTATGCATTTAATAATTGTGTTCTATTTAAATCTAAAACGTCACTTGCACCAAACTTTGCGGGAACATCCGATTCTGTTGTAGGTGTTGCAAATGGGTCTAGGTTTGGATCCATCATTAATTTAACTTCGGTTGTAACAGATTCTAAATTTTTAAATTTCCCTTTGGGTTCGACACTGCCATGATATACATTTGGAAATGCTAATAAGATGTGTAAGTGCTTAGAGTAGTATAAGTAATTTAAAAACACAAAAATTCCAATGATATGTAGCCACCACGCGGTTCTTTCAAAGATAATTAAGCTCGTCTCTGAAAGATTTTCAAATAGCGGTAAGAGATAGCTACTAACTGGGAAACTACCTGCAGTATTGTAATGATCAGCTCCTAAAATTTGGAGTTGTAGGTCAGAGACATTCATTAATAAAAATAAAGACATCAATACCATCTCAAAATATAAAATAATATTTGCATCATTTTTTGGCCAACCTTTCATCTCTGGGGACCAAAACCGCTTAATTTTTTTAAAATTTCTTCGAATCCAAAATATGATCACACTAACCAAAACTAAAAATGCTAAAATCTCGAAGGAAGCAATTAAAATATTATAAAAAATTCCAAGACCAGAGAATATACGATGAGTACCAAATAATCCATCAATAATAATTTCTAATACTTCGATATTAATAACGACAAATCCAATATAAACGATAATGTGAAGAAAACCTGACAAAGGGCGAGCCACCATTTTTGATTGACCAAATGCTATTCTGAAAACATTATTCCAACGTGTTTTTTTATGATCTGAAATATCTACTTTTTGACCTAGCTTTATATTTCGAATTATTTTTTTACAACTTTTGATAAAAAATCCTATCCCAAGAAATAAAACGATTAAAAAAAGAATATTTGGAATATATTGCATAGCTACTTATTATTTGAATCATTAGGTTCGTATTCTTTTGCTTTTTTTCCAAAAACGGAGATATGAACATATCGCTTAGGATTTTCTTTTAAATCTCTTAATAATTCCTCTAATTCTTTTGAGGCAGCTTCAAGATTTCCATAAAGATTTTCGTCGTTAATCAATTTACCGATGCTTCCCTCTCCACTATTAAACTTATTCATTATTGAATTAAAACTCTCCAGAGTAGTCTCTAAATTCGTAGCCATGGTATTTATATCTATTTGTGTTAGAGAATCTGAAAAGACTGCTAAATTTCCGCTAGTTGTCTCTAGATAAGAAAAGGTACTGTCTAATTTTGGTTTGTTTTCTTTTAACAAGGAATTTAAATCTGAAGCGGTGTCTTCAAATGAGTACATTGTTTTTGTTAAACTATTAATGGCAGCTTTTAAATTATTTTTTGTGTCTTCATTTAAAACCGAATTAAAACTACTCAGCAGTGAGTCTAATCCTGAGAGCGTTGTATACATTCGATTTTCTAAAGGTTTTAGTCCAGATGTAAGTGATTCTAGCATACCTTTTTCAATCTCCCCGTTTAGGGTATCACCATCAAGTGCGATACTATCTTTATCTATTTCTGGTATAATTGCTAAAGCATTACCGCCAATAACACTGGTACTATATATTCTTACTATGCTATTTTTTGAAAAATTAAAATCCTTGTTGATGGAAAAAGTAACTAATAATCCACCTAAATCATTTTCAAATTCTATTTTATTAACTTGACCAACAACATAACCATTAATGGTAACAGGTGCAGAAACTGTTAAGCCAGCAACATTGTCATAGGATACATAGAATGTTCTTTCATTTGAAAATAGATCAGAGCCTTTCAAAAAACTATAACCATAGATTAATAATAAAATGGCAAATAATGCCAACATTCCAGTCTTTATTTCTTTAGTGATTTTCAATGAATATTGGATTTAGATTTAAACAAATTTATAAATAAAATGGTGAAATAAGTTTATTTGTTTGTAGAATTTAAAACATCTGATAATTTTAACTTTTTCCCATCTTTAAAGGCAACAATATAGCAGGTTTTGTATCCTTTTTCTATTGCATTTATTTTTAATAACCTAATTTTGTTATAGTCAGAAGTAGAACCATAATAGTATTTAAATAAACTTTCTTCTTTTTTTCTTTGAACATTATTAAGTCCATTAAAGTTGTAAGATTTAAGTTCTAATTTTTTACTAGAAGCAGCAATTTGGATTCTAAATTCAATTCCTTCATAATTAATTTCCGGCTGATTATTGTTTTGAATGTTGTTTTTTTCTATTTGATTCGCAGCGTCTAGAATTGTTTCGTTGGTTACGGATAGGCTTTTTTTGTAGGTTATGATTCCTTTTGCAATTTCGTTTGCAATCTCATTTTGACCCTTAGTTGAATTTAGATAAGCACCCTCTTGTTTATTTGTTAAAAATCCTGTTTCAATTAAAACACTTGGCATATAACTTTTGTAGAGGACCATAAATCCAGCTTGTTTTACACTTCGGTCTTTCCTATTTAAATTTTTAGAAAAATTATTCTGAATTAGTGATGCTAATAGGATACTTTGGTCTAAATACTCTTCCTGCATTAAAGTCATTCCAATCAAAGATTCAGGTGAGTTTGGGTCAAAGCCTTCATAATTTTCTTCATAATCGTCCTCTAAAAAAATAACTTCATTTTCTCTTTTAGCTACCTCGAAATTGGCTTGAGATCTGTGCAAACCCAAAACAAAAGTTCCTGCACCGTAAGCATTGTTTGTAAAAGCATCACAATGTACAGAGACAAACAAATCTGCATCTGCTCTGTTTGCTACTGGAGCTCTTTCGTGTAATTTTACAAATACATCAGTTTTTCGAGTGTAAATAACTTTAAAATTTGGCTGTTTCTCTAATATCTTACCTACTTTTAAAACAATTTTTAAAACGATATCTTTTTCTCTGTAACCATTACCTAAGTTACCAGGGTCATGCCCTCCGTGACCAGCGTCCAAGACAACAATGAAAGGTTTATCGAGATTTTTATTATACTTGTTATTAGAATTTGAGTTAGTCACAAAAACAAAAAAGACAATAAAAAAAATATATTTAAAATTAATAATCATTTAACGCGTTTTAAACTTTAGGGTTTTTTGAATAGCTATTGTAAAAAAATACTTTTAAAAAAAATCACATAAAAAATATGCTTATTTTTGAAAATTGTATCTCTTATTAATTTATTTACAATCATTAAGCCAAATTTACAAAAAAAAGGTATCGTAGCATTGCAAACTTTTAGGCATTTTACAGTAGCAACTTTGTTGCTTGTTTTGTTTTGTAATAGTTATGTGCACTCGCAGGACCTACCTGTTAATAATGAAACTAGAATTCCTCTAAAAAAAGATGATGACTCTATTTCTTTAAAAAGTCTTTCCATAAAAAAAGAATTGAAGATAGTGGAACTAGATACTGTAAAAATAGACACTATTAAATCTAAAGATGAATTATTAACTGGAATCATTGATTATTATGGAGATGATTACGTTTATTTGGATAAGAAAGAAAATAAGGTTTTTATGTATAATAATGCCTATATTACTTACGAAGATATGCGAATTGAGTCTGGGTATATCATTTTAGATTACACTAAAAATGAAATCTACGCAAGAGGAATTGACAGTGCAGGTGTTTATTCTCAAACCCCCATATTCACTCAAACTAATAATAAAGTGATTCCTGATTCTATTCGATTTAATATGGATACAAAAAAGGCATTAATTTATAATTCAAGATCTGGTCAAGACGAAATTAATTATAAAGCAGAAGTTGCAAAAAAAGTAAATGACTCTGTTTATTTTTTACAAAATATAAAATTTACCACTGCAAAAGATATCGATAATCCCGAATATTACTTTTACACACGAAAGGCAAAAGTTGTTCCAAATAAAAAAATTGTAACTGGTTTTACAAATATGTATATCGCAGATGTGCCCCTACCCTTAGGTTTACCTTTTGCTTTTTTTCCACTAACTAAAGATAGAACTTCTGGATTTATAATACCAAGTTTTGGAGATAATAGAAATCGAGGGTTTTTTCTTCAAAATGGAGGGTATTATTTTGCATTAAGTGATTATGTAGATTTAACAGTACTTGGTGATTATTATACCAATGGCAGTTATGCATTACGTGGAGAATCTTCTTACGCTTTGCGTTATAAATTTAAGGGAAATGTCAGTTTTCGATATGAAAAGTTAATCAATGGAGATCGGGGTTTTGATGATTTTAGTGAAAGTGCAATCTATAACATTAGATGGAGCCATAATCAGGATACTAAATCGAATCCTAGTTCTCGCTTTTCAGCATCGGTTAACCTTGGTAGTAGTCAATATTTCAATCAGTCAATTAATCAGACCAATAATGCTAGTTCACTTGTTAATACTTTGAGCTCCTCAATATCGTACTCAAAAACATTTGAGACAGTTCCCCAAATAAATTTTTCTGTAGCAGGTACACATTCACAAAATACAAACACTGAGGAGATAAATATGTCCCTACCAAATTTTAACGCTAGTGTTGCTAGAATATTTCCATTTGAACCAAAGATAGGTGCTAAAAAAGGCATTATTGAAAATATAAATTTACAGTACAATTTAACTGCTGAAAATAGAATTAAAACAACGGATTCAGAATTCTTTACATCTAAAATGTTTGATGGAGCCAAATTAGGTGCTAGACACACAATTCCCATCAGTACAAATTTTAAAGTACTTAAATATTTAAGTTCATCTTTGAGTACTACTTATCAAGAAACTTGGGTTTTTGATACTGTTAAAAAGGATTACGACCCAACGATAAATAACGGTGAAGGTGGAGTTGTTAAGGATACTATAAGTGGCTTTGATAGTTATAGAACTTATAATTTTTCTGCAAACTTAGGGACAACAATGTATGGCATGTTTAATTTCGGAAAAGACAAAAAAATTCAGGCTATAAGACATGTTTTTAGACCTTCAGTAAGTTATAATATTAATCCATCCTACGAACATTTTTATGATTCTTATCAAGATCCAAATGCAATTGATGAAAATATTGAATATTCAAGATTTGAACAATCTCTTTACGGGGCACCTTCTAAAGTAAGATCCAGTAATGTTGGAATTTCTGTAAGCAATACATTTGAGGCCAAGGTTAGAGACAATGACACCACAGCAATTAAACCAAAAAAAATAGTGCTTTTAAATAATTTAAATTTCAATACAGCCTATAATATTTTAGGAGACTCTTTAAATTGGAATCCTATACGTTTTTCTGGGAGTGTTCCTATTGTAAAAAAATTAGATTTTAATTTTAACGGAACTCTAGATCCCTATGCCTTAGACAATAATAATGTAAGGATCGACAAATTTAATATTAACAATGGAGGGAGTCTTTTTAGGCTCACTAATGGAAATATAAGTGTTAATTATAATTTTTCTAGCTCAGATTTTAAATCAAAAGAGAAAGATGATTTTGAAACTGAAACTTTTAAAAATGGTGGTAGGCCTGACGATTTATTTGGTAATTCCACTCCGATTAATGATCGTAGTAAGTTTGATGTAGATTCTGAATCTTCCGGTTCTGATTATAATTGGTATAATTTTTCAATTCCCTGGGATTTAAGACTTGCTTACACGATGACTTATCAAAATACTGCTAGACAAAATAAAATTACCTCTCAGTCTATAATGATTAGTTCTAATATTGAGTTTTCACCCAAATGGAAAGTAGGTTTTTCCTCCGGTTATGACTTCAAAAATAATGGAATTACATTAACACAATTTAGATTTCAAAGAGATTTAGAAAGTTGGAGATTAAGTTTTAATTGGACTCCTATCGGGAGTATAAATACTTCTTGGTATATGTTTATTGGAATTAAATCTTCATTATTAAGTGATATTAAATATGAAAAACGAAGAGAACCAGACAAACGATTATAACTAGACCAATATCAATGAAAAAAATAATACACACAAAAAATGCTCCTTCAGCAATAGGCCCTTACAATCAAGCGGTTTTAAATGATAACATCTTATACACCTCAGGGCAAATCGCAATTGATCCTAAAAATGGAACTTTAAAGACAAGCGATATAAGAGTGGAAACTAAGCAGGTCATGGAAAATTTAAAAGCCGTTCTAAACGAAGTTGGTATGGATTTTTCAAATGTTATAAAAGTCACTATTTTTATTAGTGATATGAATAATTATTCAAAGATAAATGAAATTTATGCATCCTACTTTGATGAAAAAACTGCTCCTGCAAGGGAAACTGTCGAAGTTTCAAGATTACCAAAATCAGTTCATATAGAAATATCAATGATCGCTTCACTTTAGTTACTTACTGAATTGGATTTAAAATACGCTATTTGTTATCCATGGGTACTAGATTCTCTTCTGGAATTAAATCTACTTCTAGTCCAAAAAGTTTGTCCATTAAATTTTTAATAGTATCAAAATCTACTTGATAAGATACCCCTGCACCTTGTTCAAAAGTTTGGTCTTCTCCAATAAATTGTAACTCAGCTTGTCGATTAAAAAAATTAATTCGTAAACTTCCATCTTCATTTACCAACCATTGAACGTCAACATCACCAGCAACACGCGACTCATTAATTTTTCCAACAGGGATTCCAACTTTTCCATTGACCACAATACGCTCGCTAATTTGAGATGAAAATTGAACTCCAAACTCATCTTGAGTCTCAATTTCTTTGGTATCAATACCCATATCATAATATGGGGCAATATTAATAACAGCATCGTCGTCTGTTAATATTTGTGCTAATATAGCATTAACACCATCTGTTACCGTGCCAGATATTGCACTCTGTCCTGCAGTCTCACTAATAAATGAACCCGTAGTCAATAAAAACAATGCTTGTTTTTCTCTTTCTTCTTGTGTTTGTAACTTGTATTCTAACTCACTTCTTACAGTTGAGCTTACCTCTGGAAAGTCAATATCAAACAATAATTCTGGTTGTGTGATTTTATCTGTTAAATCTATATAAACGTCCACAGGTATTTTTCTATTTATAGTAGGATCATCTAACAATGCTGACGGATTTGCCTTACTTTTATATATGGCTTTGAGGTTTAAATCGGCATTACTTGCTAGACCGTTCCAAGTAATAGTTCCACCTTTTTCAACTTCAATTTCTTTACGTATAATTTTACCATATCTGAAATCATAAATTCCTTTATATACAATAAAGTCGCCCCACATATTAAATTTACCAAGGGTATTAATTTCAATGAGTAATGTTCCCGCTCCTCTACCTCGTAGGGCAGATTTAGTTTCTTGGTCGATTACTATTTCTATTTCAGCATTTTTATTTATATCTAAGTCAAAGTTTAAGGTTAATCCTTTTAAATCGTCTGTAATGATTGTCTCGCCTCGAAGTTTTGCATCTTTTTCTTTTGGTGAAAGAAATTTTATAAATGAGTTATCTCCAATAGACTCGGTATCACTCAACGGAATTTTAAATTCAGTGTTTTCTTCAGTGGTTGCTGCAACATCTATAACTAATTCATTTATAGGGCCGTAGATATGGGTGTTGCCACTAATAAACGCTGTGCCGTAGTACAATTGATTTTCGTCTTTTTGAGTATCTAAAGCAAGTAAATTCTTAGAATCGACAGTTAAATCTAATTTCCAATTTCTAAAATTAGTGTGTGTAGCAAGTCCTGAAAGTATCCCATTGGTAAGATGCTTAGAATCAGTCATTGTAGTGTTTACTATTTCTAGTTTTTCTCTTGTAACTAGTAAGTCGGTGACAGGGTCTAGGGAATAATCAATATTTAAATAGGGAACATTTAAACCACCATCAAGTATCTTAAAATTTCCAAAAATATTAGGTGAATTTAACTCACCAGATACTTTACCATTACCAGATAAAAAGCCTCTTATGTCACTGATTACATTTCCGCCAAAAGGACTTATTGTAGTTAAATTAAACTTATTTAATGCTACATCTAAGTCTATTTTTGCCTTATCATTAGAAGCATCTATGTATCCTGTGGAATTAATAGATTTAATATTATTATTGGTTAAGGTGGTAATTAAATCGTAACGAGTTAATTCATTATTTCCTTTAATATCAATAACCATATTACCAAGAGGTGTTTTGTTAAAGTCTATAGCGTCTATTGTGATATTAGAACTCGGATAATAAAGACCTTTTCTTTGCAATATATTTAGGTTACCGTTCACTATTCCTTTTAGATTTAAATTATCAATTTTAGGCACTAGTTTTCCGAGATCTACACTATTAAAACTAACTTTCAAGTTCTTATAAGTGCTATCATTAGTTGATCCAGCAAATCTTATAAATTCGCTGTTATTATTAAGAATTATAGAATCAAACTTTACACTATTTAAATCTTTATCAAAAATAATTTTATTGTTTTTATCATTTTTTTCATTTAAAAACCAAGTATTGCCATTATAATTTACGGTTGATTTTTTAACTCCAACTACAGAATTATTTTCTTTATTGATTGTGTGGTATAAAGACAAATTATATTGATCTTTATTTTTCCCTCCCTTAAAATTAGAATTTACATAAAGAGTGTCATTTATAGTTTTATTAATGAAATTAAAATCTTTTATATTGTAAAAACCGTTATCAATTGTATCGATAGCGATATAAGTATTATACAGTGGATTGTGATTGTTAACGTTTAATTTAACATTGCCCAAATAGTTTTTAAAAAGTATAATTTCTGGTGAATCAAAATCAAATTTTAATTTGGAATCATTTGAGTAAACGGTCCCTTTAATTCGTGTATTTTCACCAAATTGAAGATCAGGAATAAATATCTCAATAAGTTTATTGTAAATTTTAAAATCAAAATCTAAAAATTGATTTTTAGAAATTTTTAAAGGTTTAAAATTGGTATAAACACTACCTATTCCATTAATAAATAACGAAGGAATTTCTTCGATTAAAAATTCACCATCTATGGATCCCGTAATTATATCAGGAGAGTTTATTTTAATTATTCGTTTTAAATCTTCCCGATATGATGTGATTTTAAAATCATTAAAATAAAAGTTATCAGTTTCATTTTGATAGAATGTTTCTTCAAATGAGATGGCTCCAAATAAAGTATTTAAGTCATTTCCAATCATCTCCATATCAACTTTTCCCGCAAAAATGGATATACTATCTCTTTTTACTATATTTAATTGCTTTAATTCAGCAAATTCGATCTTTGCATTAAAATCAAACCTATTTAATTCTTCTGAAATATCAACCAATCCTTTAAACTCAAAGTTTAAATTAGGATCATCGATTATTAGCGAACCATCAAACAAGGGGTTTTTAAAATTTCCTGAAAGTGTTATGTTTTGATAGTTGTAATTTTCAAAAATAAAAGAGTTAATTACTCCACTAACTTTAGCATCTAGCGATTTCTTTGAAAAACCAATACCTTCAACTTCAAGAGTGGCGGTTATGGTCCCTAATCGTTCTGATTTAGCTAACCCTCCTAAATCAAAATCATTAAAATTGATTTCTCCAATGTAGGATGCATTTTCAGTATTGTTTAAATTATTTATATTAATTTTTGTTTGAGCTGTACCCAGAGAACTGACTAAGTTACTTGAGGAAGTCAAAGTGGACTGCGAAATGGTTGTGCTACCGACAAATTTTATATTGCCAAGATAATCTATTTCTTTTGGCAAAGCCCTGCCTAAAATAGTAGGCATAAAACGTGAAAGAGATTTATAGTCCGCACTAATTGAATGATTGGTTGCATAAATAACGAAATCATTATTTTGTTTAAATAAATTTTTAAAATTATAGTTTCCTCTAATTTTAATTTTGTTACAATCAATTAATCCATTTGAAAATTCAAAATCATTTAAGGTTCCATGAACGTCTCCATTTAAAGTGATCATTTGATTTTTACCAAATTCGTTAAAAAAAGTATTTAAATCGTTCGTGTTTATTTTAGTTTCAGTAAATTTAAAATTAAGGTTAGCCTTATTCAAGAAATCAGAAATTTCACCTTTTTTAAAATTAAATAAAAAATCCCCTTTCAATAAAGACTCTTTGGATTCTAATTTGAGTGAATTAAGCTTTATTGAATTTGGACTGTAGGAAAAATCACTTTTTAAACTTTTAATTTCCAATCCTCTTTTTGATAAGAGTGAAAGTTTTGTAATGGCTATATTTACTGCAGGACCTTTAATACTTAAATCATCTGTTTCGATAACTATTTTTGATAAATTAAAAATTTCTGAAGTATCTAAATTTTCATTAATAATTTTAACCCTACCGTTATTTAAATTTACAGCGCTAGCATTTAATTGAAAGACATTTCCCTTTTTTGAAGTTTTAGAAACAAACTTATTTGCAAAAATTGAAACATTATCGTTTTGCTCGCTTTGGTACGTTTTTAAGTAAAATTTAGGTTCCTCTAATTTTATTATGCCAAAATCTAAATTTCCCTGAACTAGATTATTAATACTTAATATATTGGTTACTAGTCTTTTTGAATAAATTAGCGTGTCTTTATGATGATCTTCAATATAAATATCTCTAACGTCTAGTTCTCCTTTCCAGTTTAGCCCCAAACGTTTGATGTGAACACCTGCATCAAATTTTTCATTAATTATATTCGTCAACTTATTTGCTAGATAAGTTTGTACAATCGAAGAGGAAAAAAAAATAATGACCAGCGCTGATAAAAGTAAAATTATCGCTAAAAGTCTTTTTATTATTTTTTTCAGTTTTTTGATACGCCTTAATGTTTTATTTTTACAAACAATAAATATGCCTTTTTAAAATTGACACCAATACAAACATATATTTTAGGTATCGAATCCTCTTGTGATGACACTGCTGCAGCTGTAATTAAAAATGGTAGTATATTATCGAATGTTGTTGCTACACAAAGTATTCATAAAGAATACGGGGGTGTCGTTCCTGAACTTGCTTCAAGAGCACATCAACAAAATATCGTACCTGTTGTTCAACTTGCCTTGCAAAAAGCAAATATCGACAAAAAACAATTAAATGCCATAGCCTTTACTAGAGGACCTGGATTGATGGGTTCATTGCTCGTTGGAACTTCTTTTGCTAAATCATTAGCAATGGGTTTAGAGGTGCCACTTATCGAGGTAAATCATATGCAAGCACATATTTTAGCACATTTTATAAAAGCTGATGAACAATCAGTTCCTACCTTTCCCTTCTTAGCGATGACTATAAGTGGTGGACATACACAAATTGTAAAAGTGACTGATTATTTTCAGATGGAAGTAATTGGGCAAACTCTAGATGATGCTGTCGGAGAAGCTTTTGATAAAAGTGCAAAACTTCTAGGCCTACCCTATCCGGGAGGTCCTTTAATCGATCAATATGCAAGTTTAGGTAATCCTAAGGCTTTTCTTTTTCCAAAACCCAAAGTTGGACCATTAGATTTTAGTTTTAGTGGTTTAAAAACTGCTGTTCTATATTTTATAGAAAAAAAATCAAAAGACAATCCTGAATTTGTAAAAGAAAATCTAAACGATATTTGTGCTAGTTTACAATTTACCATTGTCGATTACTTAATGGATAAAGTTAAAAATGCTGTAAAGCAAACAAAAATAAAAACAGTTGCAATTGGTGGCGGAGTCTCTGCAAATTCTGGAATACGTAAAGCACTCCAGAAAACTGAAAGTGATCTTGGATGGAAAGTCCATATTCCAAAATTTGAATATTGTACTGACAATGCTGCTATGATTGCTATTGTTGGTGAATTAAAATATCAACAAAAACTATTTGCTAGCAATGATGTTGTTGCTAAAGCTAGAATGAAATATTAAACAAATGCAACTGTTCTACAATGCCTCAATAGATAACAACACAAAAGCGTTTACTTTTGATAAAAGTGAAAGTAAGCATATCATAAAAGTTTTAAGAAAATCAGAAGGTGATCAATTATCGATTACTAACGGGAAAGGTGATTTTTTCGAAATAATTATTTTAACAGCA
>JAAEPP010000025.1 GCA_024232495.1 Flavobacteriaceae bacterium
AACCATTAAATTACAACCACGAATATCACTATCATCAAATCTTCCCATAATTTCAAAACTACCATCTTCATTTACTTTTCCTAAATCTTGTGTTGCAATAAACGAACAAGAATAAATATTTGCTAAATCAATAATATTAATACCCCCTGTTTTGTTTAAAATTAATGACTGAGCTTCCTCGGTGTCCCTTGTGATCACACTCATCCATGGAGGACAATTAAAAAGTCCATCTCCGCAGGAATAAGCTTGTGATAGAAGTTCGGTCATGCCATATTCACTGTAGATAGATGAAACTCCAAATCCATCTTTAAGAGTTTTATGTAATTCTTTTTTGATCATCTCTTTTCTTCTCCCTTTCATACCACCTGTTTCCATTATAATGGTATTTTTTAATTTAAATTTTTTTATTTCAATAAGATCTAATAACGCATAAGATACTCCAACGAGTAAAGTTTTACGATTATTATTTTCTAAATATTCTATTTTTTGAATTAAAGAAGATAAATCGTTCAGGTAGAAACCACTGTTTATATTGTTACTTTGTTTTATAAGTTCATTAACCATAAAGACTAATGAGGAGCCTTCGCGTTCCAAATAATTGGGTAATAAAGCTAAAATAGTTAACTCTTTTGAAGATTTTATAAAACTATTAAAGGTCTTGGTAAAACCCGTTTTATATAATTGTAAGTCATGAACATAATGTTTACTTAATATACTTCCAGTTGTTCCGCTACTTGAAAAAACAACTTTATGTTTCTTATTGTCTGCTATGATTTGATGACTTTTAAAAAACTGAATGGGCAAAAATGGAATTTTATTTAAAGAGTTAACATTAGTTGGATTTACCTTTAATAAATTACAGAATTGTTGATAAACTTTTACCTCTTTATATTGGTATTGAAATATTTGTAGAGCTAGATTTTCAAAATCTTTCTCAGATAAAATATTAAAAATTTTGTTTGCTAAATTCACTTGGTAAAAATATATAAAATAAAAAAGCTTCTATATACATAGAAGCTTTATATTATAGTGTTGAGGTTTCTTACTTTATTACTAACTTTTTAGTAGAAGAAATCCCATTTTCAGATATATTAAGCATGTAAACACCAGAATTTAGTTGTGATACATTTAATCTATCAGAAGTAATCGTTGTATTCATCACTTGCTTACCAAGAATATCATATACAGCAATATTTTTTTCTCCATTTGAAGGAGAAGAAATAGTTACATATCCATTGGTAACAGGGTTGGGATACACAGAAAAAATATCTTTAGTATTATTCCCAACGTTTAAGCTGCCATCAACAGAGATATTATCTAAATATAATGTTTCAGTGGCAGAATTAGATCTAACCTCAGCAACCAATTGAACAGAAGCATTGTTTGGTAAGTCTACCAATGCAGAAATCCAAGATCCTTCTATTCCAAGATCATTGATGTCTGAACCTTCTGTATTTAATATATCTATTTCAGTGTTGTTTGTTAAATCTTTTACATAAATTCTCATTCTGTCAGAACCAGAAGAATTTTCTGTTCCATCACCTTCGTAACCAGTTTCATTCACATAATAATCCATGGTAAGTACCGCATCTGGAGAATTTGAAATTTCTACTACATCAAATTCTAAAATGAAGTTCCCATCAGGATCTCCTACTGAATATCCTTGGACACCATCAGTATATTCACCAACATCTCCAGCAAAAGCAGTAACACCTACCCAGTCTCCATCTGTTAAACCATCACCAGGTTCGTCATAAGGCTCATAACGAGCATTGAAGCCCATTTCTCCACCTGTTGAAGTATAATTAACAAAAGGCTCGTCTGCATTACTAGCTAAGTCGTGTGCACTGGTCGCATCTCCCGTATCAGTGTATTGTATAGTAAATACTCCCGGTTCTTCAAAGCTGGTTCCAGCTATTTGTGCGTAAGAAAGGGCACTCAAAAAGATTGCCGCAATAAAAGTAATTTTTTTCATAAAAATTGTTTGAATTGATTAATTATCAAATTTACTAAATTTAGTAGGTTTTTGAAAACTAAAATGTTACCTAATTGTTAACAATTAAAGTAACTTTAAAATCGATTCCTTTATTGAGTATATTTATGACGTTAAAAAATATGTAAATGAATAAAAAAAACACTAAAATATTATTAGTGGATGATGAACCAGATATCATCGAAATAGTGGGTTACAATTTAAAAAACGCAGGATATCAAGTGTTTACTGCAAAGAATGGTAAAGAAGCTATTCTTCAAGCTGAAAAACACCTCCCACATTTAATTATTTTAGATGTAATGATGCCAATTATGGATGGTATTGAAACCTGTGAGGCTCTAAGAGGTGATCCTAAATTTACGGAAACTATTATCACTTTTCTAACTGCCAGGGGAGAGGATTATTCTCAATTTGCCGGATTTAACGCTGGCGCAGATGATTATATTACGAAACCCATAAAACCTAAACTTTTAGTTAGTAAAGTAAAAGCTTTATTAAGAAGGTATAGAGAAATTAAAAATGTTGGTGTTGAAATTACACTTGGTAATTTAATTATTAATCGAGAGGAATATAAGGTCAAAAATGACGGTGTTGTCGTTAATTTGCCGAAAAAGGAGTTTGAATTATTGGCATTATTAGCATCTAAACCCAACAAAGTTTTTAAAAGAGAAGATATTTTAAATCAAGTTTGGGGTAATGATGTAATCGTTGGTGGAAGAACTATTGATGTTCATATTAGAAAATTGAGAGAAAAAATAGGAGAAAACTGTCTAAAAACTGTAAAAGGAGTGGGCTATAAGTTTGAATTTTTATGAGTAAAGTTTTTAGAAAAACATATAAATTTGCATCAATAACTTCCGTCTCTATAGCTGTTATTTTGTCCTTCTTCAATGGAATTTATTTTTTAATCAATGAATCATTTCATTTATTGTTTTGGATTCTGGAATTCACTGTTATTTTTATTATATCGTTTTTTATTATTCAATATAGGGTTGAGAATTTTATCTATAAGAGAATTAAAAAAATATACGATGATGTTAGTCTACTAGAAAAATCGACCCTTGGACCTCAAAAAATAACTACGGATATGGAAACTCTTACTAAAGAAGTTGAACTTTTTGCTAGAAATAAAAAGTTAGAAATTGAAGCTTTAAAAATAAGAGAGGGGTACCGAAGAGAATTTACAGGAAATGTTTCTCATGAGCTAAAAACACCTCTTTTTACCGTACAGGGTTATATTGAAACTTTAATTAATGGAGCTGCAAATGATGAAAAATTAAGAAAAAAATATTTAGAAAGAGCCAGTAAAGGTGTGGAGCGTTTAATTTTTATTGTTAAAGATTTAGACATGATCACCAAACTAGAAGTAGGAGAATTAAGTCTCAAGAAAGAAAAGTTCAATATTATTGAATTAATAAAAAATGTCTTTGAATTGCTTGAAATGAAAGCTTCAAAAAATGATATTTTATTCACATTTGACAAACAGTATACAAAGCCTATTCTTGTAAAAGCTGATAAGGACAGAATTCAACAAGTTCTGTCCAATTTAATTGTGAATTCTATCAAGTATGGGAGAACTAACGGGACTACTGAAATTAGTATAGAAAATCTAATAATGAATAAAATATTGATTAGAGTAACTGATAATGGAGAAGGGATCCATAATGAAAAAATACCAAGATTATTTGAACGATTTTACAGAATAGATAAAAGTGGCTCAAGAGCAGAGGGAGGTAGTGGTTTAGGTTTGTCAATCGTTAAGCATATTTTGGATGCACACAACGAAAAAATATATGTAGAGAGCCAAATAGGGATTGGATCTGAATTTTCCTTTACACTTGAGAAAGTAAAATAATTTTAATAGCCGGTACTAATAACTCATCCATGATTAGTTATAATTCTATATTTTAAAAATTCCTAAACTATTTTTAAAATAAAATAATTCTTCTTTCCTCTTTGTAAAAGAACAAATTGTTCATTAATTAAATTTGAGGAATTTATAGCGAATCCCTCAGAAACTTTTATTTTGTTAACAGCAACAGAATTTTCTTTTAAAGCCCTTCTAGCCTCACTATTTGATTTTAAAAAACCTGTTTTTTCAGATAATGCTCCAATGATATCAATTCCTGTTTCTATTTCTGATCTAGATATTTCTGCTTGAGGAACTCCCTCAAAAACATCTAAAAAAGTAGTTGTATCTAAAACTATAAGGTCTTCATAGGTGGATTTTCCAAATAACATATTGGATGCTTTAATTGCATTATTTAAAGCAACTTTATTGTGAACTGTTACCGTTACTTCCTCTGCCAATCTTTTTTGCAATAACCGCAAATGAGGTTCCTTTTTATGGTTTTTGATTAAGGTATTGATGGTCTCTTGATCTAAAAAAGTAAATATTTTAATATATTTTTCAGCATCTTCATCTGCTGTATTTAGCCAATATTGGTAAAATTTATAAGGAGATGTTCTTTTGGGATCTAACCAAATATTTCCTCCTTCACTTTTACCAAATTTACTTCCATCATTTTTAGTAATAAGAGGGCAGGTAAGGGCATACCCTTTTCCTCCACCAATTCTACGTATTAACTCAGTTCCAGTTGTAATATTTCCCCACTGATCACTCCCCCCCATTTGTAGGGTACAATCGTGGTTTTTAAATAAGTGAAGGAAATCATATCCTTGAACCATTTGATATGTAAATTCAGTAAATGACATTCCATCGGCCCCCTCCCCAGTTAAACGACTTTTTACTGAATCTTTAGCCATCATATAATTTACCGTAATATGTTTACCTACGTCACGGATAAAATCTAGGAAAAAGAACTCCTTCATCCAATCGTAGTTATTTAATATTATTGCCTTATTTTCTACTTCAGATGAAAAATCAAGGAATTGAGCTAATTGCTTGTGGACACACTCTTGATTGTGATGAAGTGTTTTCTCATCCAATAAATTCCGTTCATTGGATTTCCCCGAGGGGTCTCCAATCATCCCTGTTGCACCACCAACTAAAGCTATTGGTTTATGTCCACTTCGCTGATAAAATGCCAATAACATTATAGGAACTAAATTACCAATATGAAGTGAATCCGCTGTAGGGTCAAATCCAATATATGCTGAACGCATCTGATCCATAAGGTGCATCTCAGTATCTGGCATTACATCGTGAATCATTCCTCTCCATCTTAACTCCTCAACAAAATTTTTCAACTTCATAATAATAAATTTTAACAAAGATATATTTCTATATTTTAAGATAAAACATTAATTTAAAAAACCTTAAATTAGACTTATGATTTTAGTAACTGGCGGTACTGGTTTAGTTGGAGCACATTTATTGTATACTCTTATAGATAATAATGAAGAAGTAAGAGCTATTTATAGAAAAACAAGTAACTTAAATGCTGTTAAAAAAGTATTTTCATACTATACGAGTGAAGTAGATAGACTATTTAACAAAATTGATTGGCAATTAGCTGACATTACCGATGTTTTATCCTTAGAAGTAGTTTTTAAAAATGTAGATTATGTATACCACTGTGCTGCATATATTAGTTTTAACCCTAGACATTTTAAAACACTAAAAAAAGTAAACGTAGAGGGAACCGCTAATGTGGTTAATTTATGTATTTCTGAAAAAGTAATTAAACTATGTTACATAAGTTCGGTAGCATCGCTTGGTAAAACCGAAAATGAATCTCTCATAACGGAGGAATGTGAATTTAATCCCAATGATCGTAATAGCGTCTATAGTATTACAAAACATCAAGCTGAAATGGAAGTGTGGCGAGGCTCTCAAGAAGGTTTAGACGTTGTAATTGTTCAGCCTGGTGTTATTATCGGAGAAGGCATTTGGAGCTCTGCGAGTGGTGGAATATTTCAAACCATTGCAAAAGGTTTAAAATTTTACACCCCAGGCGGAATCGGAATAGTTGATGTGAAGGATGTTGTTAAGGCAATGATATATTTAACTAAAAGTGAACTAAAAAATCAAGCTTATATTTTAGTAGGAGAAAATATTTTATACAAGAAACTACTCACTAAAATTTCAAATAAATTACACAGAAAAGCTCCCAAATTATTAATCAGCAAAACACTTATGTTAAGTTTTGCAAATTTTGATTGGGTATTAAATAAATTATTTAAAACTAGAAGAAAATTATTGAAATCTACGGTTAGAAATTTATTTAAAAGGTCTTTTTATGATTCCTCAAAAATTACAACTACCATGAACTTTAACTTTAGGGATTTGGATAAAACAATAGAAAGGGTAGCGGGAAATTATCGAGCGGACTTCCATCATTGATTATTTTGAGCTCTTTTCTCTTGCATTTTTAACTGCTTCTCTCTTAAGACTATTTATAATTGAATCTTGCTTCGTCACTGCCCTATAAATACTGTCTTTTTCTATTTGAAGAACCATTAGCTTTTCTTGTGCTTTTATTAATAAATCTCGATAGATATCTAAATTTGAACTATAATAATTATTACTCAACACAAACTGAAGACTATCCACTCTATATTTATTGAAAATGACAGAGTCTAATTTTATATTTTTATTTCTTAATAACTTATTATTTACATTTCTAGCTGCATTGCTTATATAAACATCTGTAAGAATATCAATCATAATTTCTTGAGAGATTAAATTAACAGGCTTTTCAGGTTTTTGTACATCTTGGCAAGAAATCGAACAGCTGATAATAAAAATCAAGCAAAATATTCTCAAATAAAATTTAGAATTGGAAACAGTACATATTTTTTTTTCGGATAAATTCATTATATACGATTAAATGTTAGTCTTTGGGGAATACTTTTATTTGGAAATTTAAAATTTTCGTAGGTTAAAATTCCGTTCACAAAAGTGTGAGTAACTTTAGATTTGAAAGTTGTACCTTCAAATGGAGACCACTGACATTTATATAAAATATTTTCTTTTTGGACAGTCCAAGGACTTTTTAAATCAACTAATACTAAATCGGCTTTATACCCCTCACGTATGTATCCTCTTTCTTTAATTTGGAATAATATAGCTGGGTTATGACAGGCTTTTTCTACTATTTTTTCTAACGATATTTTTCCGTTATGGTACATTTCTAGTAATGCAACCAGAGCATGTTGAACTAGAGGGCCTCCAGATGGCGCCTGTGTATACTTGTTTCTTTTTTCTTCAATTGTATGAGGCGCATGATCCGTAGCAATTACATCTATGCGATCGTCCAACAATGCTTCCCATAAACCATCTCTATCCTTTTTACTTTTTACTGCAGGATTCCATTTAATATGTGTCCCTTTTGTTTTATAATCCTCCTCTGAAAACCACAAGTGGTGCACACATACTTCGGCAGTAATTTTCTTTTCTAAAAGCGGTTTATCATTTGAAAATAAATTTGTTTCTTTTTTGGTAGAAAGATGAAATACATGAAGCCTTGCGCCTGTTTTTTTTGCAAGTTCAATGGCCTTTGAAGAGGAAATATAGCAAGCTTCTTCATTTCTAATTTTCGGATGCATTTCTATAGGAATATCATCTCCATACTTATCAAGATAGATCTCCAAGTTGTCTTTAATGGTTTTTTCATCTTCACAATGAACGGAAATTAATAAGTCTGTTTTCTTAAATATTTCCTCTAACACATCCGGATTGTCAACGAGCATATTTCCTGTTGATGAACCTAAAAATAATTTTAATCCTGCTACATTTTTAGGATCTACCTTTAATATTTCATTTAAATTGTCATTTGTACCGCCAAACATAAAGCTATAATTTGCCCAAGAAGTATTTTTCGCGATTAAAAATTTCTCCTCAAGCTTTGCTATTGTTGTGCTTTGTGGAACAGTGTTGGGCATTTCTATAAAGGAAGTAATACCTCCTGCTATTGCTGCTTTTGATTCGGTTTCTATAGTTGCTTTATGAGTTAAACCTGGTTCTCTAAAATGAACTTGATCGTCTATTAATCCCGGAATTAAGTAGTTATTATCAGCTTCAATTATATTAACATCAGTTGCATTAACGTTTATAGACTTCGAGATTTTTAAAATGATATCACCATCGATCAAAATATCTCTTTTCTTGATGTTTCCCTCATTAACAACCCTAGCATTCTTAATTAATGTCTTCTTCATTAAATCTCGTATTTGGTGAATAAACTTTTAAATTTCATTGAAATAACTCCAAATATTGCTTCTGAAATAATGCCCCCACTCATTTTTGATTCTCCCTTTGTTCTATCTGTAAATATAACAGGGACCTCTGTAATTTTAAATTTATGGAGATAAGCTTTAAACTTCATTTCTATCTGAAAAGCATAGCCTACAAATTGAATTTTTTCTAAATTAATTTTTTCTAAAACCTCTCGCTTATAGCAAACAAATCCTGCAGTTGTATCAGATATACTCATACCAGTTATAAATCTAACATATTTAGATGCCAACCAAGAAAGTAAGACCCTACTCATTGGCCAGTTAACAACATTTACTCCTGTTTTGTATCGAGATCCTATGGATAAGCTTGCCCCATCTCTATCACAAGCTTCATAAAGTCTCCATAGATCAGTGGGGTTGTGCGAAAAATCTGCATCCATCTCAAAAATATAGTTGTAGCTTTTTGTTAAAGCCCACTTAAAACCATGAATATAGGCGGTGCCTAGACCTAACTTATTCATTCTTTTTTCAAGAAATAACTTAGCTGGAAACTCGTCCATTAAATGTTGAACAGTTGCTGAAGTTCCGTCAGGAGAATTATCGTCAACAATGAGAATGTCAAACTCTTTTGGCAATGAAAATACATCACGAATTAATCGCTCTATATTTTCAATTTCATTGTAAGTTGGTATAATTACCAAAGAGTTAGACATAGGTTATATTTTAAACAAATGTAACTTTTTTAGGTTAATTTATCGTAAATGAAATTATAAATGAGTCTTCATAATAGATATAAAAATTCTACCTTTATATTCTTTAATACAATATGCAAAACATTCATAGAACCATAGAATCACTTGACTGGATTACGTTCATTTTAGTTGGATGTGTGATCCTAGTTACTGTTTTAAGAGTTGTTTATCCAAAACGATTTGATGATTTTATAAAATTACCAATATCAAATAATTATTTTTTAACAAAAGGCAAATTTGAGGAATTAAAACATCCATTTAGTGTGCTATTTTTTTTAATTCAAGTACTTACCTTATCATTATTTATCTTTTTATTTTTTTTGGAAAAAAGAGAGTTAAGTGCTACGATTTTTATCAAAATCACATTAGCTTCTTTTACTTTCATTTTGATAAAAACTTGTATTGAAAAATTAATTGGCTCCATTTTCGACATAGAAACAATCATAAATAATTATATATTCACTAAACTCAGCTATAGAAACTTTATCTCTTTATTTCTAATAGTTTTAAATTTCATTTTTTATTTTTCTGTTGAACCCACTATGTTATTACTATTTATCTTCAGCGGGTTTATTGTTTTGCTAAATCTGTTCATTTTATTTATCAATTATAAAAATTACAGAAGTCTAATTTTTAGTAATTTCTTCTATTTTTTATTGTATATTTGCGCTCTTGAAATTTCACCTTATTTGATACTTTACAAAGTAATAGTTTAAAATAGGTTAATAAATAAAGTCGTCTGTATGAAAGTGAAAACTATCTTAGTTTCTCAACCTGAGCCAAAGGTCGAAAATTCTCCTTATTTTGATTTAATTGACAGACAAAAAGTAAAAATTGACTTCAGGAGTTTTATTCACGTTGAGGGGGTTACAAGTAAAAGTGTTCGTGCACAAAAAGTAGACCTAAGTAAATTTACTGCAATCATATTAACAAGTAGAAATGCCGTTGATCATTACTTTAGAATAGCTGAGGAATTACGATTTAAAGTTCCAGATGCAATGAAATATTTTTGTCAAAGTGAAGCCGTAGCATATTATTTACAAAAATATGTTGTGTACAGAAAGCGTAAAATTTATGTTGGTAAAAGAACTTTTTCAGAATTAACACCGATTATAAAAAAATATAAAACAGAAAACTTTCTACTTCCGTCTTCAGATAAATTAAAAGCTGATATCCCAGAGAAAATGAATGCTCTTGGAGTAAACTGGAAAAAAGCAACTTTTTATAATACCGTAGTAAGTGATCTTTCCGATTTAAGAAATGTATACTATGATATTTTAGTGTTTTTTAGTCCTAGTGGAATAAAATCTCTTTTTGAAAATTTCCCTGATTTTGAACAAAATGATACGAGAATTGCTGTTTTTGGAAATACCACTGTTAAAGCTGCTACCGAAAAAGGATTGCGTGTAGATATTCAAGCGCCAACTCCAGAAACACCCTCCATGACGATGGCTTTAGAAAAATACATCAAAGCTGTAAACAAAAAATAACTGATCCAGTTATTTCTAACCTAATGGTGGAGCTCCAGCCATGATTTCTTCATTGGCATAAGATTCAAACTTTTTAAAGTTTTCCTTAAATGATGCCGCTAATTTGTGTGCCGTTTCATAATATCCTTTATCGTTTCCCCATGTTGCCCTTGGGCTCAATACGTCAGTGGGTACATTTGGACAGATTCTTGGTTGTTGCAAACCAAAAACTGAGTGAATATGGTAATTATCTGCATTTGCTTTTTCCAACGAACCGTCAATAGCTGCAGTTATCATAGCTCGTGTATATTTTAACTTCATTCTAGTTCCAACACCGTAAGGACCTCCAGTCCAACCAGTATTGACCAGCCAAACGGTAACCCCTGCTTCTTGCATTTTTTTACTGAGCATTTCAGCATATTTAGTTGGGTGTAAAGGCATAAATGGAGCTCCAAAACAAGCTGAAAAACTTGGTAAAGGTTCATCTACCCCAGCCTCTGTTCCAGCAACTTTTGCTGTATAGCCGCTAATAAAGTGGTAAGCTGCTTGACCGGGCGTCAATTTGGAGATTGGAGGTAAAACCCCAAAAGCATCCGCAGTTAAAAAGAATATATTTTTTGGATTTTTACCAATAGAGGGAACCTGAATATTTTCTATGTGGTCAATGGGATAACTAACTCGAGTATTTTGAGTTATAGAAATATCATCAAAATCAACAGTGCCGTCTTTGTCCATTACTATATTTTCGAGGATAGCTCCAGCTTTAATCGCTTTGAAAATATCAGGTTCATTTTGTTCAGATAAATTAATAACCTTTGCGTAACATCCGCCTTCAAAATTAAAAACAGTATTCTCAGAGGTCCATCCATGTTCATCATCCCCAATTAATTTTCTATCTGGATCTGCTGAAAGTGTTGTTTTTCCGGTTCCGGATAAACCGAAAAAAATTGCGGTCTCACCGTCTTTACCAACATTTGCTGAGCAATGCATTGGCATTGTATTTTTAAAAACTGGGAGAATAAAGTTTAATGCAGAAAAAATTCCCTTTTTAATCTCTCCTGTGTAACCTGTTCCACCTATTAGAGCAATTTTTTTTGTAAAATTTAGAATCGCAAAGTTATGTTGGCGGGTACCATCTATTTCTGGATCTGCTTTAAATCCCGGAGCATTTACAACAAGCCATTCTTTTTTAAAATTTTCTAATTCACTATTTGATGGACGTAAAAACATGTTATAAGAAAACATATTAGACCATGAATATTCATTGATGACTCGAATATTCAACTTATAGTTATCATCAGCACAAGCATAACAATCTCTTACATAAATTTCATTATCAGAGAGGTAAGCAGTTACTTTTGAATATAATTTATCAAACTTTTCAGATGAAAAAGGGATGTTGATATCCCCCCACCATATTTTATCATTGGTAATACCATCTTTTACTATAAAACGATCCATTGGAGATCTTCCGGTGAATTCTCCTGTGTTAATAGCTAAAGCACCACTACTTGCAAGTTTCCCTTGCCCGTTTGATATGGTATCATTTTGTAATTGTTCTGCAGTAAGTTGATAATTAACTTTTGCATTATGAATTCCGTAATTATCTAAAGAAATATTTTTTTTAGTTTGGTTTTTATTTACCATAACTTTTTTTTGTTGTTGTTGTGCGCAAAATTAATAATTCTATTAAAAACAGCCATCCAATATTAGAAGTTTTGTGTTTTTTTATTCACAATTATTCCATAGGCCAATCGTAACCATCCTGCTACCAATAATAAACCCCCAATAGGCGTTGCGATAATAAATATTTTAGTGTTGATTAAAAAAATATCTTTCAGTGCAATAAAATAAATAGATCCTGAAAATAATAAGATTCCAAAAACAAAAAAACGAGATACCCATTTTTGAGTTTTTTGGTCAATAAAGGCTGAAAATCCAATAATGAGCAACAAAATAACGTGAAACATCTGATAACGCACTCCTGTTTCAAAAGAAGTAATTGTTTTTTCAGAAACTATTTCTTTCAAACCGTGAGCACCGAATGCTCCTATTATAACAGTTAAAGCTCCCATAACAGCAGCCAATACAGTAATTTTTTTATTAAAATTCATCTCTAAAATATTTATTATTTAGTAAATTCGTATGGTTATAATTTAGCATCAAATTTACGAAAACACATCCAATGAGAAACATATTAATTATAGGAGCAGGAAGATCAACAACGTCGTTAATACGATATCTTATTGAAAAGTCAAGCTCTGAAAATTTACATATTACCATTGGAGATATCTCTTTAGAATCTGCACAAAAATTGACTAAGAACCATCTTAACGCTAAAGGGATTTTACTAGATGTTTTCAATGAAAAACAACGAGAAGAAGCAGTTAAAGCAGCTGATATTGTCATATCTATGTTACCTGCTCGATTTCACATAGAAGTAGCAAAAGATTGTATCACTTTTGGAAAAAACTTAGTTACAGCCTCCTACATAAGCGATGAAATGCAAGCCTTAAATAAAGAGGTGGTAGAAAAAGGATTGGTATTTATGAATGAAATAGGTGTAGATCCAGGAATCGATCATATGAGTGCCATGCAGGTAATTGACACTATCAGAGATAAAGGAGGAAAACTGATGTTATTTGAATCTTTTACCGGTGGATTAATAGCTCCAGAAAGCGATGATAATTTATGGAATTATAAATTTACCTGGAATCCTAGAAATGTTGTACTAGCCGGACAAGGAGGAGCTGCCGAATTTTTACAAGAAGGGCTTCATAAATATATTCCATACAACAGATTATTCCGTCGTACTGAGTTAATAAAAATTAAAGGTTACGGAGAGTTTGAGGTTTATGCTAACCGAAATTCTTTAAAATACCAAAAAGTCTATGGATTTAAAGATATTTTAACTTTGTACAGAGGCACCATTAGACGCGTAGGCTTTAGCCGCGCTTGGAATATTTTTGTGCAACTAGGAATGACAGATGATAGCTACACAATTCCTAATTCTGAAAACTTATCCTATCGAGAATATGTAAATTTATTTTTACCCTATTCGCCAACAGATTCAATAGAATTAAAGTTTCGCCATAATTTAAAAATAGATCAAGATGATCTGATTTGGAAAAAACTTAGAGAAATAGATATTTTTAACAGTAAAAAATACTTAGAGATTAAAAATGCTACCCCTGCTCAAGCACTTCAGAAAATTTTAATGGAAAAGTGGGCATTAGCTAAAGAAGATAAAGATATGATCGTAATGTATCATAAGTTTGGCTATGAGTTAAAAGGCAAAAATTATCAAATAGACAGTAGTATGGTTACTGTAGGGGAAGATCAAACCTATACTGCCATGTCAAAAACAGTAGGGTTACCAGTAGCTATAGCTGCTCTAAAAATTTTGAATAAAACAATTACTACTCCAGGAGTATTAAGGCCCATTGACAAAGAAGTTTATAAACCAATTTTGAAAGAATTAGAAACCTATGGGGTTCAGTTTAATGAAGAAAAAAAAGAGTATTTAGGATATAACCCTGACAACTTAGACTAAGTAACCTCTATTTTCTGCCTAAAAACATACTTATAAAATAAAGAAGTGTTGCTAGAGATCCTAATGCTGCTACTACATAGGTTCTTGCTGCCCATTTTAATGCATCTTTTGCTCCTGCATGTTCCTCTTGTGTTACCATATTTTTATTCTCTAACCAAGCCAATGCGCGATTACTAGCATCAAATTCTACTGGTAGAGTTATAAAAGTAAATAAAGTAGTTATCGCAAAAAGAACAATCCCAGCTAAAAACAACATTGAACCTAAGGCACTTCCTGAGTACATTAAAATCAATCCTGCCATAATTACAAAATTCGAAATTTTACTTGAAAATCCTACTGCTGGTACAATTTGTGAACGCAAGGTTAACCAGTTGTATGCTGTTGCATGTTGAACTGCATGACCGCATTCGTGAGCAGCTACCGCAGCAGCAGCAGCATTTCGTTGAGCGTACACGGCTTCACTTAAATTAACTGTTTTGTTAACTGGATTGTAATGATCTGTTAATTGACCTTTAGCTGAAACAACTTGAACATCAGTAATACCATTGTCTAAGAGCATTTTTTCAGCAATTTCTTTACCACTCAATCCATTCTTAAGTTGAATTTTCGAATATTTTTTAAACTTACTTTTTAGTTGGTTGCTAACATACATACTCACTAAAAAGATGATCCCTGCTAATAAATAATATCCTCCCATATTTCTTACCACTAAGTGGATTTAATTTGATTATTTTTTTTGATACTGCAAACACTATGCAAAATAATTTTCCCGAATAATTTTACTAAATAAATCGAAAATATACTTAAAAAATTACCCTACTATATTTACAATCTTTCCAGGAACTACAATCACTTTCTTTGGAGTTCTTCCTTCCAAATAATGAATCGTTTTCTCGTGTGACATTACGACAGCCTCAATTTCATCTTTAGACATATCAATTGGAAGTTCTAGGGTAAATCGCATTTTTCCATTAAAGGAAATTGGATACTTTTTAACATCCTCTATTAAATATTTTTCTTCAAATTTTGGAAATGGTACTGTCGATATACTTTCTTTATTACCTAATTTACTCCACAGTTCTTCAGAAATATGAGGTGCATATGGTGATAATAATATCAGTAATGGCGCCAACACTTCTTTTGAATTGCATTTTTGAGTCCCCAATTCATTTACAGCAATCATGAATGTAGACACTGAAGTATTAAAACTAAAATTTTCAATATCTTCAATTACTTTTTTAATGGTTTTATGTAGTATTTTCAAACTATCCTTAGACGCTGCTTGATCAGATACAAAGAAACTATCTTCTAATCCAGAATGAAATAACCTCCAAGTCTTTTTTAAGAAAGAATATACCCCAGTAATTCCAGCTGTACTCCAAGGCTTAGCTTGCTCTAAGGGGCCTAAAAACATTTCATACATCCGTAAAGTATCAGCTCCGTATTGTTCGCAAATATCATCTGGACTTACTACATTGTATTTTGATTTAGACATTTTCTCAACCTCTCTACTCACTTTAAAAGAACCATCTTCCTCAGTAATAAACTCAGCATCTTTAAAATCGGATCGCCAGTTTTTAAATGCTACCATGTCTAATTCGTTAGAAGTATTAACAAAAGATACATCGGCATGAATTGGTTGAGTTTTTAAATTTCCTATTTGACCGATAGAAACTAACTTATTTTCTGCTTCAACTCTGTGAACAAAAGCGCTTTCTCCCAGAATCATACCTTGATTAATTAATTTTCTAAAAGGCTCATCAACATTTAAAAAACCTCTGTCTTTTAAAAACTTTACCCAAAATCGACTGTATAATAAATGTCCTGTTGCATGTTCGCTTCCTCCAATATATAAATCGACATTTTCCCAATAATCCATTGCTTCTTTTGATGAAAATTCGGCTTTATTTAAAGCGTCCATGTAACGAAACATATACCAACTACTTCCTGCCCAACCTGGCATGGTATTTAATTCTAATGGAAATACCTTAAGATGATCTATAAGGTTATTAGACACGATTTTATTTTCAGAAGCGTCCCAAGCCCAAATACTCGCACGACCAAGAGGTGGTTCACCAGACTCTGTTGGCAAATATTTTTCAATCTCTGGCAAACGAATTGGCAAAAACTTTTCATCTATCATTTGTGGTAATCCATCCTTATAGTATACTGGAAAGGGTTCTCCCCAGTATCGCTGTCTCGAAAAAACCGCATCACGCAAACGATAGTTAATTTCCTTCGTACCACAGTATCTTTTCTCTAACTCTTGAACAACTTTATTGGTTGCATCTAAATAAGAACAACCGTTTACGAAATCGCTATTTGTGATTATTATACCCTCTTTTGAAGTGTGAGCTTGTTCAGAGATATCAACATCTTCAAATATATTTTTGATTGGAATATCAAAGTGCTTTGCGAAATCCCAATCTCTTTGATCTCCGCATGGAACAGCCATAACAGCTCCTGTGCCATATCCAACCAAAACATAATCACCAATCCAAATAGGGATTAACTCATTTGTTAACGGATGTTTAGCATAGGCTCCTGTAAAAACGCCTGTGATATTTTTAACATCTGCCATTCGCTCTCGTTCACTTTTCTTTGCAGTAGTGGTGATATACTTTTCCACCTCAATACGTTGTTCAGAAGTTGTAATTTTATCGACTAACTCATGCTCTGGAGCTAACGTTAAAAAAGTTACACCAAAAATGGTATCGGGTCTTGTAGTAAACGTTTTTATGGTTAATTCTTTAACTTCATCGCTATCATCAAAAACCTTAAACTCAACAGCAGCACCAACTGATTTTCCTATCCAGTTACGCTGTGTCTCTTTTAGGGATTCGCTCCAGTCTAAAGTGTCTAATCCTTGTAAAAGTCGTTCTCCATAAACTGAAATACGCATACTCCATTGAGTCATCTTTTTCTTTAGTACGGGAAAACCGCCTCGTTCAGAGACCCCACCTATAATTTCATCGTTAGCTAGTACAGTTCCCAGTTTAGGACACCAATTAACCTCCGTTTCTGCCAAGTATGTTAACCGGTAGTTTAATAAAACTTTTTGTTTTTTTTCCTCAGAAAAATTATTCCAAATTTCTGCCGTAAAATTAGATTGATTCGGGTCACATTTTGCAGCTAAACCAATATTACCTTCTTTTTCAAAAATATCAATTAGGTGGGTAATAGGAAACGCTTGTTCTTTTTGTTTACAATACCAAGACTCAAATAATTGAATAAAAATCCATTGCGTCCATCTGTAATATGTTGGATCAGAGGTTTGTACTTCTCGACTCCAATCAAAAGAAAAACCGATTTTATCTAATTGATCTCTATAGCGCAATATATTTTCTTTGGTTGTTTTTGCAGGATGTTGTCCTGTTTGTATCGCATACTGCTCGGCAGGTAGTCCAAAAGAATCGTAGCCTTGAGGGTGTAATACATTAAAACCTTGATGCCTTTTGTAACGAGCGTAAATATCACTTGCTATATAACCTAATGGATGACCAACATGCAACCCAGCTCCGGATGGATAAGGAAACATATCTAAAACATAATATTTCGGTTTGTCGCTTTGGTTTTCTGCTCTAAATGTTTGGTTTTCTGCCCAAAACTTTTGCCATTTGGCTTCAATCTCGTTGAAATGATAATTGCTCATACACATGAAAAATTAAAATGCTAGAATACAAATTAGCCTCGATCACATTTTAAATAAAATTTTTTAATAAATTATTTACGAATGCAAATTTAAGAGTATTGTGTGAAAGACAAAAGCTTAAACGTTTCTATTACGGAAACCAAAAAAAGAAAAATAGATAATTTGTTATTTGAAACCATAATTTTTTTAAATTCAAACCTAAATTTAATTGTATTTTTACCTCATTAATTAATTTTTTATGTCATCTTCATTTGAAAAATATCAAAAAAGAAGGTTAATTTCTTCTTACTTTTCTGTTGTAATTAGTATTTCTCTCGTATTATTTTTATTGGGATTATTAGGACTTTTAGTTCTAAATTCTCAACGTGTTGGTGATTTTTTTAAAGAACAAATTGCAGTTACTATATTCTTAAAAAACGACGCTAAAGAAGTGGAAATCACTCAACTAAAACAAAGCTTAGCCATGGCAGAATACACAAAATCTGCAGAATATGTATCAAAAGAACAAGCGGCCGAAAAACATAGTGAAACCATTGGAGAAAACTTCACTGACTATCTAGGTTATAATCCTTTACAAAATAGTATAGATGTTCACCTAATCGCAAAATTTGTAAGTCCAGCTATAATTGAAGAAATTACCTCTGAAATTAAAAATAAAAAATTTGTAGACGATGTAGTTTACGACCAACCTTTAATTGCTAAGTTATCTGAAAATGTTAAAAAAATTAGTTTTTGGGTACTGATAATCAGTAGTGTTTTCCTGTTAATTGCTATTTTATTGATTAACAGCTCCATTCGTCTTTCTGTTTACGCGAAGCGATTTACCATAAAAACAATGCAGATGGTTGGAGCAACTAAATCGTTTATCAGACGACCTTTCATATGGAGAAGCGTTCGATTGGGTATTATTGGTGCAACTATTGCCCTTATTGGTATGGGAATTGTTTTGTTTTATTTAGACCAAACATTTAAAGAGCTAGAATTATTACAAGGTAAATTAATACTAGTATTTTTATTTGGTTTCATTTTTATAATGGGAATATTTATTTCTTGGGTTAGCACCTATTTTGCAACGCAACGATTTTTAAACTTAAGATCGGACGAATTATATTACTAATAATCAAAAAAATCTATCAAGCAATTAAGTATATAAACGATACTATAAAATAAAAAAGTTAAATTGCACTGTTATTATTTTTGCGGGAAAACTCACAAAATTAAGTCCACAAAATCATCGTTTATTCAGTGTTTAAATACTAGCTAAAATGGGAGAACAAAAGAGAAAAGAGCAAACTAAAAAAAGTAATGAATTCATATTTCGAAAAAAAAACTATACGTTTATGATCATTGGCATTTCATTTATTGCTTTAGGGTTTATATTAATGTCAGGAGGTGGCAGTGACAACCCAAATGTTTTCAATCCAGAAATTTATAATTGGAGACGCATTCGTTTAGCGCCAACACTTATCCTGATAGGTTTTGCTATTGAAATCTATGCGATTTTATTAAACCCAAATAAAGATTCTTAGATGGATAGTTTCGATGCTATCATTCTTGGCATTATTCAAGGATTCACTGAATTTCTTCCCGTGTCATCCAGTGGTCATTTGGAATTAGGAAAAGCTATTTTAGGAGACAAATCTGTTCCAGAAGATAGTTTGTTATTTACC
>JAAEPP010000026.1 GCA_024232495.1 Flavobacteriaceae bacterium
GCAATCCATATCTGACAGATATATACTCTGTATAGTCAGATATCTACTCTGTATATACTCTGTATGTTGAACAGTCTGCGTCATTGATACGGATTCCGTCACTGCGGATTGCGGATTGCAGATCAGGAATGGCCAATGACCCAGCCTTTGTATATAGAATATTATGTGTCATTGACATCACCTGATCCGCAATCCAGATCAGTCAGATATATACTATGTATGTTGAATAGTCAGATAGTCAGATATATACTCTGTATATACTCTGTATGTTGAATAATCTGTGTCATTGATATGGATTCCTCACTGCGGATTGTGGATTGCGGATTGCGGATCAGGAATGGCCAATGACCCAGACTTTGTATATAGAATAGTATGTGTCATTGACATCACCTGATCCGCAATCCATATCTGACAGATATATACTCTGTATAGTCAGATATCTACTCTGTATATACTCTGTATGTTGAACAGTCTGCGTCATTGATACGGATTCCGTCACTGCGGATTGCGGATTGCAGATCAGGAATGGCCAATGACC
>JAAEPP010000027.1 GCA_024232495.1 Flavobacteriaceae bacterium
AGTAAAGTTTTAGTTAATTTTTGGAACTTGGCAACTATGGGAATTTTTCAAAAATTGTTGGATAGATTTTTGTATATAAAAAATATACATACATATCAATTTGCATGTAAAAATCTTCAAAATTGGATTTTTCCTACTCAAAAAGCACTGGCGCCTAACATTTTGCACCAAACTGTATATAGATATATACACTTTTTTGACAAAACGAAAATTCAAATCAGATATGAATTTGTATTATACCTTGATATTGTTGGAAAAGTTTATTTTACTAATTACATGTATAAGGGCTTTAGGCTCATTGTATACAATAATTCCTCTGAGAGGAGCGCGTGACAGAAAATTGTCTACCCCCTGTATATAAAACACATCTAAGTAGTATGATCTTTCATATATACTTTTTTCTTACCTTTGGTAGACTGTGAATAAGAATTGATAACAATTTTGAAGAAAAATTATCTAAAAAATACATTTTGCTTAAAAATGTTGTAAAAGCGCGTGACATAAAATTGTCTACCCCCACATATTAAAATTTACTATCCTCACTAATTTAGTGTTTATTCTAATGTGTGACAATAAAGTATGGGCTTCTTATAATGAAAATTGCCTCACAATTATCATGGTTTAGTCAGTTTTTAGTTATAAGCAAATTTTGACCATATAATATACGTCTTTGTCAAAAATAGAATTTCTTTAAAAAGTAGCGTAACCTAAGCATTTTCTACATATTTCTCATCACAGTTAATCCTATTCAAATAAAATATGGCTGAAATACTTTTTCAGCTACCTGAGGTCCTGGTGATTAATCTTAGTATCAATATGTAATATCATCAGGCCATCTTAATACTTTAAACGTCTATGCTAAAGGTGTCAAATTCACTCGTAACCTAAAAATAAGCAAAAAAACTGATAAATTTCAAACAATGATTGAATTTAGACTATCATAAGCATCAAAATCAAAACTTTATGTAATGGAAATCATGTAATTATGGGATGAAAAAGTTATTATAATACTCAAAATTGAGGCTTGAACTTGTTATAATGGCAAACTTTTGTATAAAACATGGTG
>JAAEPP010000028.1 GCA_024232495.1 Flavobacteriaceae bacterium
ATCATTATATGCAGAGTACATGTGAGTTCAAGATAATACAAATTTCATTGGGATATCTAGTAAAACCAGAAGATTCCACTGTAACTTTAAATTGGGGCCCTCCGTAAGCAGAGTCGGCTTTTATGTGAAACTTTAATTCCAAAAGACCAAGCAAATCGGGTTAAGATCTGTTTAATCCACTTCAAATTCACGTTATGTTATCACTCTCTTTCAAAATGATGTTTTTTCTAACACTTAGTTCCATGCTAAATTTTACCATAAGCGCAAAATGGACAACGATGCTAAAACTTTGCAACTGTGTTGTGATGTGACTTTAAATTGTATTTATCAATGAAATTTCATAAATTCTGATCTTTCAATGAAGTATTACTCTGATTAATGTTCATTATTTCTTTTTACATTTGCATTTTGATGTTACTGTGAGGACCCATGTAAAGTATAACCTTATCGGCCCTTTTTAAGCCGGCCCTAAATGGCGTTGATTTTCGTCCTGCGGCGGAATAAGGGCCGGCGTAAAAAGGGCCGGCGTTAAAAAGGCCAAAATTTTACAAATTTTCTCAAAAAGCGGCGTTAATTTTCTATTATATTTTTTGCTAACATGCACCTTATTTTAGGCTTTATTTGGATATAGTAATGTATATTTAACCAAAATTAGAAGAGAAACA
>JAAEPP010000029.1 GCA_024232495.1 Flavobacteriaceae bacterium
ATATGATTAGAAAATATAAGTGGTCAAACTGGTCACAAAATAAACCTGTATAGTCCTTTCATTTTTGTATATAATTTTATTTATCATTAAAAAAATCGGCCATAAGTTATTTTCATCTCGATGTTCTGCTTGTTGTGGGCAGCGTAACTAAAGAGACGAGGTAAGGAAGGTAAAAGTAAAAAGTAAAAGTAAAGTAAAGTAAAAAATCTTTATTTAGAGTAGAGTTACATTATAAATATCGTAGCCACCAGTAAAAATTTTACAATTTAACTGGCTGGTGGCTTTAGGTTTGACAATACTTTTGAAATTACAATAATATTTACAAATACATTTGTTACATAGAATATATTGGTTCAAATTAATTTGAACATGTCTTTAAATAAGCATTATTGGTGATAATTTGTTATGTTATGTAAAAAAATATAAAAATATTTAAGTATAATACATCAGTTTCTAGTAGTTTACATTATCTCTTTGAATTATATAGCACATATCAATATTTACATTTAGGTCATAAAAGTAGAAATATATCAGTGTATTGTTGAATAATTACATCATACATTTATATATAACAGTCATTTATCTTTATAGATAACATTGATACTTTAGCCTTCAGGGTATACCATATACAATTTTTTCACATGATTTCTGAATGTTTTAATGGAAATGTTAAATTTTAGTAGTGGTGCCTTTTCATTAAATAATTTGGATCCTACATATATTATTGAACTTTTCCCTATTTCTGTGTCACACTTGGGAAAAATAAACCTTCGTTTTCTCTGCTCTTCAATCATTTCTGTTAGATTATGTCTGTGTGTAAAGTAATTATTGAAAACAATCGGCAGCTTATCATGTACATATTCATATACAAAGGAGAGAGTTTCTTGGTTTATCAAATCATTAAATTTCAATATAGATAACTCACTATGAAGTTTGTTTGTTGGATACTGATAATTTTTATAGTAAATAACTTTTAGTAGTTTATTTTGAAGTGTTTGAATTTTGTTTATATTTTCATTTGTTGTTTGACCTGTTATGATGCTCCCATATTTTATTCTGGAATATATCATTGTATAGTAAATATTTCGGATGTTTTCTTTGTCTAGGTATTCTCTAATGTTATAAAAAAGTGGAAAGAAGCGTTTTAGTTTGTTACACATTTCATTTGTATGTGTGTCCCAACTAAGGTGTTCCTCAAGTGTTAGCCCAAGATATTTGATTTTTGTTTCTCTGTTAATGTTAATATTTTCATAGCCAATTGTGTCTGGTAAATTATTGATGTTACTTCTTTTTGATCTAAATATTAAAAATGAAGTTTTACTAACGTTCAGCGTGAGTTTATTTGCAGTGAACCATTCATCTACATTTTTTATTATTCTGGTAGCATTTTCAACTAACGATTTTAGGCTAAGACTATGGCAGAAGATGCCAGTATCATCCGCAAATATTCTGAATAGTCCATCTTTACTGGAGTTTGCTAGGTCATTTATGTAGATTATGAATAGTAGTGGCCCTAACACAGATCCTTGAAGGACGCCACATGTTACTGGTTTAGTTTCTGAATTTGCGTTATTTACTTTTACATACTGCTGTCTGTTTGATAGA
>JAAEPP010000030.1 GCA_024232495.1 Flavobacteriaceae bacterium
AAAGTTTAGTTCATTTATATAGTCGTGATTGTACAAAAATAGTTTAAATATGGTGCAAACGTATTTAGTAACCTAACGCCCCAATAATGGGCAAATATCAGTTGGTTAAAATAAGCGACGCAGGAGCAAAAACCAACTGTTATTTGTCCTGATTAATTGGCTTGTTAGTTGCCCGCTACGATGAACCTTTATTTGTGAGCTTAAGATAGATTTTATAAATTAAGAACTCGATGGAAAAAGTTAAACCACAAAGCAGTAAAATAATAATGCCTACAAGCCAAAAACCAAACTCATTAATAGTGGGTTCGTATGGTGTTAAATATTTAGCAGCAACAATAAAAACTACTATAGCCACAATAATTAAAATATTTATTCGATTTTGCATAAAAACCTAATTTGACCACTAAACTCAACATAAACTCTTAGGGCCACTAACGCCCTAATAATGGGCAAAAAATTGTTGGCTAAAATGTTGAGGGACGAAAACAGCCAACTGTTTTTTGTCCTTATTTATTAGCTTGTTATATTTGAGTTTTTTAGTAA
The DNA here is from genome assembly GCA_024232495.1 of Flavobacteriaceae bacterium. Lineage (GTDB taxonomy): Bacteria > Bacteroidota > Bacteroidia > Flavobacteriales > Flavobacteriaceae > Marifrigoribacter. Next base: position 544 of record JAAEPP010000030.1, read on the forward strand.
ACACAGAGCGTATAAAAAGCTATAAAGTTACTTAGTTGGAATGAGTAGAGCTAACAACGAACCACCACTAAGCCACCAACCGTGAACTTTGAGCCGTTAACACTTTTGCTTATTATTTTCACCGTAATATATT
>JAAEPP010000031.1 GCA_024232495.1 Flavobacteriaceae bacterium
ACTACTTAATGCTATAAGAAACCTTACTGTATCCACTATCAAGTCACTTAGTCGTTTCTTGGGCCTTCCACCAATATCTATATCAACTGGTTTGGCAAACACAAAATCAAAAGTCTCTTTTCTCCAATTTGTCTTACTTGATTGACTATTTTGGAAAGCCTTTACCTTTACCTTTCAAATTAACCCATTACATTTTTCTTAATTTTATTTGAGTTATGCTCGTCTTTTACCTTTGAGCCAGTAATGCCCATATAAGGAAATTTGTTACCAGACCCCTAGTTTTTAAATCGTATGAATTCTTTTGCTATTTCTAGAAAGCCTCTACTCTTACCTTTCAAATGAGTCTTTAACCATGTCTCAAACGTGATTAAAACCTAAGTTATGCCCTTTTTTGATATTTTGGCCTCTAATGCCCATATAAGGAAACCTCTTACCAAGCCCCAAATGCTGAATATTTTTCAACTATTTACTTATCTTAGAAGAGCCCATGTTACCATCATTCAAAAAAGTTATTAACCGATTTCTTAACAATGTTTCAACCCAAGTTATACTTGTTTTTCAAGAAAATCCCAATAATGACCAAATAAGGAAATTCGTTCCCAGGCTCCCAATTGCGATCATTTCTAATTTTCTTTGCAATTTTCGAAAAGCTTTTGTTTTAACCTTTGTGATGAGCCCTTGACCTTTATGTTCAGGCAAGTATATCAAAAGTTATGAGGTTTTTTCCATAATTTTTGATTCTGGGCATACTGTGCAGAGTTGAGTTTTAATGCCAAACCAAGGCCCATACACCAAGGTGTTAAGGATTGCGTGGAGCTGCTTCCATATTAGATAACTTGATATGCATCCTCATATTTCACAATCTTCGTAAGCATTGCTATACATAAAATGACCTTGATCTTCCTCTCAGGACATCCGACGAGGTATGAGTGGACCAATCAAGCTTTTACCAGAATTTTGCTACATCACAGGTATGAAAAGTTAAAAAGCTAAGCTCTTGTTGTATATTTCTATCAGATTTTTAAGAACAATGTTAATTGATGAAACTGTGGGATATTAAAGGAGATCGTAACCAAGACAAGCTACATATACTGGCCTTCATAATAGCTGATGTAATGAAATGTTGCAGTATTTGCCATTTATTCTAAATTCATCACGGAAATCACAATAGTCTTGACAAAAGTAACAGCTTGATGCAATCATGAAG
>JAAEPP010000032.1 GCA_024232495.1 Flavobacteriaceae bacterium
AAACATTTATTAATAGATCAGCCATCGGTAGATAGAGAGCATGATGAAGGAAAATTATTAGCTCACAAAGCTTTTTGGAATTATTCAATTCAAGAACGGTTAGACGCTACCATTACCGAATTAATTTATGCTCCCGATTCAATACCAGATGGATACTATTTGTTGAACTTGCAAATTGCTCCTTTTGAAAATGATGCCAGTCCAAGTAAGCCAATTTTATACCGTTTTTTATAAAAATGGATACAGTTTAAATATAAAACAGAAAAAAAGTGATTGATTCTGATATTGAAAGAGTCAAAAAAAAGAATAAGAGATGAAATTTAAATGGGAAGGCGTAATGCCAGCAGTTACTACTAAATTTACCAAGGAAGATACTTTAGATTTAGAGTTATTTTTAAAAAATATAAACAGCCAATTAGACGCAGGAGTTCACGGTATTGTTCTGGGAGGCACCTTGGGGGAAGCGAGTACTTTAGACGAATCCGAAAAAAGAATATTAACAAGAGAAACGGTGAAATTTGTTGCAGGAAAAGTTCCGGTTATGATGAACATTGCAGAGCAAACGACAAAGGGTGCAATTATGGCAGCCAATAAGGCCGAAGAAGACGGAGCAAGTGGTTTAATGATGCTTCCTCCCATGCGATATAGCGCTGGAAATAGAGAGGTGGTAGAATATTTTAAGGCGGTGGCCTTGAATAGTGCCCTTCCCATCATGGTTTATAACAATCCTATAGATTACAAGACCGAGGTGAGTTTAGATATGTTTGAGGAATTATTAAAATGTGATACCATTCAGGCGGTAAAAGAATCCACAAGAGATATCTCTAATGTAACCAGGATTAAAAATAGGTTTGGAGACCGGTTAAAAATAATGACCGGAGTGGACACTTTAGCCTTGGAAAGTTTATTGATGGGAGCCGATGGCTGGATTGCAGGACTGGTTTGTGCCTTTCCGAGAGAAACTGTTGCTATTTATGAGCTTCAAAAAGCTGGAAAAACCCAAGAAGCTTTAGCGATTTATAGGTGGTTTTTACCCTTGTTAGAATTAGATATTAATTCCAAATTAGTGCAAAATATTAAATTAGCAGAAGTAGCAACTGGTATAGGATCTGAACAGGTTAGAGCCCCTCGTTTGCCTTTGGTTGGTTCTGAAAGAGCACAGGTGTTGAAAGTGATTGAAGAGGGTTTAAAAAACAGACCTCAATTACCGGTTTATAAAAACCTAACAAATAACTAAAAATAATAAAATGATTACAGGTGAAAATCATATTGGGAATCAACGATCAGCAACAGGTGCTAAAACCTATAAAACGTTTAATCCTAAATTAAATATTGAAAACAATCAAGTTTTCACAGAGGCAACTTCTGAAGAAATTAATCAAGCAGCACAATTAGCTTCCGAGGCATTTAAGACCTTTAGTAAAAAATCGGGTCTTGAAAAAGCAACTTTTTTAAGAGCCATCGCAGATGAAATTTTAGCCATGGGAGACGATTTAATTACCATGTATCAATCTGAAACGGGTCTTCCAGAAGGAAGAGCTAAAGGAGAAAGAGGGAGAACAGTGGGGCAATTAACAAGTTTTGCTGCTATGCTAGAAGAGGGTTCTTGGGTAGAAGCGACCATCGATACTGCCGATTTAGATAGAAAACCCATTCCAAAACAAGATATTCGTAAAATGATGGTTCCTTTAGGGCCTGTAGTTGTATTTGGAGCCAGTAATTTTCCATTTGCTTATTCAACAGCTGGAGGTGATACGGCATCTGCTTTAGCGGCAGGTTG
>JAAEPP010000033.1 GCA_024232495.1 Flavobacteriaceae bacterium
AACCATGTGCAGGTGTTCAAAATAAAGGAAACAATACTTTCTATAGGAATGTAAGAAAAATAACAAGAATCGGACTCGAAACCACTCCATCGAAATGAATTGTGCCTCAAACCAGCGCCTTAGAGCACTTGGCCATCCCGCCTGTATGTATTTTGGTCAATAGCATGGATGATGGTAGATATACCATGTGCAGGTGTTCAAAATAAAGGAAATATTACTTTTTATCGGAATAACAACAAAATGACAGGACTGGGACTCGAACCCATGCCACCGAAGTGTCTGGTGCCTTAAACCAGCGCCTCATACCTCTCGGCCATCCTGCCTGTATGTTTTGTGGTCAATAGCATGGATAATGGTAAAAGATACCATGTGCAGGTGTTCAAAATAAAGAAAACAATACTTTGTGTATGAATGTCATCAAAATGACAGGACTTTGACTCGAACCCACGCCACAAAAGTGACTGGTGCCTTAAGCCACTGACATAGACCACTGCGCCATCCTGCCTGTTTGTTGTGTGTTCAATTGCATGGATGATTGTAGAAGAAACCATGTGCAGGTGTTCAAAATAAAGGAAACAATACTTTGTGTAGGAATGTCATCAAAATGACAGGA
>JAAEPP010000034.1 GCA_024232495.1 Flavobacteriaceae bacterium
CATAAGAGCTCACCTCAATTTCTTATAGAGTACGCCTTTCTCATGGAATAAAACGACTCCATTTGCTCTAAAACGTTGTAAACACACGTATTAAAACAGTTTTGTCTATTGGAAGAGCCTAGAACTTATTACACCGAGGGTTTCTAATTGTTCCCCATGAAACTTAGTGAAAACTTAGCCCTGCCATAAGAGCTCACCTCATTTTCTTATAAAGTACGCCTTTCGCATGAAATAAAACGATTACGTTTGCTCTAAAATGTTGTAAACATACGTATTACAACAGTTCTGTCCTTGGGAATAGCCTAGAACTTATTACTCTGAGGGTTTCCTATAGTTCCCCATGAAAATTGGTAAACGCTTAGCCCTGCAAAAAGAGTTCATCTCAATTTCTTATAAAGAACGCCTTTCGCATTGAATAAAACGATTCCGTTTGCTCTAAAACGTTGTAAACATACGTATTACAACAGTTCTGTCCATGGGAACAGCCTAGAACTTATTACACCGAAGGTTTTTTATAGTTC
>JAAEPP010000035.1 GCA_024232495.1 Flavobacteriaceae bacterium
CAGACATTTACTTAGTAGAAAATGACCCATTTCTGGCCAAAAATCCAGTTTACAGTGGAGTTATAGGAAAAGTACTTGACCGAAACTTGTTCAGAATGACATTTCCATATAGAATGAACATGTTTCAAAGAGATCAAGTGCCGTTTTTGGGACTTTCTGCCCTTCTGATCTTATCCTCGGGAGCGAAGGATGATCCGACCTTCCCTGTTTCTTCTTCGATCTTGCCACAATTGCATTTATTTGTATACCATCCATGCCTGACGTGCATGTACCTAAAGAGTCCAACAGGAGTGCCTGACGTGCATGTACCTGAAGAGTCCAACAGGAGTACCTTAACACATGTATTTGCTCTATACTGGTGAAAAGAGTGACACAAATTTATCCTTTTCAGTCCTGCCGGTAGGTGGGTTTTCACCCATGCTAGACTCCCATGTACACCCAAAAAGTGCCCACGATAGACTCCCTCTCAGCAGGCGTCTCAGTCGGTACCTCAAGCACCCCATTTAGTGACCCCCCCCTGTGCCGACTAGGGCACAGGGGGGGGTAACTCCAAAACTCCAAAAGCTGAAGGTCGTCTTCCTATATACACTATATACACTATATACTATATATACTATATACACTATATATACTATATACACTATATACTATATACTATACA
>JAAEPP010000036.1 GCA_024232495.1 Flavobacteriaceae bacterium
TCAGACCCCCAGCCCCAAGATGATGGACATGGTCCAGTTCGTGGACGTCAATCCGCTCGACACTGACGACATCGAGCTCACTCAAGACGAGATGAACGAGACCGTGGCGGCGGCCAAGGAGGCTAAGAGGCTGCGCCTGGTCAACGCCCTGAACACCCTCTCCAGCACCCCGGTGGCGACACGCCCCCTGGCCATCGCGCACGAAGGCGACGCTACAGGCCTCGTCTCCCCAGCGTCCTCGCCAGCCCAGCGGCCGCCGCTCGACACCGCGTCCTTCGCCAACGCTCGGACTACGCGTCCTCGGGTGGGTGTCGCATTCTGTGATTTAGAGAACACTTCTGTGTCTCCAGAGTCGCAGTTCGACTGCTGGCTCTGCCGGCCGACCTAGGGCCCCGCACTACGTGAGTCCGCCGCTTCGTTACAGCAAGTGACGCCTCTTTCCAGATCCTGCCTGGCGAGATCGCCCCCAAGAAGCACAAGGTGGCGCTGGAGGACAGACACCGCAAGGCCCAGATCCCCGAGTGGATCCGCCTTCGGTCGCTCGTCCTCGACAGGCTCGGCATGGTCAAGTGCGGCGACCAATGGCAAGTAATCGTTAGACGAGTGCCCGTTTGCA
>JAAEPP010000037.1 GCA_024232495.1 Flavobacteriaceae bacterium
ATACTTTTGCATCGATGGCAAAATTGTTTAAAGTAGTATTAATGATTATTGGATTTGGTTCTGCAAAGAAAATAATACGATCATCATTTAAAATTCCATTTTCTAAACGAACATACAAATAATGAATTTCTGGTTCTAAAATAGGTTCAATAAAACTAAAATCTGAACTACCGTTAATAGCAATTGAATCGATCGATACCAAACTAGAATCTTTAATTTTTTGAAGGAATAAAGTCCCTTTTTTGAGTCCTTTTACATGCCCACTAAGAATCATTTTTCCGTCATTATTTGAACAACTTATTATTAAAAATAATAATATTAAATAGCGAAGCGTTTTAAACATTTTGATATGGTATTTATGGGTTGTTTTAATAATAAATTAGGAGACTGCTGCGAGTTGCATGAGTATGGTACATATGATGGCTCCAAGTGTTCCCACTGCATAACCAAAAACAGCTAACAAAACACCTACCGTAGCTAGTGACGGATGAAAAGCAGATGCTACTATAGGAGCAGAGGCAGCTCCTCCAACATTTGCTTGACTACCCACCGCTAAAAAGAAGTAAGGCGCCTTTATAATTTTTGCAATTAAAATTAAGAGTCCCGCATGAACACTCATCCAGACGATACCAATTAAAATTAAGCCAGTATTATCCAAGATTAAACTTAAATCCATTTTCATACCAATGGTAGCTACCAAAATATAAATAAAAACGCTTCCAAATTTACTAGCTCCTGCTCCCTCGTATGTTTTAGCCTTTGTAAATGATAAAAGAATAGCAATAAGCGTAGAAATACTAATCATCCAGAAAAATTTTGAACCTAAAAAAGTAAATATATTTCTGTAAGTTAAATTTTCTATATCGGCAACAAAGTTGTTAAAAAAGGGCGCTAAATAACTAGCACACAAATGTGAAATACTTACCGTTCCAAAAGCAATGGCTCCTAAAATCATTAAGTCTGTTAAAGACGGGTTTCTTTTTATTTTTTCTGAAAATGTTGACACCTTTTCTTTTAAATTCTCAATAGCTGCAGTATCTGCCTTAAGCCATTTATTTATTTTTTTTCTTTTACCAATCCCTATTAGTAAAATAGCCATCCAGATATTAGCAACAACAATATCCACGAAAACCATTCCACCATATAATTTTTGGTTGTAACCATAAACTTCGAGCATTGCAGTTTGATTTGCTCCGCCACCAATCCAACTTCCAGCTAGCGTAGAAAGCCCTCTCCATACAGCATCAGGTCCTACTCCTCCAACAGTTTCTGGTGAAAAAGTGGAGATTAATAATATGGCAATTGGTCCTCCTATAATGATACCGATAGTTCCTGTAAAAAACATGACTAAAGCTTTCCATCCTAAATTAAATACAGCTTTTAGGTCAATACTTAAAGTCATTAATACTAATGCCGCTGGGAGTAAATACCTGCTTGCTACAAAATATAAGTTGGTGCTACCTTCCATTAGTTCTCCATTTTCTTTAACAGTAGTCCATTCTGGAGCAATAAGTCCAATGGTTGTGAGTAAAGCCGGTAACATATAAGCAACAAATAACCCAGGTACAATTTTGTAAAATTTATACCAAAAACCAGAAGATTTTGATTCGGTATAAAATATAAAACCTAATGCTATCATTAAGATTCCAAAAACAATGGTATCATTTGTAAATAGGGGTGTGGTATCTAGTATTATTTCTGCCTTGTCTTGCATGTTTTTATTTTAATAAATGATTTAGATTTTCAATATATAACTTTTTTCAATTTTAATATTCAAATGTTTTTTATAATATGTTAATCCTAATTAGGAATACTATCTTTGTTTAAAATTCAATTATCATGAAAAAACTATCTATATTCTTTCTGTTTATTTTCTTAAACTCCTATGTATCCTATCCTTCCAATGATTGGGGTAAAACCGGACATAGAGCTACGGGTGAAATTGCTCAAAAATACCTTTCAAGGAAAGCAAAAAAGGAAATAGAAAAGTTATTAGATGGTCACTCCATTGCTTACGTGTCTAACTTTGCTGACGAAATTAAAAGTGATAAAAAATACCGAGAATACAGCCCATGGCATTATGTAAATTTTCCTTTCGATTCGACCTACGAAAAACACCCTAAAAGTGAAAAGGGAGATTTAATTGTTGGAATTAACACCTGTGTAGAAGTATTAAAAAATCAAAGTGCTTCCAAAGAAGAAAAAGTTTTTCATTTAAAAATGTTAATTCATTTTATGGGCGATTTACATCAGCCTCTTCATACGGGCATGGCAGAAGACAGGGGAGGGAACGATATAAAAGTAAAGTGGTTTAATAAGGGGACCAATCTTCACACTGTTTGGGACTCAAAAATGATTGACACCTTTGGCATGACTTATACAGAAATTGCCGCTAATGAAAAGGAATTAACAAATGAAGAGTTAAAAACGATACAAAAAGG
>JAAEPP010000038.1 GCA_024232495.1 Flavobacteriaceae bacterium
AAAATCTTCAACCGCAACACCATCAAACTCAGTTACAGCTGCATGAACAACACCAAACAAATCATCAACGCCCACAACAAACATATCCTGAGTTCACAACAACCGAGCAACAACAACAGCAACAACAGCATCACCCACACCGACACAACCAAAACCACCATCAGCACAGCAAACAGCAACAACAACAGCAACTCCAACAAGAACACGAAAACGTGCAACTGCAGACAAAAGGATACATGCCCACTCAACGGAAACTGTCTTCGACAATCAGTAATTTACCAAGCCACCGTCACACGCACAGACAATAACACCACAGAAACGTACGTCGGACTTACTGAAAACGAATTCAAGACAAGATACAGAAACCACACATCCTCATTCCGTCATACAAAACTTAGACACGCAACAGAATTAAGCAAACACATCTGGACCCTCAAAGACAACAACATCAGCTTCAAAATTTCATGGCGAATCCTTTCATCAGCCCGCGCCTACAGCAGCTTAAGCAAAAGGTGCAACCTTTGCATAAAAGAAAAATTCTTTATCATCTGCCGACCACATCTCTCCACATTAAACAAAAGAAGCGAACTACTTTCATCTTGCCGTCACAGAAACAAAGCCTTAATAGCCAACAACTGACAACAACACAACAAGACCGACTAATGCACAGGAGACGAACACCTTCAAGAAAAGAAACTGACTCAGGACAATAGAACACGCGTAACGATTAGTCTTATGTAACCATTGGTATGGATATAACTTGTAACTTCGGAATATTTTATTAGTACATCTCCTGATGAGTGAGCGATCACGAAACA
>JAAEPP010000039.1 GCA_024232495.1 Flavobacteriaceae bacterium
CATCATCTTTATTGGACGCCATTACAGAAATGAAGATGAAGCACGCACATGAAGTGTGAACAAAACCAATGTGTTTTTACTGCTTCCTGTCGCAACGCACTGCGTGGCACTGCTATAAGTGTGAATCTGGCTTTATAAGGTCAGGGTCACTCGACGCATTGCACAGGAATCGCGTTTTTTGAGCAATGCATCAGGACGAGTCAAAGTTGGAAAAATCCATCTTTGACGCAACGCGACGCATCAGAACAATAAAGAAAGTGGGAAAACAGGACTCCAAAATTCACAAAACCTTCAGTATCAACACGAAGAAGCTTCCAATGTTGTGAGAACTCAAATCTTATTCTAAATCTAATTCCCTACATTTGTTTTGTTTAATTTCTGTTTGTTAAGAATTGCAATCGTAAAGAAAAATCAAAATACAAGTACTGTAGAAACTGTAATTCTCTAACATTAAAGTATGCAACAAACATACGAGAATATATTTGGCTCTATAGTAAAACTACTCCATTTATTCTCGTTCAACGTGGTCTTTTCTGTTCGAAATTTAAACTTCACGATACTTCCTCTTTTCTTTCTCAAATAACATCACCAAACATCTTACCACAGATTTGCATAATAAAGAAAACCAACCACAGAAATATCAAGAGATAGAAAAACGA
>JAAEPP010000040.1 GCA_024232495.1 Flavobacteriaceae bacterium
AGGATCTGTAATTTAATAACCTAAATGATTGGCTATGCAGAATTTTCAATGGTATAATTCCATTCAGGATGAAATTTGTCGCCATTAATGTTTATAGCATCCATATCCTTTTTCGTAACTTCTATCCCTTTTTCGTAAGTATTCTTATCCAATACTGCTGTTACAGTAAGCCCTGTTGTCGTAGTTGTGTTTCCTATTAAATTAATTACTGTTTCTATATTGATAAGTGGCTGGCCTCTCCAATTCTTCGATATATAGCTAAATAATCGATGTTCTATCTTATTCCATTTACTTGTGCCTGGTGGAAAATGCCTGACTTTTATTTTTAAATTTAATTCATTTGCTAATTTTTGTAATTCTAATTTCCATAGTCTTGTTCTATATCCATTACTTCCACCACAATCGGCTGTAATTATTAATTCGCTTGCTTTGGGATATCTCTTCATTCCATCTGTCAACCACCAAGTTCTTATTGTATTTACTGCAAATTCTGCTGTATCTGAACTTATGCCTATCGATACCCATCCTTTGTTTTTACCAATATCATATACTCCATAGGGAGCTATTTTACCCAACTTTTTATCTATGAAATCATGGCCTTTTACTTTTATTGGCTTGCCTTTTGGCATATATTCTTTTCCCGAGTTTTTATAATTGCCTATTAACTCCTTTTTTTTGGTATCAACTGAAATTGCTGGTTGATGCTTATTTTGAGCTTCTATTACACTTGTGTTAATATAACGAAACTGATCATCTCTATCTGGATGATTACCTTTTTCAAGTGTCTTTTTATTAGCTTGAAGACTATAACCTAAATCATGTAATAATAAGCCTACTGTGTTATGAGAAATAGAATACCCCTTTTCTTGCAGAGATTTAGCTAATTTTCTTGTGCTCTTACTTGTCCATCTTAGTGGACTTTCTGGATCGCCTTTTGTATAAGGATCAACAAGTAAATCTAGTTCTTTGATTAGCTTAGGATATTTATCTATTAATAGTTTTCTGCCTCCCCCTGATTTTCTTACTCGTTCATTATTTGCAGAAGAGTCAGGACTAGTTAGTTCTTTTAGTCCTTTATGGACGGTTGTGTTTGACATTCCTATTGCTTTACAAACTAATGTTATGCCACCTCTTCCATACGCCCTTGACTCAACTGCTGCCCACAAACGACGTCCTTTCTCGCTTAAACAACTTTTTATTGATAAATATTTGTTTCGAATTTTTGTAAGCTCTTTTTCTTTTTGTGTCATACCTAAATATAACACTAATATCATATTATCCAAGTTATTTTATTACATTTCCTATAGTAAAATGTGGAAAGCCAACAGGAGACAATTCCAGTTCTAATTCATCAACAGAAAATGGTAATTCCCCGCAATCATCAATACAAGAAAAAAGTTTACAAGATTTAATAAATGAAAGAGCAAGACTAATGTCAAACCTTGGAAATAATAATTCAAATCAACAAAATTTAAATACACAAATTGGAGCTCTAAATAATCAAATTAATAACAAAACAATAGAAAGGTCAAATAATGATTTCGAAGATAGCAACCACAAGGATGATAATAATTCTAATACAATAAAAGGCATTGCTAATTTAGCAGAGACAGATCTTTGTTTCTTTTCAACATTAATAATCTAATAGAATGTTCAAGCATTTTTACACATTTACTATAGCATTTTGTTTTTCTTCGCATTCTAGCTAAATAATGACGAAATAGACTATTATAGCCTTCTATTGTAAATGTCTCTGCTTTTGATTGTATATGTTGAGAATTTTGTATTATAGATTCATATGCTTTATAATAATCCGAGTATGTTGTAATAATCGATTTATTTCCTATTTTTTCTTGTAATTTTTGCCCGCTTTTTATATCTCTTCCTCCAATAATAAAATTAACGAACTTTTTTCTAATCCTATCAACACATATCCATATCCATTTGTAGTTTTTTTTGAAACATATGTATGCATTTCATCCATCTCCATTTTTTCTATTTTATGTTCACTTTTTATTGTTTTTACT
>JAAEPP010000041.1 GCA_024232495.1 Flavobacteriaceae bacterium
TACCTACTAGGGAATTAGTAATTCAAGTTGTAGATCAAATTAAAACGTTTACTAACTACATGACTGTTCGAACTGTTGGAGTTTATGGAGGAGTTAATATTAACAGGCATAAAGAATTGGTAATGCAGGGAGCGGATATTGTGGTAGCTACACCCGGAAGACTTTATGATTTAGTATTAAGCAGAACTCTACAACTAAAGTCTATTAAAAAATTAGTGATAGATGAAGTAGATGTAATGCTAGATTTAGGATTTAGGTTTCAATTAATAAATCTTTTTGAGTTATTACCAGATAAACGGCAAAACGTCATGTTTTCTGCGACAATGACCGATGAAGTAGAACTTCTAATCAATGATTTTTTTAATAATCCAACATCTATATCAGTTGCTGTAAGTGGTACACCTTTGGATAATATTAGCCAAGTTAGTTATGCGGTTCCTAACTTTTACACAAAGGCCAACTTATTAAAACATCTATTAGTCAATGAAGAAGTTTACTGTAAAGTATTGGTTTTTGTTTCTAATAAAAAAAGTGCTGATCTATTATTTAACTATTTGGAAGATATCTTTGTAGCTGATATTGCCGTCATACATTCTAATAAAACTCAAAATTACCGAATACGATCCATTGAAAATTTTAATGAGAGATTAACAAGAATTTTAATTACTACCGATATTATGGCTCGCGGTTTAGACCTAGATTTAATAAGTCATGTGATTAATTTTGATACACCTTCATTTCCAGAAAATTATATGCATCGTATTGGAAGAACTGGTAGGGCAGAGCAAAAAGGTAGGTCTTTATTATTTTATACCGATAAGGAAAGATCTTCAAAAGAAGCGATAGAAAAACTAATGGGAATTCAAATTCCTCTAACTGAATTACCTTCAGAGATTGAAATATCGAAACAACTAACTTACGACGAGCAACCGAAGCATAAAGAGCGTTATAATCCCCTGAAAGAGGTAGGAATAGGAAAAGGTTTTCATGAAAAAAAAGATAAAAATAAAAAAGAAAATCTTGGAGGCTCCTACAAAAGAACCGTGAAGAAGAAATACAAAAAACCAAAAACCAAAGGTGATAAAAACTTCAACAAACGAAACAAGAAATAATAACTTAACATAATTAACCATTGGAAGCAGCTATTCTAGACAAAAAAACTGACAAAGAATTATATAATTACCAAAAGGGTGCGATCAGTAAAATATTTAAAAAATTTGAGACGGCATCAGACGATTATCATTTATTGTATCAATTACCCACTGGAGGTGGTAAAACTGTTATTTTCTCTGAATTTGTTAGGCAATATTTAAAAAATCATGACAAAAAGGTCTTGATTATGACGCATCGCCTAGAATTATGCAGACAAACTTCAGAAATGCTAACTAACTTTGGAGTAACAAACAAAGTAATCAATAGTACAGCAAATCTTGATAATCAACAATCCTACAGTTGTTTTGTAGCTATGGTTGAAACCTTAAACAACCGTCTCAATGAAGATAAATTAGACATTTCAAATATAGGATTGGTAATTATTGATGAAGCTCATTATAATTCATTTATAAAATTATTTAAATTTTTTGAAAACTCTTTTATTTTAGGAGTAACCGCTACACCACTTAGTTCCAACAAGAATCTTCCTATGAAGGATAACTATAATGAACTAATTACGGGTGAAAGTATTGCAAATTTAATTGAAAATGAATTTTTAGCTAAAGCTGAAATAATTCAATATAATATGGGTTTAACCTCGCTTGAAGTGGGGTCAAATGGAGATTACACTGTAAAATCCTCAGAAGACTTGTACACGAGTAATGCAATGATGGATCATTTACTACAAGCGTATTTAAGTCATTCAAAAGGTAAAAAAACACTAATTTTTAATAATGGTATCAATACTTCGATTCAAGTATATTATACCTTAAGAGCTGCAGGTTTACCTGTAAAGCATTTAGATAACAATGCTACTAAAAAACAACGGGCAGAGATCATTCAGTGGTTTAGAGAAACTCCCGATGCAATATTAACGTCGGTTAGTATATTAACTACAGGATTTGATGAACCCACCATCGATACCATTATATTAAATAGAGCTACAAAATCATTGACGCTTTATTATCAAATGATTGGAAGGGGTTCTAGGATATTAAACAATAAATCATCCTTTAAAGTAATAGATCTTGGTAATAATTGTTACCGTTTTGGCCCTTGGGGAGCAGATTTAGATTGGCAAACTATTTTTAGGTCACCAGACTATTTTGTTGATAGAATTTTAGATGATGACGAAATTGAAAATAATTTTAGGTTTGAAATGGATACTGAAATTAGAGCTTTATTTGAAAAATCAGAAGATGTTTATTTTGATGTAAAAGCTACTTATACGGAGGCTACTGCAAATGGAGAATCTTCAAAAGTAATACTCGAAAAATCCATAGCGCAACATGCTTTTATTTGTATTGAAAACAGTGAAGATGTATATGATGCACTAAGTCTTGCTAAAAAACTAAAAGATGATATTGACAATCGAATTGAACGATATGCCAAATGTATAAGTAAAAGTACTCATAATTTTGTTTCTTGGCTCAAGGATGACTACAAACTAAAACTCCGTAATTATTTGAGAGAAAATTTTGACCGAATTTTCGAAGAAATTAATGGATTCCCGCCAAAAGAAGAAGATTAAAATTTAGTAGTTAGAAACGATTAAAAAACATAGTTGTTTATCGTTGGTTGTAATAGTTTCTTAATAGTATCATAATTTACTGTTAATGTCCATTATTTAAGGAATAAATATATTATTTCGTAGTTATCTTAGCATAGGTTTTAAATAACCAAATAGCTATGAATTCGAGTCCCAAACAAAATATAAAAAAATCAAAAATCCAATTGTTACATCAGTACTATTCCTACACAGGATTTTATACTTTTGTTAGAACAAGCTTAAAAAAAGCAATTCCTCCTACATTAATTGTTATTTTCTTATTGTGGATCATTCATAATTTTGTGATCAACTTCAATGTACTTTTTACCCACATAACAACCACTTTCAATCCTTTATCAATACTTGCCGTTTTTTTTACTTCAGAGTCTGTCTTAGGTTTAATTCCGCCAGAAATATTTATAGCTTGGGCAGATCAGACTGATACCCCAATTTTTTATGTATCCGTACTTGCAATTTTATCGTATTTAGGAGGTGTTATTTCTTTTTTATTAGGTAAAACAATTTCTAAACTACCAAGTGTGTTAAGTTATGTTGAAGCGAAAATGGAAAAATATTTAAAAATGATTAGAAAATGGGGGGGATTCTTAATAGTAGTAGGAGCACTGTTACCTATACCTTTTTCAATTACAAGCATCACAGCTGGCTTGATTCAATATAAATTTAGAAATTTTCTATTATTTGGTTTACTCCGTTTTGTAAGGTTTTATTTGTACGCAGTGGTAATCTTCAACGTATTATAAATACCAGCAATTAATTAATGATTAGCGCTTACTAATTTTATTTCCAGATATAGCCTTTTGACGAGAGCACTTAAATCGGTTAATTTCGGGATTACGCTTTTTGAGATGTTTCTTGCTAACGCCACTATTAACTCTTTTTCGCCATCGTTTAAAACTTGAAGTTTTCAAGTTAGTACGCATTGTAATAATTACCTCTTTTTCTGTAAGGTTAAATTGATAAAAAATAGCTTCAAAAGGGGTGCGATCTTCCCATGCCATTTCAATAACACGATCTAACTCCCTTTCATTTAATACCTTTTTTTCAACCATTATTACTAGATACTTTAGACCATATTTGCTCCGCGTTTAA
>JAAEPP010000042.1 GCA_024232495.1 Flavobacteriaceae bacterium
ATGTATCAACTATACTAGGAATGACTTGTGAGAGGGAAAACCGTCTTGCTACATATGTATTACCCAAAAATAGCATTAGAACAAAAAAATAAAAGCTATAATGAAAATCCAAATGAATCTTTCTGATAGCGTCAGACCCCGTCTACATTATTACATCTTTACCCTGCCTATTATAAAGACCGTGATAGCTTTCAGGGAAATTTTTTGTCCACCCTTGGAATAAAATTAGTTCTATAGTATGGACGAAGAATGTAATATTCCTAAGAAAAATCAAAAAAGAATCTAAAAGGGACACTCTATAAAAAACCGAACAAATTAGATAATGGATTAAAGGCTGAGGAAGACCGGAAAAACATGCAAAATAGATTTACGTTATTTCACCTGGAGGGACCAGAACTTAAGCTAAGGTAGACTTATTCTAGATAACCCTATAAAAAGATAAAACAAAATCTTAAAATTAAAGTGATCAAAAATTGGAGATTATCAGGGTGAAAGAGAAAAATCACGTCTATAAAACATTATCAAGCAGGGCAAAGGATCAAAGCATGGAAGAGGGCGGAAGAGGGTACGCAAGTATGCAAATAAGAATACCGTGATAACAGTTGATAGCTACCAAAAGTGGCGGAAAGCAGTTGC
>JAAEPP010000043.1 GCA_024232495.1 Flavobacteriaceae bacterium
ATTGTTGGATCAAAACTATTCATTATCATAACAAAATGTTTATAATTCATTTCTAGGCATTCCTCCAAGGAAAGGTCAAGATCACTGGAAACATTGGCTTGGCAATGAAGTTACAAAAACTTCAGCCCCCAAAGCCGAAAGCTAAGTTATAAAACTCAACATTCAAGAAATTAACAAGGATATCTACAGTGTGTATTGGGTAAAATTGGTATATATAAACAACATATCTGAATTTGCCTTTTGATGACTCGCCATTTTAATCAATATTGCTTTAGAAATAACCCCACATGCCGAAAATATAGTATTTGTTGTAATGAATTTACTGAATTATGATTTTGATGTGAAATATGATATAGGGGGCATTCCATGTCAAGTCATCCAAGAGTGAAAACCATGGGTTTTTGGATTTCAATGATTTTCACTCCAGTGTTACAAATATATGAGGAGAATGCTCACAAAAAATTTCAGCTGAATATCTCAAGTCGTTAAGAAGTAATTGCAATTTGAAATTTGCTAATTTTCGCAAAAGAGGGCGTGGCGGCTATCGCCCCGTCTAGATATAATTCCTCCTAGAATCATTATTACTCAAAAGAAATTGATAAAAATTGATGTACAACCTAATTTGATGGTGCTGAGTTCAAATATGACATCGAAAAGGCCATAACTACAAATTAAAATACCTTTTTTGCACTTACAAATTCCAAATATAGTCATATTTTTCAGCCTCAAAGTTTTGGGTGTGGCAATGGATTTAAATTTTTGTGGTTGACATTTTCTAAAAGTAGTATAC
>JAAEPP010000044.1 GCA_024232495.1 Flavobacteriaceae bacterium
AATAACATTTAATACTTTGCCATTTATATTTGAGTTTAGCATTTAGCATCGTAGAAAGCTGGAAATTTGTGGAAATGTACCTGAATATGTATAGAATCCAATTCCAAAGAGTCTCTAGCTGTCAAAATTCTGGCTTTTTCGTAATTCAAGATGACGGCGGCGGCCATCTTGAAAAAAACTAGAAATGTCAGAAGAGTAGATGATACCACTTTTAGGGGGTTTTTGGGTCCAAGGAATCCAATGAAACCATTAATTTTTTTGAAAAACTACTCCTTGACCTCAAAAGGTCACCCTGAAGGTCAAATATTGCTAAAATGGTGCATGTTAATCTTATATGGCCCTAGCAGAGAAAACAAGGTATTGAACTAAAATTCCATTATTATATTATTAATTTAGAAGCTCTCCTGTTATGAAAAATGGTATTACAATAAGAATTTGGACAAATAGTATTTGAATGGTTGATAATAAAAGATTACGTATCTTATGGAATTTGCCCTTTTTTACATCAAAATCGCCAACAAATGAATGCTCGC
>JAAEPP010000045.1 GCA_024232495.1 Flavobacteriaceae bacterium
AACACCCTTGATTTTTTTACCAAATAACTATATTTTTAGCTTTCCTAGCCTTTTATTTCCAATCAAACCCCCCTTCCCCCCTCAAAACAATGTTGTTTACAAAAGGAACTTTATGAGACCACACCAAACACAAGCTGAATGATATTGGGCTAGTTTTTGTTATCAGAAACAACATTGTAAATGGGGGAGGGGAGAAGCAATTATCATGCAAGTGTTTTACAACTTTCGGAGGGGATTAAAGATGCAAATGCTTATACCTTTATAATAAATTACTAAAACATTAAAGAGTATCATCAAAAAGAAAGATAAATACTTACCTCCAAGTTAAGATAATTGAGTTTACCAGATAACAGGGTACAATTAGCAGGTGACTGGAGAAAACAGAAATATATGTCAACAACAACATCATGGAAGAATAAGGAGGCATAAATATTTCAATGTTAAATCTTATATAATATTCCAAATGGTCCAATGACAGTCAATATCAACAAGAAAGGGTGATTTTACATTCGCACAATATGCTGTTTTTGACAGTCTTTACAAAATGCCCTACACACTATCATGTATGACTTTTCTAGTTCACGCAGTAGTTAGAATGAGGTTCAAAAATAGA
>JAAEPP010000046.1 GCA_024232495.1 Flavobacteriaceae bacterium
CAAGAGCTTACTAAGTTAGGAGTAAACGTAATTAGTGAGAAAGAGGGTTTAAGTACTTTAATCAATGGAAAGGAAAACCCAACCTCTAAACTTATTATAAATATACTGGCTACTCTTTCGGAGTTTGAGCTTAATATGATTAAGGAAAGACAAAAGGAGGGTATCGCTAAAGCTAAAGCTAAGGGAGTATATTCAGCAAATGGAGGTACTAAAGAGAAAGAAAGTATCGAGGTATTTCTAAATAAGGCTAAGAATAAGAAATGTTTAAGAGAGTTAAAAAATGGTAACTCTATTCGTAGGAGTGCTTCATTAAGCGGAGTATCTAATATGACCGCTCAAAAGGTAAAAAGGTATTGGGAGCAAATGGAGAAGTAAAAATTGAAAATAGGGTATTTTAACGTAATATGAATATCCTTAATGTTGAGTTAACCAGTGTAGAGTTTTCAAATTGATTATTTATTGATTAATCAATCTTTTATAGTGTTCGGTTTTGTTCGGTTTCTCCCTTTTTTATATGTCCACTTTTGTACACTTGTACATTTTTAGGGTAGTACTATATCTATAATATATACCCCCCTTTTTTTGTACACTATTCCCACTCATCAACTTTCCAATCTCCAAAATCAACTTTCCAGCTTTGAAAATTAATATCATTCATTGGAGGTTGTATATCTATTATTTGCCCTTTATCGTTTTTAATTTCTTTCCCTTTTGGGTGTACGCTTTTATACCAATCGGCAGAGGTTTTAGTTTTAGGAGTTTCGACATTATTCGACATTGGAGGAGTATTGTCTAAATCTTTGTTATTTGAAGCAATAAGTTTCTCCATTTGTATACGAAGCTCCTCCACTTGATTACGTAGAGAATTATTTTCCGTTTGCTCTTGTCGTAACTTGTCGTTTAAGTTGTTTACTCTTAACTCCATTCCTTTCAACTCGACATCTTTCTCGACAAAACTCTCGACATTATTCGACATAGTTTCGACATTGTCGAAAGTTGTCAAATTAAAGTACTCAATTAGAAAATCTCCTTTGAATAGATAACGATTATCTACTTTCTTAATTCCCTCTTTTTTCCCTATTCGGTGGAGTTTACGAGGGTGTACGTTTAAAAGCTCCTCAACCTCCTTTACAGTGTATACTAAATCTTTATTTATCTTACTCATTCAGTAAATATAATAAATAATTTAAATCTTTCGACAAAACCCTCGACAAAGTTTCGACAAGTTTCGACATTTTTCGACAATCGAAATAAGACGTTTTAAGAGCTTTAAATTTGAGGGAATATATTAACACTTATAAACAACTTTAAACCCTTTAAAATCTAACTTTAGGGCATAAAAAAAGGGGTATGTTTCGACCTAACCCCTTTAGTTTGTTTTTGCTTAGAAATAATGA
>JAAEPP010000047.1 GCA_024232495.1 Flavobacteriaceae bacterium
CTATCTGGATCAGGTTCTGGAGAAGCTTACGGTGCCTTTTCAACAAGTCATAGATGCCCTGAGCCATGTTGGGGTCATCTTTGCCTTGCTTCCTACACTCTTCCGCGTAGACTCCCTCCACATCCCGCATGTAGTTGTCGCGTTTCCTGAGGAGCGTGCAACGGAACACTCTCTGCGCCTTGTAGTGGATGAGCTTGTACTGGGCGGATGCCTGCATGGCTCCTCCAAGCTTGACCATGGCATCGGTGAGGTTCTCCTCCTCCTCTTCCTCAGTCTGGGCGGTCGGGATGGTCAGCAACTGCTGCTCCAGATGAGCCGTTATCGCCTCGGAGTTCTGGGCAAGATCCTCCAGGAAGGCTCGAGCGGCGGTGTAAGTCGTACAGTGTTTAAACTGGATGGCATCCTCCTCCCTGACCGACGACTCGAGGTAGGCACGCCTCATGGCATCGTCTGGGATGCCACGCATCAGGATATCCAGTTGAGCCAGGTAGCGCTTGAGGTCAGAGTGGTCTCCCTGCCACTTGGGGATCTTCTTCGAACCTACATTTAGTGCGCGGGTATCGTATTGCTGCATTTCCATCATTAAGATGTGGATCGCGTCTACCTTTGTCTGCTGGTCAGAAGTGTACTTGCCCCAGTGATTCTCCTCCACGTCGGCGAGCAGGGCTCTCCCCCTCTTGGCCATGGAGAGAGCGTAGTCATGGGGCACCAAACCCCCGGCAATCTTGTCCCGGAAATGCGTCATCAGCCCCAGGATGTTATCCAGAGACTGGTCGACGACATACTGGGAGTCTGGGGAGGATCCACGTGGCGGGCGCGCGGCTCGGGGGCCAGAGCCTGGGGGATCTCCGCCCCCGCCCCCGCCATGGCCTCCGCCCCCGTCTCCCCCAGCGTCGCCAGGTCCTCCGTGACCTGAGGGGGGTGGTCCGCCTGGACCCCCGCTCTCGGGAGCCCCTCCTCCTGGTGGGGCTCCGCCGGCTCCTCCGGCTCCTCCACCTCCCCCTCCTCTGGGGGGATCTCCTCCTCCCGGGCTGCCTCCCTCGCCCCCAGGGCCCTGGGGACTATCACCACCAGGAGGGCCGGCTCCTTCGCGGCCGCTGGGGTTGGCCCTTCCCTGCGGGTCCACACCTCCTCCACGACCCGCCTGCCCGGCGGGGTGGCTCCCGGTGGGCCGCCCAGCCCCTTGCTCTTGGGCTGACGCTTGGCGGCCAGAGGCCTGTGCCCCCGCCGCCGGCGCTCCGACCGGCCTGGTATGGGCGGGAGGAGGGCGG
This sequence comes from Flavobacteriaceae bacterium, assembly GCA_024232495.1. Taxonomy (GTDB): domain Bacteria; phylum Bacteroidota; class Bacteroidia; order Flavobacteriales; family Flavobacteriaceae; genus Marifrigoribacter. Next base: position 1,272 of record JAAEPP010000047.1, read on the forward strand.
CCGGGTCTCGCAGCCCGTCCGGTGGGAGCGGGCTCTACTCCAGGTTGGGGGACCTGGCTGGCCCAGAACCCTTGCTCGGGATGGCCCCGTTGGTCCGGGGAATTGAGAGTTACCAGTCCCTCTGGGGTGCAGTAGTCGCACTGGCAGATCTGGCCTCGCGCCGTGAATCGCGGACCCGCTATGTTGCCAACTCCTGCAGGGTGCAGTCTGGTGCACCTGTGGTAGCGGCAGTCGCCGCACTCCGGCATGATGATCTTGAACCCCCCGCTGAACCCGGGCGGGCCCTCCTGCATCATCGGGTTGGTCCCGATCTCCTCCTCGATCAGCCTGTGCGGGTAGGCTCGGCATCCGGATGCAAGGCGAACTCCTCTCTCGTAGGCTCTATCAATGCTGTCGCCCGAGCCTGAGGAGGACTCGTTGACTGAGCCCTCCGAGCCCTGCGGGGACGGGGGTGAACCGATGCGCCGCCGAGCGCCGGTGGCTCGGTGGCGAACATCGTCGGCGGTGGGATCCCGCGCCCATGCGCTGCCCAGGTGGGGGTTCGTCGGCCCCGCCATCAGCTGCTGGGCATTCCACTCGTCCACTCGCTCCTGCTTGATTCTCGACATCTCACGGAGCACCTCCTGAAACTTTCCCAACTCATTGTGTCGGGCGTGGA
>JAAEPP010000048.1 GCA_024232495.1 Flavobacteriaceae bacterium
AGATATTACTAAGGCAAAACGGTTGCTTAATTATAATCCTGAGTTCGCTGTTAAAGAAGGAATTGAACTAACTTGGAAAAAATTCAAGGGTTAAAGAAAGTTTCTTAGAATCCAAATAATTGATTGAAAGATTTTATAAAATTACTTATTATTTAAAAATTTAAATATAAAAATATAACGAATACTTAATGCTATTAGTAGGGGTAACAATACTAACGGATAAGATTGAACTCCAGTAATCCAGTGAATACCCAACAAAAGAATCATTAATATTTGAAACATGATATATTTTTTAAGCCAATATTTTGGATTTCGCTTTGCAATTTCTATTACAAAAAATAAGGATAAAGGAACGGCCCACAACAAATTGTAGTTGTTTTGAGTGGCAAAGTGATCGGTTGCAAACCACAATAGTAACAGAAATACTCCTATAATTCCTGTTAAAGCATATAAGCCACCATCCATCCAACGACTTCTTGAGTTATTCTGATAATCTTTAAAAGTAACTCCTAAAATTATAAATGCTAAAAGTGAAATTATAAAAAATGGACTCATAAGTAGGGTTTCCGATTTTTCTTTGGCTATTTTTTTATTGAGAATTGAGGTTTTTTTTACCAAATCCGTAGCTCCTAAACCCCTTTTGATTTGACCTTTTTCTAGAGCTTTAAAAATATATTCGGGTAAAAATTGATGCTCCCAACTGCTAGCATTTCGATCTACCACTGCACCAATGGCTAGGTCCATTCCAAAGCTACCCCAACTATTCCAATGAACGTTTTTTTGTATTAATTGTCTGAAAGTATGAGTTTTAGATACAAAGTTTTTGTCGAATACTAATTTGTTTTTTAAAACACCTGCTAAAACATCACGTATTCTCGTAGCGCAATTTTCAAAAAAGAAATCATAAATATATTTTCTGTTTTCAGGCAAATAATTTTTTTGAAGAAAATCAAAAATTTCTTGTTTTTCTATTATAGTTAAATTTAAAACTTGTTCCTTTATCCATCTATCTTGATCTGAGTAGTGCTGATAAAACAAACTGAAATCAGTTCGATCTAACTGATACATTAATTGCCCTTTTACAAACTTTAAATAAAAATTAGGAGTATCAAAATTATAAACTCCATAATTATATACCACATCAATGTTTTGATTGGTATCTGATATTCGGAATGCACTGTGTCCAAAACTATCATTTAAATTAGTCCCCGGACCCATCGTAAGGACACTTATAGCTGCTGATTCAGATAGTGTGATTTTTTGTGCCTTCACAGTAGATATAAGTAGTATATGAACTAATATAAGGCTTAAACAGAGTAATTCCTTTTTCATTTTAATTGTTTTAGAAATTCTTCATAGCTGATTGTGAGTTCATTCGATTATCTAAATAAACTCCAGTCCAAAGTAATGGAAAAAATATTTGAATACAACGCTGCACTTTGATCTCCTAAATCAGTTAATGCATAATCAACTTGTATCCCTTTATATTTAAAACCAATACCGATGTTAGGTTGAAATCCCAATGAATTATTTCCATCTAATTGAGTGATGCTTTGAAAATTTCCAACTCCTGCTCTTACAAATACTAAATCTATGTAACCAAATTCTAATCCAACTGCAGGGGTAAAACTGGCAAAGGAATTAGAAACTAAATCATTGGTTTGAGCAAAACGAAAATTCAAGTCTATTTCAGTTAATAAGACGTAATCGTAATGAAATATAAACTTTCTAGATACTCCAAGGTTTAATTTTGGAATGGTTATTTCCATAGTATCAGGCAATTCTTGATTTTGACCATTGACTGCTCCTTGAATTTCACTAAATTTTTCTTCATCAATAGCCCAAGCGTTGAAGGTAGTTGTAATATCTCTGACCATTGCGCCAAACTTCCAATCATTTTTATTAAATTGGATACCCAAATCCAGTCCGAAACCCCATGAAGAAGCAAAATCTCCGATAACTCTTCTAATTACTTTAGCATTTACACCAATATTCAAACCATCTAAAGGTAATGCTCTTGCATATGAAAAGGTAATCCCATAATCAGCTGTAGAAAATAAACTAATTCGACTGTAGTCTATATTGCCCTGATCGTCTATTAATTGGGTGGTGTTTAAAATATCATCAACACCAAAACGAATCAATGAAATTGCAACAGCACTGCGGTCATCCAATGGCATTGCAAAAGCTCCATAATCATAATTAGCAATATTCGCAAAGTAGGATGCATGCATTATAGATAGCTGATTATCCTCTATAGCTAATAAACCTGCAGGATTCCAATATCCAGAATTGACATTGGCAGAAGAAGCAGTTGTAGCATTAGCCATACCAAAAGATGCTGCATCGACTCCTATATTCATGAATTCGTTAGAATATTTTCTAACAGATTGTGAATTAGCAATTGTACAAATAAATAAAAAGCCAATAAATATTTTCTTCTTCAAGCTTGATAATTTCGGTAAATATCTTACTATTTTGTTAGATTATAAACTATTATATTCGATACATATTGTAATAGACGAAAATACTTTTCTATTTTTACAAAATAAAATGACAAATAATGAAAAAACATATTCCAAATTTAATTACCGCTTTAAATTTATTATGTGGTTGTTTAGCGATATTATTTGTAGTTAGCGGTGATTTAATTGTTTCTTCTTTTTTAGTGATTGCTGCGATGTTTTTCGATTTCTTTGATGGTTTGGTTGCGAGATTGCTTCATGTACAAAGTAAGTTGGGAGTTCAGCTAGATTCCTTGGCAGATATGGTAAGTTTTGGAGTGGTTCCTGGAATGGTAATGTTTCAGTTGTTAAATAAATCCTTATCGCCACAAGAGCTTGGAACTGGATTTGAAACAACGGAAATTTTGAAAGGCTTTGAATTTGGGATGAGCTTTGTACCCTTTGTAGGAATGATAATTGTTTTAGCCTCTGCTTATCGTCTTGCAAAATTCAATATCGATATTCGACAAACTAATAATTTCATCGGTTTGCCAACACCTGCTAACACCCTATTAATTATTAGTTTGCCTTTAATATTTCAGTACCAATATTCACCTTTAATAGAGCACGTTATATTCAATCATTGGTTTTTAATAATACTTACGATTGTGAGTTCCTTTTTATTAAACGCTGAAATAAAATTATTTTCTCTAAAGTTTAAAACTTGGGATTTTTATTCAAATCAAGCTCGATATATATTTTTAGCTCTGAGTTTACTAGCAATTATTATATTGAAGTTTATTGCCATTCCGTTAATTATCGTTTTGTATATATTAGGATCTTTTTTAATAAAGGATAAGTAAATAAAACTATTTTTCGAAAATTTTTATTTTAAATAATTTGTTCCAATTTTTACCAGTTACATACAGCGTATTCTCTTCTCCATTATAAGCAATACCGTTTAATACCTCATCTTTAGGATTGCTTACCGATACTTTGTTTTTTAAAGATGTAAGATCTATCACTCCTTCAACTGCTCCATTTTTTGGGTCTACAATTGCTATAGCATCCTTTAAATAGATATTTGCATAAATTTTACCATTAACCCATTCTAATTCATTTACTGATTTTATTCTGCTCGAATTGGTATAAATTTCTATGAAACCTTCTTCATTTAGAGTATTCGCATTTAATCTCCATATTTTTTGGGTACCATCGCTCTTATAAATAGATTTTCCATCTTGACAGAGCCCCCAACCTTCACTACTTCTACCATATACAAAAGATCCTGTTTTACGTAATGTATTTAAATCATATATAAAGCCTGTTTTTTCTCTCCAAGTTAATTGATAAATTTTTTCATTAAGGATGGTTAGCCCTTCTCCAAAATAAGCGTCGTCTAATGAAATCTTTGTATAAATCTCTCCTGTTTTATAATTGGTTTTTCTTAGTGAAGAGTTTTTGTATTGGCCAGTGCTCTCGTACAAAGTATCATTTTTAAATTCTAAACCTTGGGTATATGCATTGGTGTCATGAGGATATTCCTCTAAAATACGATAAGTATACAATTTTGGTGTTATGGAGGACAACACTGTTATTTTTTTTGAAATTTTATAAACAGTGGTTCCCGAATATATTTTTATTTCTAAGGACCGATTTCCTAATTTTTCATTTTTAAGATCAATGGTCAAATCAGAATTCGTATTTAAGGAAGTTATTTTTCTTGAATCAAAGAAATATTCAAGAGAGTCAATGGTTGTACTTTTTTTATTTACAACTGAAACTTTAAAATTATCGGCTGGAGTATATGTTTTTTGTATGTTTTTGATAGTTATATCAAATAATTCTGAACCTGTTGCTTTTTTACTATTACAACTCATGGTTAAAAAAAATAATAATGTACTCAAAACTAGGGTAAATAATCTCATAAAGTTTTTAAATTTTTATGCAAGATATTTATTATTCACCAACTATAATAATTCTTTAATAATTTATAGTAAAAGATTGTGAAAATTGGAAAATGCAGTATCTTTGCCTCGGCAAGTCCTACACAACTAGCTCCTGTCGAATCCCCCAGGGTGGGAACACAGCAAGGGTAGATGGTTGTAGCAGTGTGATGTAGGTAGCTTGCCATTTTTTATGTCTTAAATTTTGATATATTTTAATCAAAACTTTCAATTATATATCTTTGTCTAGATGTTAAAAGTTGTTTTAGTTACTGGTGGGTCTTCTGGAATTGGAAAATCAATAAGCGAATTTCTCTCTGAAAAGGGATTTAAAGTCTATGGAACAAGCAGAAATCCACAAAAACATCAAGAAAAAATATCTTTTTCTCTATTAAATATGGAGGTCACCAATCCAAGTTCAATTAACGAAGTTATTACTAAAATCATTGATGAAGAAGGTCGATTGGACATTTTAATAAACAATGCTGGTGTCGGAATTACAGGGCCCATAGAAGAAACTCCAGCATCAGAGATAAAAAAAGCATTTGATATTAATTTACACGGACCCATCAATGTGATAAAATCTGTTTTGCCGCAAATGCGAAAGCAAAAAAGTGGTTTGATTATCAATATTACATCTATAGCCGGCTACATGGGGCTACCTTACAGAGGAATATATTCAGCTACTAAAGCAGCCCTAGAAATAACAGCGGAAGCATTTCGAATAGAAATCAAACAGTTTGGAATAGAAATGACCAACATAGCACCTGGTGATTTTGCGACTAAAATCGCTGATGGCAGATATCATGCTCCAGTTATAAGTCAATCTCCCTATGAAAAAGATTATAGCAACACGCTCGAAATTATGAATTCGCATGTAAGTAGTGGTAAGGATCCAAAAGATCTCGCTCAAGTTGTTTATCAGATTATTAGATCTAAAAACCCACGTGTTCGTTATAAAGAGGGAAGTTTATTACAAAAATTTTCAATAGTTTTGAAACGTATTTTACCCAGTAGATGGTATGAAAAAATGCTGATGAATCATTATAAATTAAAATAAAACATCTTTCTTTTTTATTAACATTATTTACTCGTAACTTTTTAAAATTATTTTTTTCCCACTTTCTTTAATGTGTATTTTTGTTTGACAAACAACCGATTTATACCTAAAAACTTAATTTTATGAAATTTTTTATCGATACTGCTAATCTTGACCAAATTCGTGATGCTCAAAACCTTGGTGTTTTAGACGGAGTAACTACCAACCCCTCGTTAATGGCAAAAGAGGGAATTACTGGACGAGAAAATATATTAAAGCATTATGTAGCTATTTGTAATATTGTAGATGGTGATGTATCGGCAGAAGTAATAGCAACTGATTACGATGGAATGGTTAAAGAAGGGGAAGAGCTTGCTGGGTTACACGATCAAATCGTTGTTAAATTACCCATGATTAAAGAAGGCGTAAAAGCAGCTAAATACTTTTCTGACAAGGGGATTAAAACAAATGTTACTTTAGTTTTTTCAGCTGGACAAGCCTTATTAGCTGCAAAAGCTGGAGCCACTTATGTGTCACCATTTATTGGACGATTGGATGATGTTTCTACAGATGGATTAAATTTAATTGCAGAAATTCGTCAAATTTATAATAATTACGGTTTTAGTACACAGATATTAGCAGCTTCCGTAAGACATACAATGCATGTAATAGATTGTGCTAAAATTGGAGCAGATGTAATGACGGGACCTTTATCTTCGATTGAAGGCTTATTAAATCATCCATTAACAGATATTGGACTGGCAAAGTTTTTAGCCGACTACAAAAAAGGTAATTAAAATTATTGGTTCAAATAGCCAAGGAGGCTTTCCTCTATATTGGTATTAAATAAATTCGCACTACCATTGACGATAGTTCCAGATTTGTCTACTATGATGGCTTTGTTTATAGTATGAATAACCAATTCTTTTTCAGATTTTGAAACGTTTTCAAACTGAAACTCTAAGTTGGTTTTATAACCAGACTTATTTATGATTGCCATCCAATTATTGTAGTTGGAATCAGTATTAATACCAATAAAATCGTATTCTGGATATTTGTATTTTAGATCGGCTACACGTGAGTGAATATTTTTATCATGATTCATATATAAAAAAAAAAAAAAA
>JAAEPP010000049.1 GCA_024232495.1 Flavobacteriaceae bacterium
ATCTTGCGCAGCAGAGTCAAATGCTTGCTCAGGCGGAGGACCTAATCGAGCAGCAGACAGAAAGGCTGGCTCAGGCGGAAGAGCAGATTGCTGAGCAGCAAGACGAACTACAGCAAGCAGAGGAAGACGTCAATGAGAAAAATGAAACGATTGACAATCTCATTGATGATCTTTCCAGATACGTAGCTTGCAATGTTGTTAAGAAAGCAATTAACACCATCGAGGGTGATGACTCAAACTGCAAAACAAATGGTTCTGATGACGATGATTCGGAATTATTCGACAAAGCTATCGGAAAGGATGAAATATATATATTTCCGGTAGAAGTTGAGACTGAAGGGATTAAAACAGCAAGCCTCAAACTTCAAGAGGAGGTAAACAATGATAGTAACATGGAAGATCACTTGTCGAAGGAAATGGCTGATGAAGCCATTAAAGCTGCAAGTATCGAGTTGCAGAAAGAATTTAAAGTTGAAGAACGTGCAAAACTGAAATATTGCATGGAAAATGGATCAACTGTTGACGACGAGGAAATGATTTATATTCTTGGGGAAAATTATGAAACAAATTCGTTGTTTGAAGATTCCAGGAATAAGATCATACAAAATGCAAGTAATGATCAACAAGAGGAATTAAACATTGAAGAAAATCCAATGCAAGAAGCTTGTATAGACATTGCATCGATTGAAGGTAACAATCAGACAATAGAAATAGACAATGGAGAGGGTCAAATTATTGACTTATCGAAACAATTGGCTAATGAAGCCATCGAAGCTGCAACAATTGAATTGCAGGAAGAATGTGAAATTGAAGGACATGGATCCACTGAAGAGGACCATGAAATGATTGATAAAGAAGAAGAAATTGATGGAACAAATACGTTGTTTGAAGATTCCATGAATGAGATCATTCCAAATTCAAGTAATGAATTACATGAGGAATCTAACAACAAAGAAAATCCAATGCAAGAATCTGTTATTGCAATAGCATCAAACGAAGGTAGCAATCAAACAATAGAAATAGACAATGGAGAGGGTCAAATTATTGACTTATCGAAACAATTGGCTAATGAAGCCATCGAAGCTG
>JAAEPP010000050.1 GCA_024232495.1 Flavobacteriaceae bacterium
CCCATTGTCCACTGCTTCGACCTCCCCCCGACTATGGACGAAGTCCTGAAGGCAATTAAACAGACCAGCTCAGGTAAAGCGCCTGGCATGGACGGACTCCCGGCTGAGGTCTACAAGGCGGCTGGCCCCGTGGCCCTAGAAACCTTTCACTAGACTCTGGGAAGAAGAAAAGCTGCCTGAAGACTTCAGGAATGCCACCATTATATCCATATTCAAGAACAAGGACAGCAAGACGGAATGCGGAGATTACCGAGACGTATCTCTCCTTTCCATTGCTGGAAAGTTTTTTGCAAGGGTCATCCTCAACCGTCTGATCTCCAAGATCTCTGAAGAAAATCCGCCAGAGACACATTGCGGGTTTCGCCCAAACCAGAGTACCATTGACATGGTATTTATAGTCCGTCAAGTAAAGGAGAAATGCCTTGAACGAAATATAGACCTGTATACGGTCTTCAAAGACCTGACAAAGGCTTTCGACACCGTGAACAGGAAGGCTCTCTGAATCCTGCTGTCAAAACGTGGATGCCTTGATAAATTTTTCAACTTTATCCGACCGTCCCATGATGACATGACTGGGCAGGTGCTATCGAGTGGAGAAATATCGGAGCCTTTTAACATCAGCAACGGTGGAAACCAGAAGTGCGTTCTGGCCCCAGTCC
>JAAEPP010000051.1 GCA_024232495.1 Flavobacteriaceae bacterium
TACGACGAAAAAGTTATGCTCAGAGAAGCAAGCCTCGACGAGTATTTATCAATGGCTGTAAAATCAGTTTATCAACTGCAAATTGGAGAAAATAAAGAAAGTTTACTCCATGAACTAAATTCTGGTAAAATCTACTATTTCGTTTTTAATTATCGAGCAGACTACGAGGGAGATGATGCTTTTTTATTGAGCAATGAAAATGAAGTTTTTGCAGTTACTGGGATGAGCTCAGATTTAGAGTTTATTGGTTTAGATGAATATGAACAAGAATTAGTAATTGATGAAACCGAAGAAGAAGATACCGATTTAGATTTTGCAATGTTTTAATACCTCATACTATGATTCGATATATAAAATTAGCCAACGAAAAAAAGAGAGATGCTGAAGTAACTTTCAAATCTTTAAATCCGAAACCTAAAATAAAAATGGTGATGGAAACAGGAGAAGCGGTCACCAATAAACGTGTGGTCAAGGGTACCTCTAAACATACCGTATCCTCACTGTTTGCTCAATACGACGAAAAACCAAAAGAAGGTGTTGATTTTGCGAGTCAGCTCGCTGCCAAGCTTTCTGAAAATTTGGTAGTTTCTGATCCGGAACTAGATCTTGAACTTACCGGAAAATTTATTGATGACGTATCTAGGGTTTATATTAATGAAGAACAGAAGCCTGTTTTTAGAGTAAAAAAGATTGAAAAGATTTTTTCGCCCAAAGCCGAATTAAAAGAAGAACGAGAACCTAAGTATAACGAAAGTAATATCGCAGACGAAAGTATTGTTAATTGGACAGGGAAAATGATGCCGAGAGCAAAGGTTTATAACAAACTAGTTTTTGACAAAAAGTATCAGCTCAAGCATGTTAACGGCCTCACCTATGATTTTTTATTCGAAATGGCTAAAGAACTTTCAGATAAAGATTCTTTAATGATGTTGGGAGGTGGCAAATCTGGTAAAGAACCTTTGGTTATGAATGATGGAGGAAAACCTTACAGAGCATTTTTAGAGGGAAGGGTAAAAGGAGAAAAATATTGTTTAATTCTTCATTTAACTGATCAAGAGTTAAAACCACTTCCAATTGTTTAGATATGAGTTGATAAATTTTTCTGAAAAAAATTAAAAAAATCACGGTAAAATTAAATTTTATTAAATGAAAGAAATCGCACAAAAATACAAACGGCAAACCGCATCAAGATATTTACCAATCGAAGGTGATCAAATAACCACTAAAATAATGGAAGCAGAAATGTATGCTGTTTCAACCAAATTTGACGGTCATTTATATCTATTGAGTTTTGACGGAAAAAACACGGTACTTACTAATCACGGGGGAACTACCCTTACAGACTTGCCACTTTTAAATGATGCCACTAAACTTCTTAAAGGAAAATGTAACGATATTTTGTTGGCAGGAGAGCTTTATTTGTCTAAAGATGGGGAACGCACTCGTTCTTTTGATATGACCGCCGTCCTTGATGAAAAGTCTGAAAACATCCATTTCGCAGTTTTTGATATACTAATGTTAGATGGACAAGAGGTCTCTATGGGTATAAAAGAATTGGATGAGAAACTAACGTCTGTGTTTTCTGGTGGAAAAATGGTTTATCCTGTCCACAATAGTTTTGTTGAAAGTAGGAAAGACATAGCCGCGCAGTATAAAGAGATTGTAGAAGAAGGTGGCCATGAGGGTATTGTAGTTCGGTCACTTAATGGACCCACCTATAAAGTTAAACCACTCATTACCTTAGATGCCGTTATTCTGGGTTATTCTGAAGGTGACGGAAGTAGAGCCGGCATGCTCAAAGAGTTTCTTGTGGGGCTTTGTATAGCTAAAGATCAGTATCTATTATTAACAAAAGTAGGAAATGGCTATTCAGATGACGAACGAAAAAAACTACTTAAAGAATTTGAAAATAAAAAAGTAGATTCCGGATATATTGAGGTATCAGGATCTAATGTAGCTTTCACCATGGTAGCGCCTAATCAGGTTCTAGAGTTTAGTTGTTTGGATGTGTTTGGCGAAAACTCAAAAGGGATCATTTCAAAAATGGCACTTTCTTTTAAAGACGGATCCTATTCTGCTATGGGCAAACAACCTATGGCTAGTGTTATTGCGCCAGTTTATCTTAAAATGAGAACAGATAAAAAAGCCACTACAACGGACGCAGGTCTTTCTCAAATTACCAAGGTGATTGCTCTAGGAGGAAATGATGCCGAAAAAGTGAAATTAAAGAATAGTGAAATTATTTCAAGAGCTGTTTACGTTAAAGAAAGCAAGGGTATGAAAATGGTTCGGAAATTTATGGTTTGGAAAACTAATAAAGAAGCTACGGGTGAATATCCAGCCTACGTTTATCATTATACAGATTTTAGTGCGACTCGTAAAGAAATGCTTAAAAAGGAAATTAAAGTGTCTGATTCTAAAAAACAGATTGAAGAAATCTTTGCTACAGAGCTTGCTGAAAATGTAAAAAAGGGCTGGGAGAAGGTTTAAATAATTTAATGCATATATTTATTTTATAATTTCTATTTTTAAAAACCTTTAATATAAATGAGTCCACAACTACCTTTTACCGTTAGAATTCCTCCAAATATAATTATATTATTACATGGGTTTAACTCCGCTCCTGGTAATAAAGCTAAAGAAATAGAAGAATTTTTATCTAAAAAAAACTTAAAAGATAAATACAAATTGATAGCTCCAACAATAGATTATATACCTAAAAGAGCGAGAAGAGATATTAACAAAATAATTAGGCAAAATAAGATTAGAAAAGTATACCTAATTGGAACCTCTTTAGGAGGTTTCTATGCTAATTATTTTAGGGCAAAGTTTAGTGAAGACTTTTTACATGTACACACTATTAACCCTAGTTGGGAACCCTCCAAAAACTTGGCTCCTTATAAAAATAAAGTACTTGAAAATTTCAAAACAAAAGAAAAATGGGAATTTAAAGAGGAATATCTATTCCAACTTAAAGAGCTTGAAAAGTTTATGAAAACCAATCTTAATAGTCCATCACCTAATAATTACCACGTACACCTTTCTAAGTTTGATGAAGTATTAAATTTTGATACTATGTTAGATTTTTTAGAAAAACAAAATATTGGCTACGTTAAAAAAACATACGATACGAATCATAGATTTGAAAAGATTAAAGAAGTGATGGAATACCTTACAAAAGATTAGTTTTTATTGTTTAGAAATATATCAATTAAAGAATGATATGGCTTCTCAAAAAATGTACGAATAAGGGTTGGTTCTAAAAATTTATAAAAATAAGAATGGGCTTCGAATCCAATAATAGAGGATAAATTCTCTACCAAAATTGATTTACTAAATTTTAAATTGCAATTAAAAAGAATATATATGTTCAATTTTTAACAAAAGAGTACATATAAGCTCTTAAAATTATAAATAATGTAAAAATATTTGATACTTTTGAAGAAATATGAATTTTAATGTGAATGAAAAAAATTAATTACACTCACAAAGATACCAAGGCAGTTTGTGCCTGTAAAGTATCTCTTGATCTTTTGGGAGATAGCTGGTCCCTCATCATTGTTCGTGATTTATTTAGGGGAAAATATACCTTTTCACAATTTTTAAAAAATGACGAGCAAATTTCCTCCAACATCCTCGTAGACAGGCTTAAGAAACTTAGAGCTTTAGAAGTGATTAACTATATCAAAAACGAAAAGGATAAAAAGATCAAAGAATATTACCTAACTGATAGAGGTATCGATTTATATCCCATCATATTTGAGTTGCAATTTTGGACCATCAACCATGTTTCTTTTAACGAGTCAGAAAACACAAAAGCCTGGGGGAAATCAACAAAAGACCAATCAAAGGAGAACATCATTAAGGCATATCAAGAAAACTACAAAATAATAAGAGCCAATAAATTTGGGTTTTAATTAGCTCCAATCCTACTGTTAAATTTATTAAATTGGTAAATAAAAAAAAGGCAGCACATGTTCAAACAAAGTTTATTCAAGGAATTAGGAACAAATACCGGTAAATGGGTAAGTAATAAAGTTTTTGGAGACAATTGGTCCACCCCATACAGGTTTTCTAATTCAGGTACCGGGATGGCCAGAAAAGCTTTAAAAATTGAAAAAGAAATTGAAGAAAAGAAAATAGACAATCAACTTGAAATTGAAAAGTTAAAACATGTTTTTGCACAAGACAGAAACTATCAAAAAATAAAAAATGAAATTATAGCAATGCCTTTACCTGATAGTAGAGACGATTTGTTCACATTTGCAAATTTCATAGTGTCTAATATTTACGGTTCAGGTTGGGATCACGAAGATGAAAAAGATTATTTAAACGATTTTAGTGATGTATGCTTAAATAAATTGAAGCAATGCAACATAAAATTTAAAGTATTAGGAGCTCAGTTCGAAAGCAAATATCTTAAAAAAGAAATACGAACATTAAAAAGAAAACGCTTTTTTGAAAAATATGGAATGACTGTTTTTGCTGTTCTCTTTTTTGCTGTAATAATTTATTTAAATTTCTTACTTGGTCATTTTGATGATTTTTGA
>JAAEPP010000052.1 GCA_024232495.1 Flavobacteriaceae bacterium
TAATAATAATGATAATAATGAAATACGAATATTTATACAGGATAAAAACACTTCAGCGAATCATCGCTGTTATCAACGTGTGTCCTGTCAAAAATAAATCAAATAAAAGTCATTAAAATATTCCTATCTACAATTATCTTTGAAAGAAGTAAAAAGTTGAAAATAGTTACAATAGTTCCTGGTCGTGATTAAAGTGTTTAATCTAACTAAAAAAGGTCTTTAAGATTTTTTTCGTGCTCTGCAGCGTTTGTTGCCTTTCGAATTTTCAGCGGCAGTTTATTATCGATTTTTGCTCCAGTGTAATAAAATGATTTGCGAGCATATTTAGTTCTGATTCTTGGCATTTTTAAACATTTTTCGTGGTTTTGTATCGTAAAATAATCTTTGAATATGTCACAGATGTCTTTGTCAATGCATTTCTGAACGAGTTTGCAAGCACGAATCTTGTTTGCATTTATCACTGATGGAAGTACTTGATTACTGTTTTCACCATCATAAACAATTATTATGCATCGATCATGAAACGCTTTAAGCTGTTTCATCTTGGTTTCTGTCAGTTTCATCTGCAAAATACCGCAGTAGGTAAAAACTGGCCCAGATGGAGAGTTAGCCTTCTTGTGGCTTGCCTTCTCGGTACAATGTATTTAGTCCGGTAGCTGAAGGGGGGGGTAGTACCACCAGACGAGGTAATTTATGAGACCAATTGATTTTGGTCAATATCGGGGCGTAGAATTCGAATTTCGATGTTCTTTTTGTGGGGGAGGGGCCGTTTTGGAGATATGGGGGCAAATGCCCCCAAATTTAACGAAAGCATGTTATTGCTAAAACTGTCATTTTACCTCCTTAATGTTTGATTTTCTGGTTATAGGGTATTGATTTTGGCCAGATTAAGCTTATTGAAGGTTTTATTTAGGTTACAGGCTATTATATTGAATTCTGGGGTAACCGTGCCCCCAAAGTGGGGGCAACAAGGCAAGTTGACTCAAAAGTCATTGAAAGTATCTTGTCTGATGAATTTGAGGGTGTAGAATCTGAATTTCGATGTTATTTTGATGAGCGAGGAGCCGTTTTTGAGATATAGGGGTAAATGCCCCCAAAACAGGGGGTATACTATAGTGATGTGTTGTTATCCGACTTTCCCATGTAACTTAGAAATATTGTTCTTGAGGAGGAGCAGGATTTGGAAAATCAATCGAGAGGTCGTGATCTAGAGGTCGTGGGTTCGAGTCCTACTCGGGTCATTTTCATTCTCATGAATTATCTCGATTGATTTTCCAAATCCTGCTTCTCCTCAAGAATACTTCTTCTATGATTGTCGCACAAAAAGCTGTTCAGTGTAGCTATTATTTTTAACCGATGTTTCTGATTTTCCTGCTTTCCTTAAGCTCTGTACAAGTAAATAGCTGATCTCTATA
>JAAEPP010000053.1 GCA_024232495.1 Flavobacteriaceae bacterium
CAGGTCCTAATACAAGACCACAAACAAGAGGATCTCAAGATGACGCAGGATATTCTAGTTTAAGGAGAAGTAGAAGGATTGCATCCAAAAAAGGAAAAGATCAAACACCAGGTACAGAACAAACAACAACGCCATACAGACTACAATCACAAAATTCTCAGACAAGATTATTTGACACGCCGTCAGGATCAAGCGGACAAAGCTCAGTAGATCAAACACCAATAAATGAAAGGAATAATCAACTTGAAAATTTCATGTTAACACCAACACCTAGAGGATCACGGAGAAATAGAAGTTACACTCCAGGAACTCCAACCACATCACAGGATTTATCCACAATCGATGAAGATTCAGCGTCCGAGTCAGAATTAGAGCCAACCACACCTAAAATAAAAAAGACTGTTACATTTAATGTACCGGAGAGTACTATTGATTTTAATAAACCAAATTTACATTCAAACCCAAGAAGGGGAATAAGAAATTTACCAGAAAGAAAATGTACCACGTCAAAAGCATTTAAACCATTAGAAAAATATATAAAAGACTATACATGGTTTAGACCAAACCAGGACCCAGATCCTGATAATTATTAAAAAGAATAATTTAAAAAGAATTCAGAGGAAAATAAAATGGAAAATAATTAAAATAATTAACTCTGAATCAAAAATAATAATATAAGAAATAAAATTAAAATAAAAATAAAAAAGGGGAGAGGAATAAATAAAATTAATAATGGAACCAATAATTACAATATGAATAAAAACCGACCCCTATACAAATAAAGGTTAATAAAAATATAACTACAATGAAATTCATTTTAAAAAATAGACTAGAGGATGCAATAGAAATGTGCCCCACATAAAATGTGCCCCACATAAAATGTGCCCCACCCAGATTATAACACAATGACAAAG
>JAAEPP010000054.1 GCA_024232495.1 Flavobacteriaceae bacterium
AACTTGACTAGGCCATATGACTAGGCCACTTGCCTAGGCCACATGCCTAGGCCACTTGCCTAGGCCACTTGCCTAGGCCACTTGCCTAGGCCAAATGGCAGAGCAAAAGTACACCTCTGTACTTTTTGACTTTCAACAGCAACTGACGACTAAGAGAGTGAGAGAAACTTGCAAGGGTATATATACTGCACGAGTGCACACGCCGTGAAATAATCAAACAAAGGAACACAAAGGAATGAGTGCAAAAGCATGCTTGATTATTTCACGGAATGTACCCCTAGGGAAACTAAATAAAACGTAAACAAAGCGAAAACAAAAGAAACAAAAAGTCTGTTATACGCATAACAACTTGTTTAGATAGAATACCTGTATATCTGCACATCTTGTAGACGAAAGGTCTTTACTTTCTAAAGGTAAACGAAAAACGAAATTTAAAAATAATGTTATCAAAGAATTGAAAAAGAATTTACTATGAATGTTATAGAGTGTGCCTTGCTTAAATGGAGTACCTGCACTTCTAGATTAAGGGGCTTTAATTCATTAAGGTAAAACTTATTTTGATAAACTAACTAATCACCAACTAACTAACTGACTAATTGACTTAACAGCACATTTAGAAATATAGCTTACCTTGTCAAGATTGAAGAACTGTAATTTTGACAAGGTTTTAGAAAGCAACTTTGAAAATATTACAGGGTGCAATAGTTAGAAATTATAAAGTAAAATTTTCATCACTTTATCAATTGCCCATCTTTAACAGCGATGATAATATTTACTCATATGGTATACTAACGAGTATAGTGGGTTAACTATCTATCTCTTCCGATAATAAGAATCGCATGGCAAACTTTTTAACAGATATGGTATGATCCTACAAAATTAAAATGGAAATTGAAAATACTTATACCTCTTTGTATGGATAGGTCTGCAAACATTTCTTAGCCAACAAGTTCAGCAACATTGTTAATTCTTGCTTTCGAGAAAGTTGACCCAAAAGAAAAATGAAATGCATTCAATTGAATTCCGTCTGATCTAATATTTTAAAGAGCTGAGAATAATGCAGGGATGAATTGATATAAAAACTTTCTGACGCCTCACAACTTTTCAATTTCTTTAGTAATTGCTAAGGGTTTTAAGGTTAAGAGATTTTAAAGTTGAATTAAGGTTTTGGTCTTAATTGAGAATTTTAGTAAGGACAAGACCAAGGTTAGAATAGAAATTATAGATAAGTCTAGAATTATTTTAGGGTTATAATTCGATTTGAGGTTTAGAATTTTAAGAACAGTTAGGGGTTATGATTTAACTTTAAAAGCAATCACTGTAAGAAATTGAAAACTACTTTGCAGTCAGTGGAAAAGCAACTACTATGAATGAGTTATACAACAAACCTGGTTGAGATGTAATGCCTCTATTTCTACTCTTCTTATAGATGACAGAGGCTGCACTTCCTAAAAGTAGAAGAGAAATAAAAAGTGAGTAAGTATTATCAAATAGAGA
>JAAEPP010000055.1 GCA_024232495.1 Flavobacteriaceae bacterium
ACTGCCCCCATCGCAGATTTTTTTTTCACTGCAACTTCATACATTATTTAACTTTGAAAATATAATGCCGAGAAGTTTTTGAACAATAGCAGCAAGATCTCATAGTGTAGTAGTTATCACGTACGCCTATCACGCGCAAGGTCCTCAGTTCAACCCTGAGTGAGATCAATTTTTATAACATATTCTGACCTAGATCTTCTTGATTGTTTGATACTTACATTGTATATGATACTTTTTCAAGATATCCAAGTGTAGTGTATACAAACTATGGCTTCTCCTAATGAAACCCTAAACTCCATGCTAATGACATCATTTTTTAATGAAATTTCCAAAATTATTTTAATTTAAGAATATGATGCAATGACTGTTCTCCAAAAGTTGCCACCAGATCTCATAGTGTAGTGGTTATCACGTGTGCCTAACACACGCAAGGTCCTCAGTTCAATCCTGAGTGAGATCAACTTTTTATAACATATTCTGACCTGGATCTGCTTGATTGTTTGATACTGTCATTGTATATGATACATTTTCAAGACAACACAATGTAGTTATTAAAACATATCGCTTTTACTAAGGAAATCCTAAACTGCCCCCTTCTCAGATTTTTTTTCACTTCAACTTCA
>JAAEPP010000056.1 GCA_024232495.1 Flavobacteriaceae bacterium
AGATACGCTTTATTTTAAAAAGAACCTTTATAAGGAACCTACATGCCGAAGGTCGAAAAACTTATAGAACTTTTTTACTACTCAAGGTCAAATCACTAGGGAACTTTATAATTTTGCGTATATTCATTCTGTGTAGATATGCAACTTCTCTCATGACGAAGTAACTAACTTTTACGTTTTATAGGCCTAGCCTAAAGCTCCTTTTTTGTTTTAATATATGTTTCATGTTTCCTTATCACGAGTTTATTGCAAAATGTCGAATTTTGATGCTTTTCTTGCGTCGATGCTTATTCCTTTCTACTAAGTGAAAACTTAAAATTAAGTAACTACAAAGGAACTTTTAGAACTTTAAAGTTGTCAAATAAGGTCTCAAAATAAGGAACTTAAAGAACTAGGCCCTGAGCTAGGTTCTTTATGAAAAAAGCGTGTAGATACAAATCCTGTACATTTTTTTATATAGGAACCAGTAAGTTTGATCAGGAGCTGCCTGTTCACAGCTGTTCATAAATCTTCTTTCATTTTCTGGCTGGAATGTTCTTCCATTGTTTTTTATTTTACAATCCTTGTAAGCCTGTTTTGCTATACTTTGTGTAGAATTATCAATTTTTTACCGTTATTAAACCGTAGCACACTGAGGTGTCAAATGGTAAAGAGAGTCAAAATTTGCAACAATTAACACAACTGAAAGGAAAAACCTGTTTCCAAAGCATTATGAAAGTTAAAAGAATTTAAGAAACTTTCGGGCAGAGAATTGAGCAATATTCAAGACTAATGTCAGGGTGACAGTTTGATTTTTCATACCTTATTCTTGCGAAAAATTTAAAAATCTTTTCATTGCTGTCATTATTGTCTGTATCAGATGTGGGAAAGACTCTTCTATTTGCAATTTTCCTTATTTCTTTCCTTTTGTTTGATGTAAAACTTGTATTGTAAGAACCTTTCATGGTGGGAGCTCCGATGACCTAGTGTCTATTCCCGCCATGATTAGTATAGAAGTGGTATTTTTTTGTTATCTTTCTTTTATTCAATAAAAAAAGATGGTCAAGAGAGTCAAAATTTTCAAACATTACCACAACTGATAGCAAAAACAGGCTTCCAAAGCATTATAAAAGTATGAACAATTTAAGAACCTTTCAGACTGAAAATAGAGAAACATTTAAGAACAGCCAGCTTCAAACTAATTTTACTGGTTATTATAAAAAAGAGTGTAGATCCCCTCGCGTATTTCTTCAATGATTGTTTTGAAAGTTTAAAAGTCAGGCCATTTACGAATTAAAACGAACCAGTCCTTTATTATTATATTTCATATTTCATATTTTTTATCATATCATATATTGCTGTTATGTTCTGTTCAGATTTTCAATTCAAATCTTGTAAAATGATTTACGTAATAATTCAATCTATATGCGTGTAATAATTTTGTTTAACTTTAGCTTCAAACTTGTTTATTCTTAACAGTTCATATAAAAAAAGGGCACTGGGCTCGAAAACCTTTATGGTTTATCTCAGTGTCCTTGACAACATATATTGTAATTCTATTAATATTTCAGTACTTTGTAATACAAATTATTTTCTATGTATCCTTAGATGTTTACCTGTAAGATTGTTGTTGAATTAAATGGATTTGATTTGATTTGATTTGACTTTATCTCCTGATATCGGAAAATCAGTCAGAAGCCTTTGGTCATTTTGTTTGGTTTCAGTTTTAGAGTCCAACGACCAGACAAATTCCATCTCGAGGCTGCAACAACCTGAAACAAACTAACCTAGCAACAGGGTTTACTCGCAACGGAGCCCTATTGTTTACTTTATTGTACTTACATACATTTAGGTCCCTATTGTCCCCAAAAATAAATAATATGTGTCATCAACAGGTTTGTCTAACTGCTTTGGGAATTAGCTTTTGTGTTCACAGCTCACACCTCATGATCTTTGTTTTCTAAACAGACAGGCTAAGTTTCTGTGTAGCTAGCAAATCACTGGAGAATTGAACTCCATTTATATAAAGAATAGTTTGAATAAATTATTCGACAGTCATAGAGATATTTAACACGGACATCCTCATGAAATCGTTTAAAGCTCATATTCCTAAAACTATTTAATATTCATATGCAACATTTATAAAAGAAGCTCCAAGCATAATTTCTATGGCCATTCAGGTGATGAGAATTTATTTAAAGTTCCTTAACTTTAACTTCTCAATAACTCGATCTTGTTCTTATTTCCCTTCTTAGAGCGTAATTTATATTAGTTAATACGAGCTGAACCCACTTGAAGCAACTTGAAATGACTTGTTAAAATCCACTTCGAGGCTAAAACGACAAAGTAATCCTAGCAGCGCAGTTCACCGGCAGGAGACCCCAATTGTTTAGTTCATTATACTTCCATAAAGCTCTCTATTGTTTTTGAAACAAAATAATATGTCTTATAAACAACTTTATCAACTGCTCTGGGAATTTACTTATATGTACACTTCGTGCACAACAAAATCCTTGTTGTTTTTAAACAGATAGCCTAAAACATTTTGGCTAGCAAATTGCAGGAAAACTGAGTCGCGGAGCCTTACCCAAAGAACAGTTTTGCTAAATTATTAATCATTCCGATCGATTTTTGGACACTGAGCTCATATAAAAGCTCAAGCTCATTTTTCTAGAACGATATAGGGTACTATATATACGAATTTCTTGTAACCAGAAGCTTCGTGGTAGAACACAGTTTCTTGAAATCTAAGGCCTATTAGGCTCGGAGTTTATGAAAACTTTCCTAACTTGAACTCCTCGATAACTTAATCATAAAAACAAGTTTTGGTTATAAGAAAGTACTTTTTGAGGAAGCAGTACTATTTCTAAAAAAAGTTAAGAAAGTTCAGAACTGGCTTTTTACAACCTATGAAAGTTTAAGCATTTGTCTTAATCAAAAAAGGCCAAACAACTAAACGAGGCTAATCTATAAAAGGTGAGGTTTTTTAACGAGAGCTTTCGAGTAATCAGGAATGAGCCTAGTATCTGAATCAATATGATTAAAAAACTTATTAAATCAAGGGGATTAAACAAGGATATTCTGTAAAAGGGAGAGACGATTTGAAATTAGCTGGGTTACGGGTTTATTGAAGGCACGGGATTATTTACAGCAAAACGGCAAAAAGGCCCCAAACTATCAAAGAAAAGAATCTAAAGTTGCTGGGAAGCAACAACTGTGCTTAATTGAAATTTGTTTTCCTCTTTACAATTCCTCAAGTGCTGTACTATGCTAAACCCATCTATTAGATGCTTAAAGCAAGAAAGGGAAATAAATATTACTCATCAACAAGAATGAAGACGACTCAATTAACTGATCTTTAATAAAAGCCATGCAACTTCCCCCAGACAACAGATCAAACATTGCTTTCGTGATTTTCCTGCCGCTAGCCATAGATCAATTAATCGCAAAAGATCAATACAGTTCACAACTATTTACTGGTAAAGTGTTGGTAGTCAATCCACACGACTCAGCAAATGTGTAAATTGGACGATTGTCTAAATATGCCACAGGCTTTCTCGACAGATTTGTATTATAGCTACGTCAAATGAAAATGCACAACAAGTGATTTTAATGAATGGGCTTACTTGAGATGAACTAGTGCCAGTCCCACATACCCCTCAACGTTCGAATTAGGCACAAGATGAGTACAAGAAACTCTTGTAGTAATCTTCAACTCGCTGCCTAAAAGCGAAAGGATTTCCCTCTCAACCACACCTTTTCACTAATCAGACTGTGGTATTGTTTTTTAAGATTCCCTTATCAGCTCAGGTTTTATACTTGCTGCCGTCATCATTTCCAAGCCTTGAGGCACATATATTCCATTGTTTTTGTTTACCACCAACTAAGCAGGAGCAAAATTCTCAAGGTTAAAAATTCAGCCTTGAAGTGTATTTCACAACTATTCTCTCCACAGTTCAAAAATTTCAACACGTTAATCAAACGTATCTAAACTTCGGTGTCCGAGGTAATACAGGAAGTACAAACCCTCAATCAGATTTTATCTCCAAAAAATTGCAGCACTACTGACATTAGGAAGACTCTTAGATCAAATATTAACTTTGTAAGGCAATTCGTAAGATTTGAGGTCTAGAAAGGCGTCAAATGCGGAGACAAGGGTCACCATAGCCATCATTCGTACTAAACATGGATAGTCCACTGCACGGTCGGTACCTAGGAGCATAGACGGCTACCTTTTTTCCCCAAACATTTAGCTTTTTTGCAGGGACAAACACGTTTGCCTGGGAGGCAGAGAGGGGTGGCCCCTAGCAAAAAATATGTCGGAATTATTTAAAAATTCCTTAGTTTGTCGGAAATTTGTTATTGCTTATAACGATGAAACTTTCAAGATTATGTCGAAGAAACTGCTTACAAGTGTTTCGTTCAATCATTCTGCACAAGAAGGCATCTAAAGGTGGATTTTTGGAGACAGTCATGCCTGAACTTATCGGTGAATAAGAGTAAATTCGCTCTCTAGGTCTGTTCTACCAACTCTTAGCCTTGCTCTTATAAAATATCTGACATCCAGGGAACGTAAGTTAAAAAAATTCTTCGCTACGCTCGCCTTCTGTTTTTCTATTTCATCTCATCTATATGGAAGACACTTAAGATTTCAAACTTTCCTATTTGTAATGACATGACTATAATTTTTAAAATTTACTGCTGGTTGATGATCATAAGACACTTCTTTGTTTAGACTTTCAATTGTTTTTCTACGCTTTTGCAGAAAAAACCTAAAACATTTTCCTCGCTAAGCTCGCAAGCAGTTCCTCTGAAAAGTCACCCATACAGATCCGTGAGCCTAATTCGGAGAGCCCCTAGACACCCCTAGTATGAACTAGCAGTAAAAATCTTGGTCGGAGATGAAAAATTTTGATCTTTGCTTTGCGTCGCTCTTGCTAGTTGAGTTTTCTTATAGAATTAATATTTTTTACACCTATGTTCAGATTTTGAAGTGAATATGAGGATCTTATCCGTTATTAAAAGAGAATATTCCCATATCTACATGGTTTGCAGTGCAGGAAGAGAATCTAAAGATTCTAAGCCATTTTGAGGCCTGAGAAGTGGAATGCCGTACAATATTTCATATTTCAATTTTGGCCCCCCCAAAACAAAATTCATGGCGTGGGCCCTGCTGTGTCCGATCAAACCCGGGTTCGAGACCCGGTTGAGGCATATTTCAATTGCAGTAGCCTGCTCTGGTACAATTTAATTGCCC
>JAAEPP010000057.1 GCA_024232495.1 Flavobacteriaceae bacterium
GAGTACTTTCTGTGCAACATTGCATTTTACTTTAGGCCCTTTTTTATCAAAATGGAATATTTGCACCTGAAGAGCTTTTTAAATTTGGAATTTTCTGCCAAAAATCTACTCTTGGATGTTTAATGAAACTTTCCATTGATTTTTGTACCGAAATTCCACTTCAATCTGCATATTTCAACGGTGGAATATTTGTAGCATTTCTCAAATGGAATATTTTGCACATAAAGTGCTCCAGACTTTAATCACTTATAACTTCTTAACATCTAATTGTGTTGATTTCAAAACAATTGAAAAAAAACCTTTAGTCTTTCGTACATATGTAAAAAAAGGTATAAGACGCTATTTCAAATATCAAAACTACTGTGGTATAATAAAGTCACTTAGTCAAAAATCACGGTTTGGGACATTCATAAATAAACAAACACATAAAAACATAATAACGTAAAAGTGAGCACAGTGATAATTGCGAAAATTATCATTTTAATGTAAATTATAAATTAGGTGCATTTTA
>JAAEPP010000058.1 GCA_024232495.1 Flavobacteriaceae bacterium
AAGCTTCATGGGGAACTATAAGATACCCCGGAAGTAATAAGTTCTAGGCTGTTCCCATGGACAGAACTGTTGTAATACGTATGTTTACAACGTTCTAGAGCTAACGGAATCGTTTTATTCCAGGCGAAAGGCTTACTTTATAAGAAATTGAGGTGAACTCTTATTGCGGGGCTAAGTTTTCACTAAGTTTTATTGTGAACTATAAGGAACCCTCGTTGTAATAAGCTCTAGGCCGTTCCTTTAGAAAGAACTGTTGTAATACCTATGTTTACAAACTTTTAGAGCAATCGAAATCATTTTATTCCATGCAAAAGGTGTACTTTATAAGAAATTGAGGTGAACTGTTATGCTGGACTAAATTTTCACTTAGTTTTATGGGAAACTATAAGAAACCCTCGCTGTAATGAGTTTAACGCTGTTCCCATGGACAGAACTGTTGTAATACGTATGTTTACAACGTTATAGAGCAAACGGAATCGTTTTATTCCATGCGAAAGGCGTACTTTATAAGAAATTAAATTGAATTCTT
The DNA here is from genome assembly GCA_024232495.1 of Flavobacteriaceae bacterium. GTDB lineage: Bacteria > Bacteroidota > Bacteroidia > Flavobacteriales > Flavobacteriaceae > Marifrigoribacter. Next base: position 530 of record JAAEPP010000058.1, read on the forward strand.
GTTGCGTGGCTAAGTTTTCACTATGTTTCTTGGGG
>JAAEPP010000059.1 GCA_024232495.1 Flavobacteriaceae bacterium
AGATATTTTGGGTTTTGGTTTCGGTTAAAATATAGCAGTTTTCAGAACCTGGATGTATTCGTTCGGCACGCATTTTAATTTGTTGTGCACTTTCTTCACCCGAAACATACAATGTTTTATAGGGTAATTGTAAGGCGATCTGAAGCATTAACGTACTTTTGCCAATTCCGGGTTCTCCCCCTAATAAGGTTAATGAACCGGGAACAATCCCACCACCCAATACTCTATTTAATTCGTTGTTTTTAGTGTTGAGTCTCGGTTCAGAAGTAGTGGAGATATCTTTTACTTTTTGAGATTTAGAAACTCTTTTCGATTTGGTTTCAGAAACTTTCCAGCTTACTTTTTCTGCTTTTTGAATCACTTCTTCAGCAATTGTATTCCACTCTTTACAAGCCGTACATTGTCCTTGCCATTTCGCAAAGGAAGTACCGCAATTTTGACAGAAAAAGGTAGTTTTTACTTTAGCCATTAATATCCGAAGTCTTCTTTAATTTTTTCTGCTCTATCTAACATTACGTCAATGGTAATAAAGTCTACTTCCTCTTTGTCATAAGCAGCCTGATAGATGCGCATTGCTTTTTTTGCTTCTCCAGTCTCTTCATAATAACGCGCAAGATAATAATCGCCTAGAACTGTATTTGGATATTGCTTATTGGCTATTGTTGCTATTATTCGCAATGATTCCCATTGTTTCTTTTTTTCTGCAGCTTTAAAAGTAGCTATATAATCATTTTCTCTGATAGGATTGGTCAACCCAAATAAATCTTTTATGGTAGCATATTTATCTATAAGATATTGAGAAATTGGAGTCTTGAGATTTAAGATTACATCTTTGTATTCTTCTTGACTTATTGGACGATACACTGCAAACATTTTTTCTAAAGCAGATGGAATAGCTCTAGCAACTAATGAATAATGAGTAGCTCCCTGAAAATTGTCAAAATTATAATTAAAATTATCACTTTTTAATTCTCTAAGGGTAGCGTTTAACATTTCTGATATCTCTCTTAAATCTTTAATATCGTCAGATCCAGTAGCTAAATAATAAAATGTTTTGCTTTGAATTTGAGGAATTCGTTCAGGAAGACGCTCATCCATATAAGGAGCTAAATCTGGACTTAAATTAATATACCCGTTAAACATTGGAGGGTCTTTAAAAAGAAAATAGTTGATGAAATTAGCCGTAAAATCATGACCTACTGCTATGGTAAATTTTGCCGTTCGGTAATTGTTATCAATGAAAGGAATTAATTCTAGACCAATAAATTCAAAAAAATCGGCTCCAATTCCATCAGGCATAAAGTTAGTACTATCATAATTACAATCGTCGTAACGTTTTTCTCCTTGCATGATACCTACTACAATTGACTCAGGCATATCTTCCCAATAACTAAAATAATCTACGTTTCCTGCAACAGGCTCAAATAGATAATTAGCATCCAATACGATTACTATTGGATATACTTTCTCGGTATTTGTTTCATAGTCTCTAGGAAGCTGAATTTTTAACCTTCTAGATTCATTAAGTTTATTAGATTCAAATTCTTCATAAATGATTTGAGATTGTGAGTAAATTTCTAACCCGAAAAGTAAGCAAATGACTAAAAATCCTAGTTTTTTCATAAAAAATAAATTATTCTTGAAAGATAACGATTTTTATAAATCATATATTTTTCAAGATGTAAAAAAAGATATTATTTTTTTTTATTGTAAAAAGGTAAGATTAGAAAAGATAATCCACCAAACAAAACTATAGATGCGATACTAGTAGTCCAAACAATCCACCCAAATGCCGTACCTACGGTTTCAGGGATATTAAAAACTGCAAGAATACTAGCTACAAAGAAAGGATAAGTACCAAAGCCACTATTGGTAAAAGCAAACGAAAAACTTCCAATTACAAAGGTGATGATTAAGGTAGAGAAGGCGATATTTGTAGTTTCATTTAGTGCAAAAGTTGCGATGTAAAAAGACAGCAAGTATAAGCCCCAAATAAGAAAAGAATGAAAAATATAAAGCCCTTTTTTCTTCATTTTAAGAACGCTAAAGATTCCTTCTTTTAAACCAGAAAAAAAATGAAGAATTTTTTTTACGACTGATGCTTTTGAAAATTTCAGTAGAAGTAAGAGTAAGATAGTCAAAGTTAATAAAAGCCCGCTCAATTTGTAAATAGTATTCATAGGAAAAATACCTATTAAATATTGCGAGAGTTTTTCGAATTGAAGTATGAAGGCAATAGCTGTAAAACCAAATAAAAATACCACATCAATAACTCTTTCAGATATGATAGTCCCAAAAGCTTTATCAAAAGGGACTCCTTCGTACTTATTTACAACAACTGCTCTTGAAACCTCACCGCTTCTTGGAATTAACAAATTCATAATATAGGCTACATAAACTGCCATAAAATTATTTAAAACCTTAGGTTTATACCCCAAAGGTTCTAACATGAAATTCCAGCGATATGCTCTTGATACATGGCTTAAAATACCAAATATGATAGAGAGGCTTATAACTATATAATCCGCCTTTTTAAAATAAGTGGCAATTTCCTCTAACTGTTGAGTGGTAAATTTGGAGTACGAATAATAGATTAGAAAAGCACCAAGTCCCAGCGGAACAGCAATCTTTAAAAATGTTATAAGAGACTTATTCAAATTAAATCAATAAGTTATTTTCTTCATTAGGAAAAACTAGCGAAGGTTTAAATTTTTTTGCGTCTTCCATATTCATCATTGCATAAGTGATTAAAATTAAAATATCGCCAGGAGCAACTTTTCTTGCTGCCGCACCATTTAATGTAATTTCTCCGCTATTTCGTGGTCCTGGAATGGCATAGGTTTCCAATCGTTCGCCATTATTATTATTTACAATTTGAACCTTTTCACCTTGTATAATATTTGCTGCATCCATTAGGTCTTCGTCAATGGTAATACTTCCTATATAATTGAGGTCGGCACCAGTTACCTTGACTCTATGTATTTTAGATTTTACTACGTGTATTTGCATGTGGCAAAGATATTAATTTAATGCCATATTATCGATAAGTCGGACACCACCAATAAAGCATGCTATGAAAGCTCTGTATTTTATATTCTTTAATTTAACTACGTCTGTTTTTAAAGTTGAAGAATTTGCAATTTCAAAATATTCTAGGGTAAAAAAATCACTTTTCTTAAACTCGTCTTCGACCAATTTATTCAAGTTTTCAAAACTTAAATTGTGAAATTTTTCTTTAACTTTCATCAATACGCCGTATATCAAAGCTGCCTTTTCAAATTCTTCTTTAGAGAGACGTTTATTTCGAGAACTCATTGCAAGTCCGTTTTTTTCTCTAACAATTGGACAGCCTATAATGTTTACAGGTAGCCTCTCAATTTTTACTAATTCTTTCACAATTAGTAGCTGCTGAAAGTCTTTTTCGCCAAAATAAGCCTTGCTTGGAGTTACCGCCTTAAATAATAAATTTAAAACAGTTCCAACACCATCAAAATGACCGGCTCGATGCTTTCCTTCCATCTCCTGTTCGATACCAGAGAACACATAACTTTTTGAACTTATATTTTGGCTATATAATTCTGAAGCTACGGGAGAGAAAACTATGATTTTTTCTGATATGCTGTTTAAAAGGATAAGATCATTTTCAAGGGTTCGGGGATATTTTTCTAAATCTGCTGGATTATCAAACTGTGTTGGATTTATAAAAACACTAACCACCACACAATCATTTTCTTTTAGGGCTTTTTTTACAAGCGAAAGATGACCTTTGTGAAGTGCCCCCATTGTGGGTACAAAACCAATACTGTTTTTGTTTTTTTTGAAAGGTAAAAGGGTGCTCTCTAAAGAGCTTTTTGAATTGTGTATTTTCATTCAGGAAAATATTAAAGCAGTAAAAATAATATATTAAAGTCAGTCTGCATAAAATTTCGTAATTTTGCATCCTTTATGGACTACGAAAAAACTATATATGAAAGATAAAAGAATCTTATATGTCTCTTCAGAAGTAATTCCCTACTTGCCTGAGACCGAGATTTCTTCAATGTCGTTTGAAGCACCTCGAATGGTTAATAGTAATAAAGGGCAAATCAGAATATTTATGCCTCGTTACGGTAATATCAATGAACGAAGGCATCAATTACACGAAGTAATTAGACTGTCAGGAATGAATTTGGTTATAAATGATATGGATGTTCCTCTAATTATTAAAGTAGCTTCCATTCCAAAAGAGCGAATGCAGGTCTATTTTATTGATAATGAAGATTATTTTAAAAGAAAAGCCACTTTCTCAGATGAAAAAGGCAATTTTTTCTCTGATAATGACGAAAGAGCTATATTTTTTGCCAAAGGTGTTATTGAAACTGTAAAGAAATTAAATTGGTCTCCAGATATTATTCACGTTCATGGTTGGTTGGCTTCATTTCTTCCTCTGTATCTAAAAAAGCATTACGATAAAGAACCATTATTTGAGAATAGTAAAATAGTTACCTCTGTTTACAATCAAGGTTTTAAAGGACAATTAGATGCAAAAGTGACCGATAAAATTATGTTTGATGGTATTGAAAAAGAACATATTCAAGAGTTAGAAGAGCCTGATTACATTAATATGATGAAAATAGCTATTAAAAATTCTGATGCTATTATTTCTGGTTCTGAGGAGTTACCTGAAGAATTAACTAATTATCTTAAAGAACTTGAAATGCCGATGTTAAAATATCATAAAAAAGAAGAGTTTTCTTCTGCTTATTTAGATTTTTACCTCAACGAAGTTCTTTCATAATCATCTTATTTATTAGTTTCCTATGAATACATGTAATATTATACGCAAAGTTGCGGCCATACTCTTTATAATCGTTTCCGTGGTGTCATGTCAAGAAGATTTTAATACCATAGGGAGTGACATAGTTGGTGACGAAACTCTCCTGTCTCAATTGGATAACACTAAAACAGTTGTAGCTTACAGTAGAAAATTAGCTCCAGTACAAACCAATAATATTCCGGTAAGTCAATTAGGAGTATTTAATGATGAAACTTTTGGAAAGTCATCGATAAGTTTTTTGACTCAATTACAAATGGAAACACCCAATGTTGTTTTTGGAGATTCAATTGGGCATGAGATCGTTTTAGATAGCGTAATGTTATACATCCCTTACTACAATCAAAATTCAACGGAAGATGGAGTAACTACCTACACATTAGATTCTGTTTACGGTGCTAGCCCTATAAATATTAGCATTAATGAATCTAATTATTTTTTGCGAGATTTAGATCCAAATTCAAACTTCCAAGACCCACAATTATATTATTCTAACCAAGCAGACCTATTTGAAGCAAATCTTTTGCAAAATGAATTGGTTACTGAAATTACGGATTTTATACCTAGTCCAGAAGGATACGAAATTATTAATCGTGAGACCAGTACTGATGGATCAACTCAGATTGATACCACTATCATTGCACCTGGACTCAGAGTCTCCTTGCCAACTGACTATTTTCAAGAAAAAATTATTGATAAAGAAGGAGCTCCAGAATTAAGTAATGATAATAATTTTAAAGATTATTTTAGAGGACTTTATTTCAAGGTTAATTCTACTACAGAGGGCGGCAATTTATTTATCTTTAATCAAGAACTGGCAACGATTACACTTTATTATAATTTTTTAAGAGCGGAAGTAGACAGTGCTGGTGATCCTGTTTTAGATGAAGATGGCAACGCTGTTATCGAAACGATTTACAAAAACTATTCTTTAAGATTTGGAGGGGTAAATCTCAATGTCTTTGAAAATGAACTAACTCCAGAGATAGCCTCTGCTATTGCTAATCCCAATACACTTGAAGGTGAAGAAAATTTGTATTTAAGGGGAGGCGATGGAATTATAACTGTTATAAATTTATTTGGAGACGATGTTGATTCTAACGGTATTGCTGATGAATTAGAGCAGCTACGTGACCAAGAATGGATCATTGACGATGCAAAATTAAAGTTTTACATTGATCAAAGTAAAGTAACAGGGGGTGATACTGAACCGGAAAGGATTTCTATTTACAATATTAATAATAATACAGTGTTAGCAGATTATTTTTTAGACCCAACTTCAAGTAATTTACCAGCAGATGCTATTACGAGTCATTTAGGTAAAATTGAGAGGGATTCTGATAATAATGGTCTTTCTTACACCATTAATTTAACGCACCATATTAGCAGTTTGATTAATAAGGACTCGACCAATGTTTCTTTGGGATTATTAACTTCTCAAAACATTTTATTAAATGGATTTCAAAAACTAGATACTTTACAGAGTCCTAACCAAGAACTTCCAACGATAAAAAGAGTCCAAAGAAGCAGTGTGATATCACACGAAGGGACCGTCCTTTTCGGTAACAATACCTTAAATGAAGATAAAAAACTTGTCTTAGAGATTTATTACACAGAACCTAATTAATAAAATTTATGTGTGGAATAGTTGGCTATATTGGAAATAGAGATGCGTATCCCATTGTACTTAACGGATTAAAACGATTGGAATACAGAGGGTACGATAGCGCTGGAATTGCATTATATGACGGTACAAAAATTCAATTGTGCAAAACAAAAGGTAAAGTTGCAGATTTAGAGGAAAAGTTTTCTAGCCAAATGGCAACGAAAGGCAAAATAGGTATTGGTCATACTCGTTGGGCAACTCATGGAGTGCCAAACGATATTAACTCACATCCTCATTATTCGAACAGCGGTGATTTAGTAATTATCCATAATGGAATTATTGAAAATTACGCTTCTATTAAAAAAGAATTAATCAATAGAGGATATACCTTCTATTCCGATACCGATACGGAAGTATTGGTAAATCTTATTGAAGACATAAAAATAAATCAAAAGGTTAAATTAGGACAAGCGGTGCAGATTGCCTTAAACGAAGTAGTTGGTGCTTATGCAATCGCATTATTTGACAAGAATAAACCAGACGAAATTGTTGTTGCTAAATTAGGAAGCCCCCTAGCGATTGGAATTGGAGAGGATGAGTTTTTTGTTGCTAGTGATGCCACTCCTTTTATAGAGTTCACAAAAAATGCGATTTATCTTGAGGATGAAGAAATGGCAATTATTCGCTTAGGTAAAGATGTTAATATCAGAAAAGTTAAAGATGATAGTAGCGTAGCACCATACATTCAGAAATTAAAATTAAATCTGGAGCAAATCGAAAAAGGAGGGTACGATTACTTTATGTTGAAGGAGATATACGAACAACCTTCCGTAATTAAAGACACTTATAGAGGAAGATTACTTGCAGATAAGGGAATTATAAAATTAGGAGGTCTTGAAAATCATATCGAAAAATTTACCAATGCGGATAGAATTATAATTGTAGCTTGTGGTACTTCATGGCATGCTGGATTGGTTGCAGAATATATTTTTGAAGATTGGGCAAGAATTCCTGTGGAGGTCGAATATGCTTCAGAATTTCGATATAGAAATCCTGTTATTACCGATAAAGATGTTGTTATTGCAATTTCTCAAAGTGGCGAAACTGCCGATACACTTGCTGCAATTAAACTCGCAAAAGAAAAAGGAGCTTTTGTTTATGGAATATGTAATGTAGTAGGGTCAACCATATCAAGAGCAACAGATAGTGGAACTTATACCCACGCCGGTCCAGAAATTGGAGTGGCATCTACCAAAGCATTTACGACTCAAATAACGGTGCTAACGATGATTGCTTTAAAATTAGCAAAAGTAAAAGGCACAATTTCTCAAAGTAATTATCGATTGCATTTAAGAGAGTTAGAATTAATACCGTCAAATGTGGAGATGGCCTTGCAAAAAAACAACGACATTGAAGAGATTGCTAAACTATTTAAAGATGCAACTAACTTTTTATATCTGGGTAGAGGTTATAATTTCCCTGTAGCATTAGAAGGTGCTCTAAAATTAAAAGAAATATCTTACATACATGCAGAAGGTTATCCAGCTGCAGAGATGAAGCATGGACCTATTGCTCTTATAGATGAGCAAATGCCTATTGTAGTAATAGCTGTAAACAGTAACCATTACGATAAAGTAGTAAGTAATATTCAAGAAATTAAGTCCAGAAAAGGAAAAATTATTGCCGTAGTTACTGAAGGTGACACTGTTGTAAAAGAGCTAGCAGATTATATTATGGAAGTCCCTAATACACCTGAAACACTTTCACCGTTGGTAACTACAATTCCTTTACAATTACTATCGTATCATATAGCGTTAATGTTAGGTAGAAATGTTGATCAGCCTAGAAATTTAGCAAAAGCTGTTACGGTTGAATAGTTTTGAAACAAACATTTGGATTAGAAAAATTCCTTAGTCAAATTGTAAATTTCTGTTATTGATTTTTAAGAGTTACAAGTCACTTTCAATTTTCCATCAAACACTTTGAATTGCTTTCAATGTTGAATGTTATAATATAACGATTCCAACAAATACTATCTTTCTAATAGTACTAAATTAATACATGTAATATTTCCGTGAGTTTATTCGATTTAATACACTAAACCCAAACTTATGGGGGAGTTGTCGATTAATAAATCAATACGTTAAAATCAAATATTTTTTGGACTTAGACCGTGACCGTCATTGTGGTCTAATTATATTCTTTCAAATTGATTTTTTGATGTTATTTTTGGAAATTTAGATTTATAATCATTCCATTTTTTCTGACGAACCTCATTGTCATCTTCTTCTTCAATTCCACACCAATCATCCGAATAGCCATTATAATTCCAATCAATATCCCATCTTTCAATGTTAAATAATCTACATAAATCATTAACATCATATGAATAACCTTCTTCATATCCCGTTAAATGAAATTCATCAATTTGTTCTCTATCGTCGTCATCATACCATTCACCATCCTGAAAGTATTGAGATACTTCTACCAATGAGTGATATTGACCAAAAACTTCAATTTCAGTTCCATCTTCTAACTCAAAATAACCCCCCCCTTTTGTCATAATTTGATGTCTAAGTATTGTTCTTTCTTTCATAATTATATTATTTCATTTGTATTTATTACAAATTACAAA
>JAAEPP010000060.1 GCA_024232495.1 Flavobacteriaceae bacterium
TGAACTGGCAGGACATACAGCAGGCAGAGAGCTAGGGGTTCAGCTTCCATCTATTTCCATAATAAAAGTTTTATTTTGAATTGATAGTTTAGTAGCATACACGTTGTTTTTTTTATAAGAAACCTAGCTTGGGTCCTAGAACTAAAAGTTTCTTAATTTTTCACCTATACTAAAAGTTTCTTAGAAGTTTCTTATTTTTAGATACATCACATTTTGCACTTTCCCTCGCACATTTCTTGTATTAAAGTGAAACCCACCTACTAATACAAGTTCACTCAACATCCTGTGTTCCTCGAAATAAAAACGTGTAGCAAACTTTTAAATCAAGCAAAAATGTATGTTGACATATTACTTTCCGTCTCAGAAAGTCCTCTTATTGTTTCTCTGAGTTTCTTAAAGATATTGATGTAGTTCTAAAAGTTTCTTAAATTTTTGGGGGTCTAGAACTAGGTTTCTTATAAAAAAACGTGTATACAAGAACGTAGGGGCCACCCCAAGATTTTGCGAAAAAAGATACGATGTTGTTACTTTAGTTACAGAGATGGGCCCTGGTGCTTTATGAATAAAGTACCTTTGAAGTGTTGTACCCACCCCCCCAAAAAAAAATTTGAGATGCTTTCTAATTTCTCTGAGCTTACTAATTTAATTCAATTGAAAGTCTATGCCTTGCCTATTTTAGACTTGGATGGACGCATCTTGCAGGAAAACATCTGTCCGTAGAAGATTTATGTGATAGTATTTTGCCACCCTGCTTGAGGGGTTGTCAGGGGATTGACCAGATTCCAGCCCTTTTGTTAGGATGGGCAAGAGAGACAACATGCTTTTATATTCTCATCACTTCTATTTTTATTTTGAAATATATAACTCTTACAATTCTCCTTTTTAGGTTTTCATACAGTCAATACAAGATAATGATGCCAGAGAAAGTAGTTTTGATTTCATGATGTACTTCAAA
>JAAEPP010000061.1 GCA_024232495.1 Flavobacteriaceae bacterium
AGTTTCATTTTTTATTAGTTCGCAGAATATTTTACTTCTAACATGTAGATTTCTTATATATTTTGAGTAAAAATTTAAACATCCTAATATTCTCATTACGTCTCTTTTATTTTCTGGTGGTTTTAAATTTTTTAATTCTTCGACTTTTTTAGCCACTGGTGAGGTTCCTTCCTCAGAGACTATATGTCCTAGGAATTTGACTTTCCTTAGGAAAAATTCAGTTTTTTCGGGTGATGCTTTTAGTCCTGATATTCGTAATAATTCGTGAAATTTATCAATTAATGTGAACATTTGTTCTTTTGTAAATGACATTAGTAATAAGTCGTCTATGTAAGCTAATGCTTCATTTTTTTCAATTATTTCTCTGAAATGGGTAATCATTAATCTGCTGAAGAAATTTGGTAATCCGCTTAGTCCGTAAAACCCTCGGACGTATTTATATTGTTTATCTCCAATGACAAAGCTTACTAGCTTTTGTGCGTCTTCAGACAGTGGTACTTGATGGTATGCTGAGCTCATGTCGGTCGACGAAAAATATTTTCCATGTATTCTATTTAAAAGCATGTTGAGTGGTTCTAATGGCCATGAATAAGTTGATAAATCGGTGATTGAATTTAGGAATCTGGCATCTATGACCAATTTTATAATATTTCCTTTCGGTGTGATAATTATTGGGTTAAAGAATGAAGTTCCCATTTCGTCCTCTGGACAATCATTTCCC
>JAAEPP010000062.1 GCA_024232495.1 Flavobacteriaceae bacterium
AAATTTGGACACCTTGGGAAGTTGTCATTCACATGGCTTTTGTAAGGGACCTGGGACATGTTTGGCCATTGTCAGGACATACATGACATGCCTGGAATGCCTGGAAATTAATCGTTTTCCAGGCACATTGTATCTCTGGGGTCTTTCCAGGAAATGAGGGACAAATCTGAAAATCACGTTTTCTTCAATATGAGAAGGAAAAAAGGACAAAATCCTTCAATTCAATTTTTCATAAATAGGTATTACAATTGGTCAAATAATAAATTTGAGAAAAAATTATTTTGGCCTTTAAAAACATGTTTAAAAAAATTAAATGTGAAAAACACGGTAAAAGGCATGAAATTAATTCTCTGTTCCTCACGTTTTATTGCATTGCTAAGGTGCCTGGAAAACTATCTTGTAATCAAGATTAGTTTGATATTAAAGCTAATTCGCGAAGGAAAATACCCCTTCCCCTCATAGATTTAATGAAATATATCTAAAACTATCAAAATGTGGCAGATATATGACTCTCAAAATAAATGTGAGGAACAGAGAATGTGTGCGTGAGGAACAGAGAAACCATGTTTCTCAGGAAAATGTTGTTTTCTATTTAAAATCATTATAATTTGCGGTCTGCGCGGTCCCATGCTTCAGGGGAAATACCAAGTCAAGTTACATTGTAAAGCTCTAAGCTCGAAAAAAATACCAACCCAGAGAAAATAATTTATTTGTTGGATGGTCACAAACTCATGTCCATAAAACCTCTGTTCCTCACGCTAAATAAAAACGCAAATATCTTCATGAACAATCATGCAAGTGTTAGAGCTCAAACTGACTTAAATACAGCACCCATAAATACATCACTCCATTGTTTTACAATCCACTTTTAAATACAACATTGTAAGCAATTTCAATAAAAGGATTGCAGATTCTCTGTTCCTCACGTCTGGAAAGACCCATCGGGGATCTTGATTGCTAATCAGCTGTCAATGAACTTTTTGAGGGAAATATCACACAAGTTGGATTTA
>JAAEPP010000063.1 GCA_024232495.1 Flavobacteriaceae bacterium
AGGCTCTTGCTTGAGCTGCATTTTCTCTATCGCGCAGCCACTCTTTAAAACTTTAAAATAAACCTCAATATCCCATCTGCATAAGTACCATTGAACAATATTCAAAGCATCTTCAGCCATAATGACTAGAAGTTACGCATTGATGGATGGCAAGCATTATGCATCAGCAATAATGGCATATAATCTACACATAAATACCTAATATTCTGTTATTTTAGGTTGTATTACATACAGCGAATGAATGGATATGCTGCGTTACAGCACTAAAATAATCGCCTGAAAGCCTTTGTTTATATGGCACTCAGACTTAGTGCCATTCATCAATGCGTAACTCCTAATGACTTTAATAATTCCTTGATTTCAGGTCGAGACAAACTAGTCCATTTTATGTCTGGGTTTATTGGGTCGCCTGCAATATAAGGTTCTATAGCCTCATTAAATACAATATTTAAGTCGGGGTCAGTGTGTTTTACTTGTCTGCCTCCGCCTTTAACTCTTTGGCGTCCTGGGCATGGCAATATATC
>JAAEPP010000064.1 GCA_024232495.1 Flavobacteriaceae bacterium
AAAACGCTCTAATTTTCCAGGAAGAATTCTATCCCAGATTTGCTCAGGCTTTCCTTCTGCTTTTAGTTCGTCTTGTATTTTAGATTTTGCAACTTCAATAGCTTCATCAGTTAATTGAGCTCTAGAAATAAATTGAGGCACGTTGATTAGGTGTTTTCCTAAACGTCCTCTTTCAATATTATCTTTTTCTATCACAGCAATTCTAGCTTCTGTTTCTGAAGCAACAAATGCAGGATCAAAATCTTTGTAAGATAATGTAGTAGCTCCCATAGAAGCAACTTGCATTGCAATATCTTTAGCAACAGTTTCTGCATCATTATCTCCAGATGATAAACCTACTAAAGCAGCAATTTTATTACCGTGAATATAAGAACCTACAAAAGGAGCAGCTAATCTTTTAAAGCCATTAATTTGTATTTTTTCTCCAATAACTCCAGTTTGCTCAATCATTTTTTCTGCAACAGTCATACCACCAAAATCTGCATTTAAGAAAGATTCTTGGTCATTATAGTCCATTGCTAATTCTGCTAAACTAGTTGCTAATGCAACAAAATCACTGTTTTTACCCACGAAATCAGTTTCACATCCTAATACAACTAATGCACCTTCAGTTTTTGCATCGTTTACTACTGCAATCGCAGCACCTTCACTAGACTCTCTATCTGCTCTTTTTTCAGCAACTTTTTGTCCTTTTTTACGTAAGATAGATACGGCTTCATCGTAGTTACCATCAGCTTCTACTAAAGCTTTTTTACAATCCATCATACCAGCACCGGTAGCATCTCTTAATTTTTTTACGTCTGCGGCTGTTATATTTGCCATTTTATTGAAATTTTAGTTATTTATTATATTAAAAAAAAGTCGTTTAAGTTGTTTCTGAAAAGAATAAAACTAAAACGACTTTCGTAAAAAGTATTTTTTATTTATTCTTCTTCTGAGGCAGCAGCTTTTACATCTACAGCAGCTACTCTTTTACGAGCAGTTTTTGCTTCAGGTGCAGGTGTTGCAGCTTTTTCAGTTTTTTCTGCAGGCTTGTCGTTTCCACCTTTTTTACGGCTACTAAGACCTTCGATAACTGCATTAGAAACACTAGTCATTATATTTTCAATTGATTTTGAAGCATCGTCATTAGATGGGATTACATAATCAATTACATTAGGGTCACAGTTAGTATCTACCATTGCGAAGATTGGAATTTTTAATTTCAATGCTTCCGCAACTGCAATATGCTCACGGGTTGTATCTACAACAAATAAAGCACCTGGAAGTCGTGTCATATCAGATATAGAACCTAAGTTTTTTTCTAATTTAGCACGAGTACGATCTACAGCTAAACGCTCTTTTTTAGATAATGAATTAAATGTTCCATCTTCTTTAGAACGGTCAATTGCAGCCATTTTTTTAACAGCTTTTCTTATTGTTACGAAATTAGTAAGCATTCCACCTGGCCATCTTTCAGTAATGTAAGGCATGTTTGCTTTTCCAGCTTTTTCAGCAACAATATCTTTTGCTTGTTTTTTTGTAGCTACGAAAAGGATTTTTCTTCCGCTAGCTGCAATTTTTGCAAGAGCTTCATTAGCTTCTTCTAATTTTGCAGCAGTTTTGTAAAGATTGATAATGTGGATTCCATTACGCTCCATATAGATATACGGTGCCATATTAGGATTCCATTTTCTTGTTAGGTGACCAAAGTGTACACCTGCGTCAAGTAATTCTTTTACTTGTTCGTTGTTGTTTGCCATTTTTGTAATAGTTTACGTTCTTGTGTTATTATAGATAGCAACCTTTTCTTGTGAAAGGGTTTAGATGCTAAACTAGCTCTCCGACTCTCGGAGTAACAGCGATTTAAAAATTATTTATCAACTATAATTTGACGGATATATAAGAACTTATTACTTGAGTTGGGTACCTAAAGATACCCAACCAAGTAGTGTGTTTTCTAACGTTTAGAGAATTGGAATTTCTTACGCGCTTTTTTCTGACCGAATTTTTTACGTTCAACCATTCTTGGATCTCTTGTTAATAAACCTTCTGGTTTTAAGATTCCTCTGTTTTCTTCGTTTAACTCGCACATAGCACGAGAAATTGCTAAACGAATTGCTTCTGCTTGACCTGTTGTTCCACCACCGTGTACATTTACTGTGATGTCAAAACTTTTAGCGTTATCTGTTAAAGCTAAAGGTTGCATTACTTTATATTGTAAAGTTCCTGTTGTGAAGTAATTTTCAAACTCACGTTTGTTAATTGTAATATTACCTTTTCCTTTGGCAATATAAACTCGTGCAACAGCATTTTTTCTTCTACCTATTTTATGTATTACTTCCATTACTTTTTGTCGTTAAGGTTAATGGTTCTTGGTTTTTGTGCTTCTTGTCCGTGATCAGCTCCTGAATAAACTTTTAGATTTCTGAATAAAGCAGCACCTAATTTGTTTTTAGGTAACATTCCTTTAACAGCTTTTTCTACTAGTCTTGCAGGATCTTTTCCAAACAATTCTTTTGCACTAAGGCTACGTTGTCCACCAGGATAACCTGTGTGTCTAATGTATGACTTGTCTTCCCATTTGTTTCCGCTTAAAGTAACTTTTTCGGAATTAATAATAATAACGTTATCACCGCAATCTACGTGTGGTGTATAACTAGGTTTGTGTTTACCGCGAAGTAATACTGCTACTTCACTAGCAAGACGACCCAATGCTTGCCCGTCCGCATCTACTAATAACCACTCTTTATTTACAGTGTTTTTGTTAGCAGATACTGTTTTGTAACTTAATGTATCCATTTAGTTCTTTGTCTTATTTGTTAATTAATCATTGTTTTTTCCCTTCAAAAAGGGCTGCAAATGTAATACTATTTAATTGAATAACAAACAGTCGCGATTTTATTTTTTATTGTAGTGTTTTGTGTGCATATTTTAGTTAAAATTCTTTTAATTGAAATAATTATCTGTAACAATTTTTCGAAATTGAAGTCCTTTAAGAAATCAATCATCATTATGCACAAATCATCACTACTAACAATTGTGTTCTTGTTTTTTATTTGGATAGGATATTCGCAAGAAGAAAAATCGAAAACGGAGCCACCTCCAAAACCTCCAACAAGAAGTTATACTACCCAATTTGTGGATAATGAATCTGCTCCAAAGATAGATGGGAGTTATGACGATAAAGCATGGGATTTGGTGGAATGGACAAGTGATTATGTACAAAACGAACCTGATAACGGAGCTCCACCAGAAGAACAAACAAAGTTTAAAGTGTTATACGATAGTAAAAATATTTATTTTGTTTTTTTAAATTTAGATAAAGATCCAGAAAATATTGAACGGCGACTTTCTAGAAGAGACGGATTTGAAGGCGATTGGATTGAGTTAAATATTGATAGTTATCATGATAAGCGAACTGCATTTTCATTTACTGTTACTGCTGCGGGTGTAAAAGGAGACGAATTTATTTCAAACAATGGTAATAATTGGGACTCCAGTTGGAACCCTATTTGGTATACAAAAACTCAAATCACCGATGAGGGTTGGGTAGCAGAATTAAGAATACCATTAACTCAATTGCGATTTAGTAATGATCAGGATCAGGTTTGGGGCTTACAATCAACCAGACGTTATTTTAGAACTGAAGAACGTTCTCTTTGGCAACATGTATTACCAAACTCTCCTGGTTGGGTTAGTGAGTTTGGAGAACTTAAAGGATTAAAAGGCTTGAAACCTCAAAAACAATTAGAAATTCAACCCTATGGAGTTGCTCAATTAGATGCCTATGAAAAAGAAGAAGGGAATCCATTTAGAGAGGGAACCGACACTAAATTGGCTGCAGGATTAGATGCAAAAATTGGAATCACTAATGACTTAACAGTAGATTTAACTGTCAATCCAGATTTTGGTCAAGTAGAGGCAGATCCTGGAGCGATTGCTTTGGATGGATTTGAAATATTTTTTCAAGAACGAAGACCCTTTTTCGTGGAAAATAAAAACATATTTAATTTCGATATTGGAGGAGGTCCAGATAATTTATTCTTTTCTCGACGAATTGGTCGAAATCCACAAGGTTATTCTACAGCTGATATATATAAAGGAGAATATGAAGAAATTCCTGATTTTACAACTATTTGGGGTGCTGCTAAATTTAGTGGTAAAACAAAAAATGGGTGGTCTATTGGTGTTTTAGAGAGTGTAACTTCCAAAGAATATACTAAAATAGAATTAAGTACAGATCAACAGTATATAGACGAATTAGAAGAAGTAGGAGAATTAGGTGAGGAACGTGAAGAAATAGTTGAACCTTTAACTAATTATATGGTGACAAGGCTTCAAAAAGACTTCAACGATAACAATTCTTATATCGGAGGTATTTTTACTTCTACCAATCGTAATATAGAAGGCAATTTAGATTTTTTACATAATAGTGCATACACCGGTGGATTAGATTTTAAACATAACTGGAATGATCGAAAATATTATATAAAAGGTAATTTCGAAATAAGTAATGTTAATGGAAGCGAAGAAGCCATTACTAGAACTCAAACTTCTATTACTCATTTATTTCAGCGAGAAGATGCAACTCACATTAGTGTAGATACAACATTAACATCTTTAACTGGGACAGGAGGGAATTTCCAATTTGGAAAGCAAGGTGGAGGAAATTGGAGGTATTACATAGGAGGGCATTGGAAATCCCCTAAATTAGAATTGAATGATATAGGATTTTTAAGGCAAGCTGATAAAATTACTCAATATGCTGGTGCAACAAGATTATTTACAAAACCTACCAATTGGTATCGAAGAGCACAAGTTGGAGTGGAACAATTTACAACTTATGATTTTGAAGGGAATTATAATCGATTTCAAATAGAACTACAAGGAGATATTAATTATAAAAATAATTGGTGGTCTGAAGGAGGTGTAGCCTATAAACCAAGAATTTATAGTAATACGGTGTTAAGAGGAGGACCAAGATGGCGTTGGTCTGATGAACATTTTTTCTACTTCTTTTCGGGTACTAATCAATCTAAAAAATTTAGTGGAACTTTAGGTTATGTTTATTCACAAGCAAAACAAAATAATTTTGGTTTAAGAAAATATGAAGCTAGACTTAATTACCAACCATTAAATGCTTTAAGTTTATCACTTGCTGCAGAATACGCTAGTAATCCAAATAAAACTCAATATGCATCACAGCAAGATTATGTGGGAATTACAAGGTATATTTTAAGTGAAATAGATCAAGAAACATTAAGCGCTACCCTAAGGATAAATTATAGTTTTAATCCTAATTTAACCTTACAATATTATGGACAACCATTTATAGCTACTGGTTCTTATTCTAATTTTAATTTTGTTAACAATCCTATTGCAGAAGATTTAAATGAACGGGTAACTTGGTATGATAATAACCAAATTGGTTTTGAAGATGGTGTTTATAGTGTAGACGAAAATCTAGATGGATCTACAGATTATTCGTTTGATGACCCTAACTTTTCATATGTTCAATTTAGGTCTAATTTAGTTTTACGATGGGAATATATTCCCGGTTCAGAAGTTTTCTTTGTTTGGTCTCAAGGGATTACAAGTTTTGGAGATCCATTAAATGATTTTGGAACTATAATAGACAATCAATTAATAAGTCAAAAACCTGAAAACACATTTTTAATAAAAGCTACTTACCGATTTATGTTGTAGTGATTTGAAAAATAGTATTTTTCTCACCCATTTTAGTAGTTTTAAAAACAGGTGTTAATATTAGTTGATTTTTAGAAGCGATAGTAGTAATGGTATTTATTTCACAATCTTCGGATAAAATCATATAAACATAATTATCTGTTGATATGTAGTTTGGTAATTGTTGGAATAAGTTTTTAAAATATTCAAAATCTTCACCACAAAACCACGCTTTTTCTTTAACATTTTTTGGTTTTTTAGGATAGTATGGAGGGTTGATAACAATAAATTCGAATGATTCACCTTCAATATTTTCAAATAGATTTGATTTTTTAATATTGATTTTTAAATCGTTTTGAAATGAAGCTTTTTCTAAAAATTCTAAAGCAGTTTCATTAATATCTGTTGAAGTTACGGTTGCACCTTTTTTACTAGCTAAAAGCGAAATAATTCCCGACCCACAACCTAACTCTAAAAAGGTTTTGTATTGTAATTCTAATTCCACTATAAAATCTAGCAATATTTTGGTGCTTAAGGTTAGATGAGGAGGAAAAACATCTGGATGCACCAAAACTTCAATTTCCTGATATTTGTATTTTCTTGGTTTTCTGTAATAATAAGCTAAACCAGTTTTTAAAAATGGCTGTGTTATGCGTTTTATAGTGTTTCTTAACTTTGACATTATTCAGAGTAAAAGCCTTGGGTCTCGGGTTGGCGATATTTCCAGATTTTATGCATTATTTTTATTTCATAAGGATATTTATAAACCCCAGTACGATAACGGATTTTCGAAATTCCCCGCAATAAGCTCCTCTTTAATCCTTTAATTCTAAAATCGGTTGCAGTTGGATAATAACCGTTTAGGACAGTTTCAAAATTCATTATTTTATCTACCATTTTTGGAGTTAACCAGGGAGTCAGTGGATTTTTACGTAAATCAAAATTTTCCCAAGCAGGATCTAACCAATCTTCTAATTTTTTTGGAAAACTAAAACCAGCTTTTTGTATTTGTTCATACAATTCCGACCCTTCAGTTGCTACAGGACTATATAGATAAATAATAATTTCAGCATTTGGGTTGATTTCTTTAATCTCTTTTATAAAGTTGATATCCCACTCTATTTGAGCCATTACCTTTTCAGGGGTTTCTGCAGGCATACCCAAAACAAAAGAAAGCTCAGGTATGATTCCAATAGGGTATAATCTTTTAACAAATTCTTTGATAGTTTCACCTGTTTGAGTTCCACCTTTATTCATCTGTTTTAAGATTTCATCATTTCCTGTTTCAGCTCCTAAAAAAATCATTTTACAACCAGCTTCTTTCATCAATATTAAATCTTCATCACTGTATTTATTGATAGTGTCAATCCTGCCTTCTCCCCACCAGGTTATTCCGTCGTTTTTTATTAATTCAGAAAATTCTAACACTCTTTTTCTAGAAGTAAAAAAGTTATTATCGTGAAACTCTATAGCTTCAATTTTATAATTGTCTTTAAAATATTTTATGTCTTTATATACTGTTTTAGCAGACTTTGCTTTCCAGCGGCCATTATATATAGGAACCACCGCACAAAATGAACAAGTAAAAGGACAACCTAAGCTGGAATGATAACTAAACGTATTTCTTCCTAAAAAAGTTTTACTCAAATAATTCTCTAAAGAATAAAAACTATCTAAATGCTGATAGGGTAATACAGGTAGTGAATCTTGTTCTAATAATTCTTCTTTAGCTGTTTTAATAATGTTATTATGCTCATTGCTATAAATAAGATTTTTTATGGATGGTAAAGATGATAGTTTATTAGTTTCAATAGCTTCAATTAACGACGGAAATGCTCTGTCACCTGGCCCATTAATTATGAAATCTACAAAACCTGAAGTGATTGATACTTTATATTGGTTTGATGCAAAATAGCCTCCCCAAATAGTAATCGAATTTGGATAGGTTTCTTTTATTTTTTTTGTAAAAGGTATCGCTTGCTTTAGTTGAGGTCCAGGCATTACGGTACTACAGAAATATTTAAAATTACCAGTATTAAAATAGGAATCTATTTTTTTCCAAGGGTCGTTCTCTAAATTTCCATCTACAAATACAAATTCGTAAATTCCATAAATAGAAGCTCCCACTTGTAAAATAGAATTTGGAATTCTATGTTTACCATTGGCACTTTTAGGGTTAAATATTAGAATTTTGTTGTTCATTTAGTATAAAAATAATTTTCAATTTATAAGTTATTTAATGATTTCTCTTTAAAAAAGTGATAAGCATTTTTGTATGCTTTACTTGCATTATCCAATAAATCATCATGTATAGTTATCGCTTTAGAATTGGTTTTAAATATTGTTCCTTTAGTTATATTTGAAGAAGGATCCCCCCATTTTTGAGTATATTTTTTTAGTTGGTATTCTTTTTTTAGAGGATTGTTTAAGTTTAGAAAAACTGATAAATTATTTAATACCTCATCTGGTTTTTCTATTAATTCATCATAGTCAATAAAAAACCAATTGGAAGGTTTTAATAAAGATATAAAGTCTATTAGATAACTCAGTCTATCCATGTAAATACTAGTAACTGTTTCCTGGCTCATCGGCATATTTTTATGATTAGATAAGTTTATGATACTTGAGATTGTATCTTGAGGGTTTCGTATCAAAATGATATGTTTGTTGTTATTAGAAATAATAATATTTCTATTAGGAGTAACAGAGCGATGATTAACTTGATTTACAATATAACTGCATTTTTTAAATAATTGATGCGATTTTCTTCTTATGTCAAATTCAGATTTTATTAGGCTTTCAAAATTTTGATATTTAATAAAATATTCACCAAATCCAATAATTTTATTATGATCTGATAAAACATGCATCAATAAGGAACTGCCACTTCTTGGATGCCCCATGATAAAAAGGAAACGTTGACTTTTGTCAGGTCTAAATGGTTTCCATATCTGAATTAGTATGTTTTTAATGAAATTTTTCAATCCTTAGTTTTTTTTATCCAAAACCACAATAAAACAACAATAGCCCATTGTCCAAGAACTTTCAATAGTAGGGCTCCTGTTATATTCCAATATTTTATTAAAAAATATCCAGCAAATAATTGGAAGATTAAAATTAAAGAAGTGAAATAAGCTATTTTTATTTGGTGATTTTTTTTATAATATTCATTTACCAATAGTATATTTAAAAATAAGGGAACTATAAATAAAAAAGCTAAACCATACTGTAATTTTGAGAAGCTAAACCGATATAAGTAATTTAAAACAACAGAAATTATTATTGTAGCAAAAAAAGCAAATCCCCAACCGTAAAAAAAGAATTTTTTTTGAATATCTTTTATTTTTTGATTTTTAAACCGATAATAATTTTTAAGATAGGGAGTAATAAAAAAGGCACTTGCCATTTGTGATAATGCTAAAAAACTAATTAACATTTGATATTTGCTGAGTAAGGTAAAGTTGAAAAATAAAGCTCCATAATAGGTGTCTACTCTTGACCTTAATGTCCCTATAGCAAGAGGAATAAAAAATGGTAAAGACTTTTTCAACTCTTTAAATTGAAAATTAAGAGGAGTATTCTTAAAGTCCCCAATAAATAAATACAAAAAAGTTAAAAACTTTACTGTAAGTGCTATTACAATTAGTTGTATTAAAATCTTTAAATTTAACACCTCTATTTTTAGAATTACCGTCAATAAAAGAGTCACCAGAAAAAATAATTCGACACCTATATTTAATTTGAATTTTCTGTTGAAAACTATCAATGATTTAAATGATTGATTCAAAAATTTCAATAATACCAATAAAAAAACATCAAACTCTATGTCCAAGAAGGCTGGGGTAAAAAATATTAAAATCCCACTAGGAATCAACAAAAAACTTCTAACTAAAATATTATTAAGCCACTTCTGATTTACTTTTGATGGATGTTCACTAAAAGTTTTCAGCAAATAATCATTATTCCCAAACGATAAGAAAAGTAAAAATAGGTTACTCCAAATTAATATTTCTGCGTATTCTCCCCATAATTCAACAGACTTAAATCTAACGATAACTAATGATAAAAGAACAACAGATAAAATGCTTACAATTTGACTTACGCCAAAAAGTGAAATAACTTTAATTCTATGTTTTGCTTTTTTTAAGGGATTCATTTAGTATTTGACTCGTTTTTTATGCTAATATGAGATAATATTTTAATTCTTGAATAATAAATAATAATTTTGATTATGTTTCCTAAAGTAATTAAAAAGTTTAATAAGTTTCCAGCATTGTATTTAGGCCCACTATTTTTTGTGTTATTTTATTTTCTTTTTCAATCATTAACATATAACATCCATGATTTTTCCAACAGCTATTTTTCCGCAAAATTAATTCGAGAATCACTTTCATCAAATCTTTTGTTTGATATTTATGAGTTCAATACTTACATATGGAATTTAGGTTACACCAATGTATTGGTAGATTTTTATATAAATAGTCCTTTTACAATTACATTTTTTTATCCTTTTACTTTTATAGAAAATCCTTACGTAGCCAAAGCAATTTATAATTTAATTTGTATAGTTTTATTTAGTTGGAGCCTTTATTTACTTGTACGAGATAAGTTTAAAAAACGATACGAGATTTTATTTTTTTTACCCATCCTTTTTTTTGTTCCAATTCGCAACGGAATATTATTTGGGCAATCTTATTTTTTAATTTTTGCTTTAGTTGTATTTGGATTCTTATCTATTGAAAATAAAAAAGAAAAACTCGGAGTTAGCCTAATCAGCATTGTAGTTTTATTGAAGATATTCCCAGTTTTTTATGGAGTCGCATTATTGTTTTATAAAAATTGGAAAGCAATAATGGTTGGAATAATCTCTTCACTTATTTTAATAAGCTTTTCAATAGTTATTTCAGGAGTCCCTATTTGGGAAACTTACCTACTGGAAATATTACCCAATGCAATACAAAACAATAGTTCTGTTGACTTTCGTTACAATGCACAGTCTATG
>JAAEPP010000065.1 GCA_024232495.1 Flavobacteriaceae bacterium
GAACAAGTGAAGCCATTTTTTCAGACTGACACTCATTGCCTTAAAGCTGCTCAAAATGTAACGACGCGGATGGGATTCGGACCCACGCGCGCAGCCCCCAATGCGTTAGCAGTCCATCGCCTTAACCACTCGGTCACCTCGTCTCATATCTGAACAAGTTATGCCATTTTTTGAGATTGACAATCATTGCCCCAAAGCTGCTCAAAATGCAACGACGAGGATGGGATTCGAACCCACGCAGGCAGAGCCCAATTGATTAGCAGTCCATCGCCTTAACCACTCAGCCACCTCGTCTCATATCTGAACAAGTTCAGCAATTTTTGAAATTGACAATCACTGCTCCAACGCTGCTCAAAATGCAACGACGAGGATGGGATTCAAACCCAAGCAGGCAGAGCGCAATGGATTAGCAGTCCATCGCCTTAACCACTCGGCCACCTCGTCTCATATCTGAACAGTTAAGCCATTATTGAAATTGACAATCACGGCCCTAAAGCTGCTCAAAATGCAACAACGAGGATAGAATTCGAACCCACGCGGGCAGAGCCCAATGGATAAGCAGTCAACCGCCTTAACCACTCGGCCACCTCGTCTCATA
>JAAEPP010000066.1 GCA_024232495.1 Flavobacteriaceae bacterium
CTGAAGCACACCATCAGAAACCTCTATTAATGAGTAGTCGTTTGAATTACTTGCATCTGTGTCATTAAGTGTTATTCTAGGGAAAGGACCTGCTATATGCAGTAAACTATCAGGACTATTAGTCCCTATTCCTACGTTACCGTTTCCTGATATAGTTACCCTGTCTAAATCTCCTGTTTTTAAGTTTATAGCTCTTGAGTTAGAATCGTGACCTATATCTAGCCCTGTATCATCCATTTTGAATAAAGTGTTGTATCCACTTGTGCTATTAGCTGCAAAGTCAAATTTGGCTGATGGGAAATTTATACCTAAAGCTGTAGTATCATCTTCTGAGTCAATAGTCAACTTCTCACTAGGACTATCAGTCCCTATCCCTACGTTACCTGAGGATAGAACAGTAATGTTGTTAGAGTCTCCATTTGGACTTACACCGAAAAAAGCTTTACCTGCTTCTGCAACTACATAAGCTGCCGAATCATTATCAGCAACTTTTAATTTTGCTCTATTTGTTCTAGACTGTATGGTTAATCCTATTTCACTTCCTCCTTCACTATTAAAAATAGCAGTCTTAGTTTTACCACTTGAATTTTCTCCAAGCTGTAACCCAA
>JAAEPP010000067.1 GCA_024232495.1 Flavobacteriaceae bacterium
GCCTAAATTTATATTTGCAATACATTTTTCAATGACCTCGTGAATATAAATTTGATTAAAAAAAATTTTAAAGAACGTTACTTTAATTTAAAACGATTGTTACTGTTACCTCGTTTTGATAATCAAATATAAAATACAAATTGAGATATACAAATTTTTCAACTCATTAGATATTAACTATATATAAACTTAGTTTATTAACTATTGTTAATAAAAAAAGCAACTCAGTAGAGTTGCTTTAATAAAATATAGTAATTCTGTTTTCTACATTCTTTTCTCTTTAATTCTTGCTTTTTTACCAGTAAGACCTCTAAAATAGTAGATACGCTTTCTTCTCACACTACCTTTTTTATTGATTTCAATTTTCTGTAAAGCAGGTAGGTTAATTGGGAAAATTCTTTCTACTCCAATTGTACCTGACATTTTTCTTATTGTAAAAGTTTGAGAGGTACCAGTTCCTTTAACCTGAATTACAACTCCCTTAAAAAACTGAGTTCTTGTTTTTTCACCCTCACGAATTTCGTAATATACTGTGATGGTATCACCAGCACCAAATTGTGGGAACTCTTTTTTTGTTACAAACTCGTCTTGAACAAATTTTACTAACTCTTCCATTTTATTTGTTTGTTAATATGATTTTTAAAACAACATCCACGATTTTCGCCAGAGGTTGGATTAAAGTTGTCTATTATTTTGTAGACGGGTGCAAAAGTAAAATATTTTTATTGGCTTTACAAGACTTTTTTTGCATTATGTAATTTAAAAATGATACGCAAACATCTATTTTATTTTTCTGGAAAGAGTTTACTTGTTTTTTTTGATCTTGGAATTGATATTTCTATCACTTTTTCTTTAAATGGATGCTTAAATGTAAGTTTTGATGCTTGTAAATACAATCCATTACCCTTATTTATTAAACCTTCTATTCCGTATTTTTTGTCACCAAAAATAGGGTTACCAATTTTTGACATATGTATTCTTAGTTGATGTGTTCTTCCTGTGTGTGGAATCAATTCTACAAGATTTAATTTTTTATACCTAATTGAATTTAATCTTTTTATTACTTTAAATGTTGTTTTTGATTTTTTATTATCAATTTTTATGCTGATGACACCTTGATCTTTTTGTTCACCAATTGTAATTGCTTCGTAATTTTTGATGATTTCCTTATTTTCAAACATTTTATTTAGTAGTATTACTGATCGTGATGTTTTACCAATAAGAAGTAGGCCACTTGTTGGGTAATCAAGTCGGTGAATTGGTAATGGGTATACCAATCCATCTTGTTGTTTACTTTTTTCTAAAGTAAGCGATAAAGCATTCTCAATTGTAAATTTTTTATTGCCACTTACCAGAATACCAGCTGGCTTATTGATAACAGCCAAATAATCATCTTCGTAAACAATCTCAAGTCTTATGTTTACTATTTTTCTTTTTTTTACTAAAGGCGATTGAAATAAATCAATTCTTTCATTTCCGAACACATAATCGGCTGTATATGCTTTTTTTCCATTAATGGTTACTAACCCTCTTTTAATTGCTTTCTTGATGCCTTTTTTGGAGTAAATAGTAGAAAAGTGTCCAGGAAGATAATCTGATATACGTTCTCTGTTATTTAAAATAGGTACTACAATCGATTCAATAATTTCTAAATCAGCTGAATTCATGTTATTCAAGCAAATCTGGTCTTCTTAATTCTGTTCTTTTTAAGGCGTCTTCTTCACGCCATTCTTCAATTTTTTTTGAATGACCACTTAAAAGTACCTCGGGAACTTTCCAGCCTTTATATTCTGAAGGTCGAGTATAAACAGATGGCGCTAATAAACCATCTTGGTGAGAATCGGTAAGTGCACTAGTTTCATTTCCAAGGACGCCTGGAATTAGTCGTATTACAGAGTCACAGATAATCGCAGAAGCTAGTTCTCCGCCACTTAAAACATAATCCCCAATAGATATTTCTAATGTAATAAACTGATCTCTAACTCTTTGGTCTACTCCTTTATAATGACCGCATAATATGATAATGTTTTTCATCAAAGAAATTTTGTTAGCTGTTCCTTGATTAAAAGTACTTCCATCTGGAGTCATATAAATGATTTCGTCATAATCTCTTTGCGATTTTAATTTTGAAATGCATTTATCTATAGGTTCTATCATCATAACCATACCAGCCCCACCGCCAAATTGATAATCATCAATTTGATTGTAAGAGTTTGTTGAATAATCACGAATATTATGAAAGTAAACAGAAACTAATTTTTTTTCAATTGCTCTTTTAAGTATGGACGCTTCAAAAGGACTTTTTAATAATTCTGGTACCGCTGTTATGATGTCTATCCTCATCTATTGAGATTTTATATTATTACAAAAATACATTTAATTGATTAATTCTATTTTTCAGATTTTATAGGGTAGTGTTTTTAGTTAATTACCCTTCATTAAAGGAAGTTGTCTAATGTTTAACAGCTATTTTAATTAATTTAAAAAAAAAGCTCGATAATATATCGAGCTTACATAATTAGCTTATTTATGTTAGTAATAAGTAAATCTCCTGACTTTAGAAATGTATTTTGCTAATCGGATCACTTGATGACTATATCCATATTCGTTATCATACCATACGTACAAAACAGCACTTTTTCCGTTTTTAGCAACAATTGTAGCATTACTGTCATAGATGGAGGGTGCAGATGTTCCAACGATGTCACTGGACACTAATTCATTATTAATTGAATATTGTATTTGTTCAACTAAATCACCTTCCATAGCATATTTTTTAATAATAGCGTTAAGCTCTTCTTTATTGGTTTCTTTTTCTAGTTCTAAGTTTAATATTGCTAAAGACCCATTAGGTACAGGAACTCGAATTGCACTGGAGGTAAGTTTTCCTTCGAATGAGGGTAAAGCTTTGGTAACAGCCTTACCAGCTCCAGTTTCGGTGATTACCATATTTAGCGCAGCTGCACGACCTCTTCTATATTTATTGTGCATGTTATCGACTAAGTTTTGGTCATTAGTGTAAGCATGAATAGTTTCTAAATGCCCATGATTAACTCCAAACGTATTTTCTATAGCCTTCAAAACAGGAGTTATAGCGTTTGTAGTGCATGACGCAGCTGAAAAAATATCGACTTCATTTGGATCGTAATCTAGATGATTAGCTCCATGTACAATATTTGGAATACCTTTTCCAGGTGCTGTTAATAAGACTTTTGAAACTCCAGTTCCTTTTAGATGACGAGATAAAGCTACATCATCTCTAAAAGCCCCTGTATTATCGATTACCAAAGCATTATTAATTCCGTATTTTGTATAATCGATATCTTCTGGAGCATTGGCTGATATGATGTGTACGGTAGTACCATTTATAATTAAAGCTTTATTTTTTTCATCTACAGCTACAGTGCCATTAAAATCACCATGAACTGAATCCATTTTGAGTAAAGAAGCTCTTTTTTCTAAAACAGTTTTATCGATTTCACCTCTTGTCACAATTGCACGAAGTCTCATTTGAGTTCCTTTACCTGCTTTGTTCATGAGTTCGCGTGCTAATAAACGTCCAATACGTCCGAAACCATAAAGAACAACATCTTTGGGAGTGATATTTTCTACATTATTGGCATCGGATAATTTTTCTTTGACAAAAGATAAAGCATTATCATACTTTTTTTCTTCTAGTAGGTATTCATAGGTAAGCTTACCTATATCCAATTTTGAAGGAGGTAAATTAAGAGAATTAATAGCTTTAGTGATTTCAACAGAATCAAAGATTGAAATGGGTTTTCCCACAAAATCGTTCGCATATTTGTGTAAATTTAGGATATCACTTACACTACGATCAATTAACTGGTTTCTAAATAATACTATTTCAATAGATTTATCATACCATAGATCACTAATAGTTTTAATAAATTCAACAGTTGCTTTACGGCGATCAGTTTGAAAGGACAGTTCTTTTTCATAAACGTCAACAAAACTCATATTTTTTTATTTTAAGATTAAAAATTTTTGCAAAAATACTTCTTTTAATGAGTTAAATAAAGGATAATAGTGAAAATTAAACTTACTAATAATCAAATGCTAAAAGTGAACTTAAACAATTATTTTTATCTAAATATAAATGAATTTATTTCACCTACTTTATCTACAAAAGTTATTTTAATTGGGTTGCTTTTATTTACATTGTTTAAAATATATTTTGCATCCTCTATCGAAGTGATTTTTTTGTCATTAATTTTAATAATAATTGAATCTTCTAAGCCATATCCTTTTAAATTTTTATTTAAGACCTGCCTGATTTTCACCCCATGATTCACTCCAAATAATTTTAATTCTTCAGCATCAGATTCTTTAATTTCTAGCCCGATATAGTTTAATTTATAAGTTTCTAATTTAGTTAAGGTAACTGAAATTATATTTTCAACACCATCTCTTACAATAGTAACTAAAACTATATCATTTGGTTGTTTAGATCCCAAATAACCAACCAAATCTGAAAACTTTCCAATTTTTTGACCATCAATATTTTTGATAACATCTCCTTTTTTAATTCCGCTAATATCGGCTCCACTACCTTTTTCAATCAAGTTTACATAAACCCCCTCTGTTTCATTAATATTCAAATCATCAGCTATAGTTGTATTTAAACTTCCGCCAGAAATTCCTAATATTACTTTTTGCACATAGCCATATTCTAAAATATCTTCTATGATCTTTCTTGCATTATTAGCGGGAACTGCAAATGAATAGCCGACATAAGAACCTGTCTCTGAGCTTATTGCGGTATTAATACCCATTAAATCTCCTTTTGAGTTTACCAGTGCACCGCCGCTATTTCCTCTATTCACTGCAGCATCAGTTTGTATAAAAGATTGGATATTACTATCATATTCATTTAGATCACGTCCTTTTGCACTTACAATCCCGGCAGTAACAGTGGAAGTTAGATTAAACGGATTTCCGACTGCTAAGACCCATTCGCCAATTTTTAAATTGTCTGAATTTCCAAAGGGAACATAAGTTAATTCCTCTTCAGATTCTATTTTTATTAAGGCTATGTCAGTACTGGGATCTGTGCCTATTATTTCTGCGATATAAGTTTTGTTATTGTTTAGCGTCACTTCGAGTTCAGATGAATTTTCAATGACATGATTATTGGTTACGATGTATCCATCGGCAGAAATGATTACTCCGCTTCCTGAGCCAATCATTTCCCTTGTATTTTTGCCTCTTAGAAAATAATAGCTTGAGCTTATATTTGTTTGTTGTGTGGTGTTTTTTACGTGAACTACTGCGTTAACAGTTTTTTCTGCGGCTTCAGTAAAGTCAATATTTGTATTTAATACGTTATTATTTAAATTATTGGTAGGAATTATTTCTGAAGTTTCATTTTGGTGTATGATGGTCACTTTGTCTTTTCCCTGAACATATTTACTTCCCAAGAGGGTCATAAAACTTGAAATTATTGCGATAAATGTAAACTTGATAAGTTGTGTCATTAGTTATAATTTTTTTTAATTATTAAATTTAACAGAAACCTTATTAATATATTTTCTTTTTAATATTTTTTAACTCCCATTTAA
>JAAEPP010000068.1 GCA_024232495.1 Flavobacteriaceae bacterium
CACCTACTAATACAAGTAGACTCAACATCCTGTATTCCTCTAAATAAAAACTTAAATCAAGCAAAAATGTATTGTTGACATATTATTTTCCGGCTCATAAAGTCCTCTTGGTTTTTTCGGAGTTTCTTAAAGATGCTGATGTATGTAGTTCTAAAAGTTTCTTAAATTTTTGGGGCTCTAGTACTAGGTTTCTTATAAGCCGGTTTCTTATTAAAAAAAACGTGTAGTTGTATTTCAATAAAATAGTTTTCTTTGTTTAGCCCACCAACAATCAAAAATATGCGCATTTTTTTTATAAGTAACTACTTTAAAAGCATGTCAGTACATGACAAGAAAAAACCTAAGCAATGCTTGTACTGAATAGATGAATGCTATGCAATTTGAAAATTATATTTCTGATCCAATTGACAATGGAGATCTTGCAGCAGCTAGATGTAGGTTATACTGGATATTAGTACCCCGGCACACTTTTGTACGCAAGATACCATCGACATTTGTAGTACAAAAACTCATGAAATAATTTTCTTAGAAATAACTCTTTAAGTATAAAAAGCTAAGCAATTTTTAGTACTGAGCTCGTGCTGAAATTGCTTCTAAGAAAAATGCGTGTAAGGCCCGTGGTCCATGTCATAGATACTTATTAAGTGCCCAGAGTATTTGATAGATTTGGAAAAGAGAAACAAAGATAATAATATAATTTTATGTATTGATTCCAAATAACAAAACAATTGAGTATGATAATCATGGAGATGAGGAACCCAGGAAGTTAGAATAAAGTCATAGAGAATTCGTC
>JAAEPP010000069.1 GCA_024232495.1 Flavobacteriaceae bacterium
ACCAAGCCTTAGCTTTATATCTTCTGGTATGATGATGATGAAGATAATTGTGATGGCGAGTGCTATTGTTGTCGCGATCGTCAGTCCGATGAGTTGTGGTATGTATCTGTTGAAGGTTTCTTGAATTGTTGATAGTATAGCCATAGTTTAGTTTTTATTTCCTTGACTTTAACATAACTAGTAATTTTTCTTAATTATGAAAAATAGTGTTAGCGAATTTTTAGTTTCATTTCTTTTTATTTTTAGTTTCTCCTAAGATTTTGGTCTATTCTTTTTTGTATTTCCTTTTTCTGTTTTAGGATATTTTGTGGTGTAATATTTTCTTTATTATTATCTATTTTTGCTAATAGCATATTTTGAATGACGATTTTTATCGTGGTATTCCTTGTTTTGTTTTCTTGAAAAAGCATGAATTTGGATGCTCCTAAATAAATGGTCTTATTTTTTCTGAAAACTAAACGGCGGCTTTGGCTTCTCGACCAACTTTGTTAATTGATTTCTTATCTTTAAATGGTTTTGATAGGATTATCGATTTTTTTGTTAATAGCTTTTATTCCATTAATGTCTATTCTCCTTTAATATTGTTCTCGGGGGTATTAACTTTACCATTATGTTATAATCCATTTTGCTTAAGTTTAATTGATTTCAATATACTTTGGGTTCTTTTTCCCACCTTCGATCGTCTTGTTTATCTTTTTAAGTAAAATGTTCCCTGTGGCTTATCTTTGTTCTCTGCTCGG
>JAAEPP010000070.1 GCA_024232495.1 Flavobacteriaceae bacterium
GAAGTGACTGGTGCTTTAAACAAGCGCGTTAGACAAATCGGCCATCCGCCCTGTATGTTGTGTGATCAATACCATGGAATGGTAAAAGATACCATGTGCAGGTGTTCAAAATAAAGGAAACAATACTTTGTATACGTATGTCATAAAAATGACAGGAGTGGGCCTCAAACCCACACCATCGAAGTTACTGGTGTCTTAAACCAGCGCCTTATACCACTTGGCCATCCTGCCTGTATATTTTTGGGTCAATAGCATGGATAATGGTAGAAGGTACCATGAACAGGTGTTCAAAATGAAAGAAACAATACTTTGTATAGAAATGTCAGCAAATTGACAGGAGTGGGACTCGAACCAACGGCACCGAAGTGACTGCTGCCTGAAACCAGCACCTTAGACCACTCGGCAATCCTGCCTGTTTGTTTTGTAGTCAATAGCCTGGATAATGGTAGAAGATACCATCTGCAGGTGTTCAAAATAAAGGAAACAATACTTTGTATAGGAATGTCAACAAAATGACTGGAGCAGTACTC
>JAAEPP010000071.1 GCA_024232495.1 Flavobacteriaceae bacterium
AATAGCACAACAATAAATTCGGATAGTTTAAATCGTATTATTAAAGATAGTATAGAAGAAATTTTCTTGGATAGCATGTCTAAAGTTAGTTTTGAAGAAATCCTTGAAAAGTGTAGTTATGAAAAACTAAGCCTTAATAAATCTAAAGATACAACTATCAGGCTTTTTATTTTTTCAGGAGCAGTTGATTTGGGTGCCGAAATATTCACACTAAAAAATAAAGACAAAAAATTGAGCTATAGCTATGACGCTTGTGTGATAAAGCATGAAAATGATTCAAGAAAATTTGAGAAAACTTTCACACACACAAATAAGCTTACAGGAAAAAGTTTTGAGGTTGGCTATATAAAAATTCTTTCTGGACTTGTAAAAGAAAGTGATATTCTCCACAAAAAAATTGAAAATCTAGATTTGTGTTCATTACAAAATGTGAAACCTAAAGAAAGGGATGTTATTATCCTACACAGTGAAACCTATTACCTTGAAATTGCTTCTGAAAAAGGATATTGCATTATTTCAAGAGACGAAGAACAAGAAATTGAAGAAGAATTCAGTAAATTCACATATGAGCTACAAAAAATAGCTCGTAAATCTTACAAAAACTATTAAAGAACGAATGCATAACAATGTATAAACTCCATGCTTCGCACAGGTGTTTATACTGGACGTCAGACTGTGCAAAAACCACCCAAAACTAAACATCAATAGATTCAAAAAAACGCTATAAATTTCGTATCTTGTAAAGAGCAAAAACAAGATAAAAATGGATTATATACAAGGCGAAAATCGCAATCAAATAAAGATGTTATCCTGGGATCAAATGATACCTAAAGAAAGTATGGTTCGTATAATTGATGTTTTTGTTGATCATCTCCCTTTAGAAGATATGGGCTTCAAAAAAGTAAAGTTAAAGAAAGAAGGTCGCCCTCCTTACCATCCTGCAGTCCTATTGAAATTGTATTTTTATGGATATCAAAATGGATTACGTTCCTGCAGGAAATTAGAAAAATCCTGTACTAATAATATTGAAGTTATTTGGTTGCTGAATGAACGCAAACCACATTTTAAAACGATCGCTAATTTTAGAAGGGAGAATGTAAAATCTTTCCGCAAGGTCTTTCGTCATTTTGTAAATATGTTGCGAGAATGGGAGTTGGTTGATGGAGCTGCTATTGCCATTGATTCGTTTAAAGTAAGAGCTCAGAACAGTTTAAAAAACAACCATAACGCTAGGAAGATAAAACGGCATTTAGACTATATTGATGGAAAAATTAATAACTACTTGGAACAGCTGGAAAAGGAAGATGCTGAAGAAGAAATTCTTCAAGCTAAAATCAAAGTCCAGGAAGAAAGACGTAAGAAATATGAGGATTTGAAGGCAGAACTGAAAGCAAGTGGCGATGGTCAGTTTTCTACTACAGACCCTGACTCCAGAGCAGTTGTTTTTCAGCGAAATAGCGTAAAAGTGGGCTATAATGTACAAGCGGTAAGTGATGCTAAGAATAAATTGCTGGTTGCAGCTGATACAGGTGATGTTAATGATACCAAGGCTTTGGCAAAGATGGTAGAAATAACACAGGAGAATCTGGAT
Organism: Flavobacteriaceae bacterium; assembly: GCA_024232495.1. Lineage (GTDB taxonomy): Bacteria > Bacteroidota > Bacteroidia > Flavobacteriales > Flavobacteriaceae > Marifrigoribacter. Next base: position 1,592 of record JAAEPP010000071.1, read on the forward strand.
TCTGCCGGATTGGAAATGGATGTAATTGCTGATAAGGGATATCATTCGGGCAGAGAATTGAAGGCTTGTGAAAAGCTGGAGGTGACAACTTATATTTCCCCAAAGGGATCCAGTTCAAGCAAACGAAATACCAAATTTTCGATGGATAAGTTTAAATATGATGAGTCTACGGATAGTTATACTTGTCCTGCTGATTCTATAATGAAGACCAATGGAAGCTGGTATTATAAGATGAACGAACGATCCCCGAAGGGGTGAATGTCTGGGGGACATTCAAGTGAGAGAACCGCAAAGCGGCCTTAAATGAACGGAATGTTCACTCATGATAACACCTTCAAAAAGTCTTATTATGTCAAGCACTATAAGACAAAGTCATGCAAGGGCTGTAGCTTAAGAGAAAGCTGCACAAGCAATAAAAATGGAAGGGTTATAGAGCGTACAGAATACCAGGAATTTGTTAATAAAAATAACGATCGGGTAAAAAATAATCCGGATTATTACAGGCAAAGACAGCAGATAATTGAACATCAATTCGGGACATTGAAGCGACATTGGGGCTTTGAATATGTCCTTTCAAGAGGCAAGGAAAATGTACTTTCAGAAGTTTATACGCTATTTACGGTTTATAATCTGAAACG
>JAAEPP010000072.1 GCA_024232495.1 Flavobacteriaceae bacterium
ATGGGTGTTGAGAGAACACTCATCGTTGTCTAGATGGAAAAATGACAAGATACCATAAACATCCTTATTTATTAATCTAACAAGTGAGATATGAGGTTTTTTGATAGTTCAAATCTTTTGACCTATACAGTGTTAAATATGTAAAGATTATTGGTTGTAAGAACAGGTTCTTACCTGAACAAGAAGTACCATTTCCATTATACCCAGTGTTACAGGCACATGTGAATTAACCAGCAGTATTTGTACAAGCAGCATTGCTATCACAGTTATGGGTATTGAGAGAACACTCATCGTTGTCTAAATGGAAAAATGACAAGATATAAACACAAACATCCTCATCTATTAATCAATTAAGGGCGATAGGAGGTTATCTTCATTCTTAATCTTTCAATCTTCAAAGTGTTACAGCTATAGTGATTATTGGTTGCAAGAACAGGTTCTTACCTGAACAAGAAGTACCATTTCCAGTATACCCGGTGTTACAGGCACATGTGAATGAACCTCCAGTGTGTGTCGAGTCGG
>JAAEPP010000073.1 GCA_024232495.1 Flavobacteriaceae bacterium
TACCATGACCGATTACCAATACCAATCCGATACCTCAAACAAATTTTCAACTTTGTTCTGAAACAAAACTTGTTTGAGTTTGATAATAAATACTACAGACAAATCGATGGTACCGCAATGGGTTCCCAATATGCTCCAAACTTTGCCAATATATTCATGCACTATTGTAAGGAATACATATCTAACCATGCCCCAAACAACAAATTACCATTCATTTAGAAACGGTTAATTGATGATATATTTGTAGTTTGGGACACGGGGAGGTTGTCCTCAATGAATTTTTGGACCTCCTGAACCGATGCTTTCCCACCATTAAATTCACTGCCGAGAGGTCATTATCTAATGTAAATTTCCTTGACACCACAATTTATTTTAATGATCAAGGTCTTCTGGAGAGTACATTGTATGTAAAACCGAATGATATATGCATTCTCTTACACAATGATTCCTTTCACCCTGAAAGCTGCAAGAAGGGAATAATTTACAGCCAAGCCCTGAGATATAGGATAATCATTACGAACAATGAAAAACTAACAGAGGAACTAAACAAACTGAGAGACAACCTTCTTCGGAGGGGCTACAACCTGTCCAATATTCAGAACCAATTCA
>JAAEPP010000074.1 GCA_024232495.1 Flavobacteriaceae bacterium
GGAATAACACCAATATCAGAAGTTAAAATACGTCACAATCCTAGAGATCACATGGCCAATTTATTAGCAGCATTGAAATATATATTTATTATTCCCAAATGGAATAAACAGATATTTGAATTACTTGAAGAAAAAATACAATCTACAAAAAAGCAAACAGGAAGAAATGGGATGAGTTTATGGGAAATATTTGTTCTTGCTCAAACAAGATTATGTATGAATTTAGGTTATGATGAACTTCACCATTCAGCTAATTATGATACATTATTAAGAGGAATAATGGGAGTACATCAAAGTAATTTTAGTGAAGGGAAGCTTTATTCTTATCAAAATATATATGACAACATATCCCTATTAGATGATGATTTATTAAAGGGAATAAATGAAATAATACTAAAAGTAGGACATGAAGTATTCAAAAAAAAAGTCCGGGATTTATCCTTAAAAACAGATAGTTTTGTAGTAGAAACGAATACACACTTTCCAACAGACTATGGTTTATTATGGGATTGTATAAGAAAATGTATAGATATAATAGAAAAGTTAAGATTACCCAAATGGAGAAAATCAAAGGATTGGAGAAAAAAATTAAAAAACTTAAATAGAGAAATAGGCAGAATAAGTGGTAATGGAGGTAAAAATAAAACAGAAAGATTAATAAACTCAGCCAAATTATATTTAAATAAAA
>JAAEPP010000075.1 GCA_024232495.1 Flavobacteriaceae bacterium
AGGATGTGAAACTGATTTTGTTGGGAAAAATAGTGATTTTGTTGCGTTAGCTACTAGTTTAGCTGAATTAGCAATGAATCATAACGATCAAGAATCTTTCTTAAATGCAGATTTTGGTGGTATGACTGTTGCAGAAAAAATGATTGAGCAGACAGGAGTTATTGGAGAAAAAATTCAAATCAATGGCTTTAAAAGATTAGCTGCTCCATTTGTAGGTTCTTATATTCACGGAAATAAAATTGCTGCTTTAGTAGGATTGGCATCTAGTGAAAACAGTGCTGACACTGTTGCTAAGGATATTGCAATGCAAGTTGCTTCTATGGGAGCTACTACTCTATCTTATAAAGATTTTGACCCTGCATTTGTCGCTTCAGAAACAGAAGCTAGAATTGCTGTGATAGAAAAAGACAATATTGAAAGAGGTCGTTTAGGGAAACACCTTATTAACGTTCCACAATTTATTTCTAGAGCTCAATTAACTGATGAAGCAATTGAAGCTGCAAAATCTAAAATACAAGACGAACTAAAAGCAGAAGGTAAGCCAGAACAAATCTGGGACAGAATACTTCCTGGAAAATTAGAACGATTTATTTCTGATAATACAACTTTAGATCAAGAACAGTGTTTACTTGATCAAAATTTCATCAAAGATGAAAAGCAAAGTGTTGCAGATTATGTAACATCTAAAGGTAACGAAGTAGTCTCTTTCGAAAGAGTTACTCTAGGTTAAATTCTTTTTTAATTATAAAAAAAAACCGATCTGACCGATCGGTTTTTTTTATTACTTATTTTCTTCTGGAGTCGGTCAAATTTTTTCTTTATTTTTGTACCAGATATTTCTACTATGCAATACAAAAGAATACTACTAAAATTATCTGGCGAAGCATTAATGGGCAACCGCCAATATGGAATCGATCCCGAACGTCTAAAGGAATATGCCGAGGATATTAAGCAATTAACAGATAAAGGCGTCGAAATTGCAATAGTAATTGGAGGTGGCAATATTTTTAGAGGTCTAGCAGGTGCAAGCAAAGGAATGGATCGTGTTCAAGGTGACCATATGGGAATGTTAGCAACTGTTATTAATGGACTTGCTTTACAAGGAGCTCTAGAAGATGAAGGAATTCCAACTCGTTTACAAAGCGCTATAAAAATTAATGAGGTATCAGAACCTTTTATTAGAAGAAAAGCTTTAAGACATCTTGAAAAGGGGCGGGTTGTAATTTTTGGAGGAGGAACAGGAAATCCTTATTTTACAACAGATTCTGCCGCGGTACTTAGGGCTATTGAAATAAAAGCTAATGTGATTTTAAAAGGAACTCGTGTTGATGGTATATATACCAGTGATCCTGAAAAGGACTCTAAAGCAACAAAATTTGACTTTATTAGCTTTGAAGATGTACTCAAAAAAGGTCTGAAAGTAATGGATACAACTGCATTTACTTTAAGTCAAGAAAATCATTTACCAATAGTAGTTTTTGATATGAATACAAGAGGCAATTTACTCAAAGTTGTAGCTGGAGAAAATATTGGTACAACTGTAAATCTATAAACGATAACAGCTAATTGCGTAACTAAAATGAGATTAATTACTTATTTTTAAGTAAAAAAATAAAAGAACTATGGACGAAGAAGTACAATTTATAATTGATAGCACGAAGGAAGCTATGGACAACGCATTAACTCACCTCAACAAAAAATTTTTAAATATCAGAGCTGGTAAAGCATCTCCTTCAATGGTATCTGCAGTTATGGTGGATTACTATGGTACTCCAACCCCACTTAATCAAGTCTCTAATGTTTCAACTCCAGACGGTATGACTATTTCTATTCAGCCATGGGAAAAATCACTAATACCTGAAATTGAAAAGGGAATTCATGAAGCTAATATTGGTTTTAACCCTATGAGTAACGGCGAAAGTGTTATTATTAACGTACCTCCTCTAACAGAGGAAAGGAGAAAAGAGTTAGTAAAACAAGCTAAAGCGGAAGCCGAAGAAACTAAAGTAGGTGTTCGTAATGATCGAAAACAAGCTAATAACGAAATAAAAAAAGCAGCTGTTTCTGAAGATTTAGCTAAAAATTTAGAGATTGACATTCAAGAGATGACAGACAGACATATTAAAAAAATAGAAGATTCGTTAGCGTTAAAAGAAAAAGAAATCATGACGGTATAAAATTATAGTTTCTGTGATATTTCAAAAGTGGATTTCGATCCACTTTTTTTATATTATAAATAGTCATATAATACACTATAAACAAAAATGATAACCTCTATTTTAATACCTTTGCGCACTTGTATATTGTTATTCATTATAATTATTTTAAGTGAACAAGCTTTTTAGTATTGGATTTTGGAGTGCACTGGCACGGTTTATTTTAAGGAACAGAACTTTTCTCCTAATCCTCATTGCTGTTATAACTTTTGGGTTATCCACTCAATGGGTAAACATGAGGTTTTCAACAACCGAAGCAAATTTATTGCCCGATGACCATGTTGTTAATCTTGAATACAATACCTTTTTAAATAAATTTGGAGAAGAAGGAAATCTAGTGATTCTAGGAGTTAAAGATTCAACTCTTTTTACTCCAGAAAAATTTCAAGCTTGGAATAAACTATCGCAAGATATTTTAAAATTTGAAGAAATAGATTTTACAATTTCAGTTGGCGATTTATTAAAATTAGAAAAAAGAAAAGACACCACTGCTTTTCGGTTAGTCCCATTTATAAAAGATTCGATCTTTACTGACAAAAACTTAAAAAATTATCAATACGAACTTTTTAACAAACTGCCTTTTTATAAAGGGCTTGTTTACAGTCCAAACAAACAGTCCATTAGAACTGCTATTTATATGGATAAAAGTATTATTAATACTTCTGTTCGTAGAGACTTTATTATTGACGATTTAATTCCTATTATAAATAAATTTGAAGAGGACACCGGCATCAAGGTACACACATCTGGTATGCCGTATATACGTACTCTTAACGCTCAAAATATTATTGATGAAATAGGCTTATTTGTAGGAGCTGCTTTGTTAGTTACTTCCTTATTATTTTTCTTTTTCTTTAGATCATTTAGAGCCACTATAATTGCAATGTTTACAGTTATAATAGGTGTAATGTGGGCATTTGGAATTTTAGGTTTGTTGGAATACGAGATAACCGTATTAACCGCTTTAATCCCTCCTTTAATCATTGTAATTGGGATTCCTAATTGTATTTTTCTAATAAATAAATATCAACAAGAAATAAAGCTTCACGGTAATAAAGCAAAATCATTGCAACGGGTAATAACAAAGGTTGGGAACGCTACTCTAATGACCAATCTAACAACAGCGTCTGGTTTTGGGACTTTTATTCTTACCAACAGTATATTATTGAAAGAATTTGGTATTGTAGCCTCTATAAACATCATAACTATATTTTTATTGAGTTTGTTTATTATTCCAATTATATATAGTTATCTGCCTCCCCCAAAAGACAAGCACTTAAAGCACTTAGGGAAAAATTGGATCATTCAATTTGTGAATTGGACCGAACATATGGTTAAAAACCACCGAATAGCTATTTATGTTATTTCAGTATCCATTCTTTGTATTAGTATTATTGGGATTAATAATATTGGAATTTCGGGTAGTATTATCGAGGATATGCCCAAAAAAACAGAATTTTTTAAGGATATTAAATTTTTTGAAAAAGAATTTGAGGGGATCATGCCACTTGAAGTACTTATAGACACCAAAAGAAAAAAAGGAGTTTTAAGTCTTGCATCCTTAAAACGAATGGATAAGCTACAAAACTACATTGATGAGGTCCCAGAGTTATCAAAACCTCTTTCTGTAGTTGAATTGGTTAAATTTTCTAAACAAGCTTATTATAATAATAATCCTGAATATTATCAATTACCTAATAGTCAAGAAAGAACTTTTTTACTTTCTTATGCTAATAGTGGAACTAAAAAGACTCATTTTTTAGAGAATTATGTGGACAGTACCGGACAATTTGCTCGCATCACTACCTTTATGAAGGATACAGAAACCGAACGATTTGACCGAATAGAAGAAGATCTGAAGTCTGAAATAAAAAAAATATTCCCGACAGAACGCTATAATGTTATACTCACTGGAAAAGCATTAGTTTTTCAAAAAGGGACTAAGTATTTAGTTAATAATCTAATCGTTTCCCTATCACTTGCTGTATTTTTAATTGCTCTGTTTATGGCATGGATGTTTAGAAGTTTTAAAATGATTTTAGTTTCCCTTATACCTAATCTCCTCCCTTTAATAATTACAGCAGGTCTTATGGGTTATATAGGGGTCCCAATTAAACCCTCTACCATACTCGTTTTTAGTATTGCTTTTGGTATTTCTGTTGATGATACTATCCATTTTTTAGCAAAATATCGGCAAGAATTAATTGCGAATAAATGGAAAATTAGAAAATCTGTATACGCAGCTTTAAAAGAAACTGGAGTGAGTATGTTATATACTTCCATCGTTTTATTTTTTGGATTCTCAGTATTTGCGATCTCTAGTTTTGGTGGAACAGTTGCCCTAGGTATATTAGTATCCATAACATTACTATTTGCGATGCTTTCTAATTTATTACTACTTCCATCCTTATTATTATCTCTTGAAAGAAGTATAGCAAACAAGAAAACTCTAAAAGAACCGAGTATTCAAATTTTATCAGACACTAAACTCGATGAAGAAAATGAAATCTCATAAAACATTGTCTTTTTTGAACTAAAAAGTATCTTTGACAATCAAATCATCAGAAATGCAAGAAAATAGAATTAAAGATATAATAGCAGCTAAGCCATCTACTACAGAAATAACTATTCAAGGATGGGTAAGAGCTTTCAGAAGTAACCGTTTCATTGCTTTAAATGATGGCTCTACCATTAAAAATTTACAATGTGTCGTTGATTTTGAGAATTTTGAAGAAACTCTCTTAAAAAAAGTTACGATTGGAGCGGCTATTAAAGTGACTGGATCTATTGTAGAAAGTCAAGGAAAGGGGCAAAAAGTTGAAATTCAAGTTTCAAAACTAGAAGTCCTAGGAGAGGCAGATCCAGAAGAAGTAAAACTTACAATACTCTCACCCAAAAGACACTCTCTAGAAAAATTAAGAGAAGAAGCTCATTTAAGAGTGCGAACCAATACCTTTAGTGCTGTTATGAGGACTAGGTCAAAACTAGCTTTTGCTGTGCATGAATATTTTCAGAAAAATGGATTTAACTATATGAACACTCCAATTGTAACAGGTAGTGATGCTGAAGGTGCTGGAGAAATGTTTCGTGTTTCTGCATTAGATCCTAAAAATCCGCCTTTAGATGAAAATGGAAATATAGATTATAAAAAAGATTTCTTTGAAAAAGAAACAAACTTAACTGTAAGTGGTCAATTGGAAGCAGAAACTTATGCGATGGCATTGGGTAAAGTCTATACTTTTGGCCCAACTTTTAGAGCTGAAAACTCTAATACTTCTCGTCATTTAGCAGAATTTTGGATGATTGAACCAGAAGTTGCTTTTTACGATTTAGATCAGAATATGGATCTTGCTGAAGATTTTATAAAATATGTAGTAAACTATGCTATTGAAAATTGTAAAGATGATTTAGAATTTTTAGAACAACGTTTACTTCAAGAAGAAAAAAGTAAACCGCAAGCAGAAAGAAGTGAAATGTCACTAAGAGATAAACTAGCTTTTATTGGAGAAAACAACTTTAAACGTGTTAGTTATACCGAAGCTATTGATATTCTTAGAAATAGCAAACCAAACAAAAAGAAAAAATTCAAATATTTAATCAATGAATGGGGTGCAGATTTACAAAGTGAGCACGAACGTTTTTTAGTCGAAAAACACTTTAAATGTCCTGTAATATTGTTTGATTATCCTGCAAATATAAAAGCTTTTTACATGCGTCTAAATGATGATGGAAAGACTGTAAGAGCTATGGATGTATTATTCCCTGGAATTGGAGAAATTGTTGGAGGCTCTCAAAGAGAAGAACGTTTTGATGTGTTAAGACAAAAAATGGCAGATTTGGATATAGACGAAAAAGAATTATATTGGTATTTAGACTTACGTAAATTTGGAACTGCAGTTCACAGTGGTTTTGGATTAGGTTTCGAAAGATTGGTGCAATTTGTAACAGGTATGGGGAATATTAGAGATGTAATACCTTATCCACGAACACCAGGTAATGCAAGTTTTTAAAAAACCAATCGTTATATAATTATAGATTAAAAACAATCTACATCTTTAAAATGTAGATTGTTTTTTTTATTTTTATGAGATAGAAATTGGCATGCTAAAACAACAATTAAATTTTAAACTTTCTCAAAAGCTTTCGCCTCAGCAGATACAATTAATGAAATTGATCCAGCTACCAACGCAAGCTTTCGAACAAAGAATTTCTCAAGAAATTGAAGAAAACCCAGCGCTTGAGGGTGGTAAAGAGGATCCAAATGAATTTGAAGATGATTTTAATAATGAAGAATTTGAGGGTGATACAGTTGAAGGAAATGATGTAATAGAAACTGAAATAAATATTGATGAGTATTTAAGTGATGACGAAACTCCAAACTATAAACTATCTGCTAATAATTATAGTGCGGATGATGAGGATAAACAAATTCCTTATGCTTCAGGAACCTCATTCAATCAATATTTGCTCCAGCAATTAAACACCTATCATTTTAAAGAAGAAGAAGAAAAAGAAATAGCTCATTTTTTAGTAGGCAGTGTTGATGAAGGAGGTTATATACGTAGAGATTTAATTGATATAGTAGATGATTTAGCGTTTACCCAAAATATTTTTACATCTGAAGAAAAAGTTTTTGAAATTATTAAGATTGTTCAAAATCTTGATCCAGCAGGAGTTGGGGCTAAAAATTTACAAGAATGTTTATTAATTCAACTAAAAAGAAAAAATAATACAGAAGCAGTTTTATTAGCAATAAAATTAATTGAAGAGTCTTTCGATCAGTTTTCAAAAAAACATTATAATAAAATTCTGTCAAAACATTCAATTACTGAAGATCACCTGCGAGCTGCTATTCATGAAATTGAAATTTTAAACCCAAAACCAGGAGGATCTTACGCAAGCAATTCAAAGATTGTTGAACATGTGGTTCCAGATTTTACAATTAGAATTCAGGACGGAGATTTACAATTAACTTTAAACGGACGAAATGCACCAGATTTGCATGTGTCAAGAGATTATAGTGAAATGCTAAAAGGGTTTAAAATAACCAAACAAAAAACTAAATCCCAAAAAGATGCTGTTTTATTTATTAAACAAAAACTAGATGCAGCTAAATGGTTTATTGACGCTATAAAGCAAAGACAACAAACATTATTCATTACGATGAATGCAATTATGTACCATCAAAAAGAATATTTTTTAACTGGTGACGAGCAAAAGCTCAAACCAATGATTTTAAAAAATATTGCAGATGAAATAAATATGGATGTTTCAACCGTTTCTCGTGTTGCAAACAGTAAATATGTAGATACTCCCTATGGAACTAAACTAATAAAAGAGTTTTTTAGTGAATCCATGAAAAATGATAAAGGAGAAGATGTTTCTACTAGAGAAATAAAAAATATTCTTGAAAATATTATTCTAGAAGAAGACAAAAAAAAACCGTATACAGACGACAAACTTGCTGAAATACTAAAAAACAAAGGCTATCCAATTGCACGCAGAACTATTGCTAAATACAGAGAGCAATTAGAAGTTCCCGTTGCTCGTTTGAGAAAAAAAATATAATGAACTATTTTTTACAAAGTGCCTCTTTTATCTTTCATCCTTTATTAATGCCTCTAATAGGAGTTGGGTTATACTTCAAATTAACCCCAAAATTTATTGAACCTGAAATTATTATAATTAAAACATACGCAATTATAATTATCACTATTTTAATTCCTTTAATTTCATTTTTTTTATTGAAAAATTCAGGACTAGTAAAAAGTATTAATCTTAAGGAGGTGAAAGAACGCAAATATCCATTAATGATTCAAATAATTTTAATTTTTATAATTATTACTAGGGTGTTCACTAAATATCATCATCCTGAATTGTATTACTTTTTTATTGCGGTTGCAGTTTCCTCACTAGTGGCTTTAATTCTTGTTATTGTTAACTTTAAAGTAAGTCTTCATCAAATGGGAATTGCAGGGGTCACCATGTTTTTAATTGCATTGAGCATTCGTTTTACAGAAAATTATTTATTTGAGATTAGTTTATTTTTTTTAATAAACGGATGGGTAGCTTCCTCAAGATTGGAAACAAAATCACACTCAATTTCAGAACTAATTATTGGGTTTATTGTTGGGGTATTTCCACAATTTATAATGTTGAATTACTGGCTGTAACTACCTTTAATTTTTTAAGGTTTTAGTAAAATCGTTAACTGCTATAAACAAAAAACACCCTCTAATTAAAGAAGGTGCTTATCAACCTTTCGGTGTTAGGTATCATTAACCACTAAATAAATAAAACCTAATGCAAACATACAAAATGGACTACGAAACTTAACTATAAAACGGAGTCCTAAACATTTGTCTGGTAAGGCATTCAATTCTCCCAAAAAAACACCTTTGTTTGTTATTAATTCCAAATTATCAGCTCAGAAATGGGGGATAATAACATTTCTTTACTGTTGTAGTTTGCTCACACAAAAGTAACTTTTAAACACATACTAAAATGTAACATTTGTTACAAACTGTAACATATTATAAACTTTTAATATACGAGTGAACATTCTATTTATAATACAAATATATTACACATAATCACAACAGAATATGACATTTGTCATGTTTCATAATAAATTACACTTTTATTATAAACTCTAATATCATATACGAAGACAATATGAAATTATTTAATAGTAATGTGAAGAAGTTACAGTATATAAAAAATTAAACCCAATTTAATACCATGAAAATTTACCTTTTGACCGTTATTAGTTGTTGCGTCTTCATTGAAAAAAGGGTTAATACTGTAGTACGCAAACAAATTAAATTTATTGTATCCTAAACTCAGACTGGCTCCCATTCGTAATTTTTCTAATTCCGTTATATTACGAATTTTTATAGTTTCATTAAACGTTTTAAGAGACGATTGACTCCAAATTGTATAACCTAATCTAAAGCCGGCATAAACTCTCCAAAATTTATAGGTAGTCGGAGTAGAGCTTCTCCACCTAAACTCGATTGGAGCTTCAATAACAGATAAACCAAAACGGTTTCTTAAAAAGTCTTGATTGGAGTCTAATATTTCAAAAGTTGTTGTGCCATCTTCATTTTCATTTATAAAAAGATTTTGACCAAATTGATCATACGAAAATCCTGCTCCGACAGCAATCGCTAAATTCCTCCTTTTATTAACAGGGAAATCTCTCAAAAATCCAAATTGGAATCCGGCAGAAATCCCCTCCGGATTCATCCCGGAAGGAGTAAACGCAAAAACATTATAAGAAACTCCAATATAAAATTGATCTTCTCTATATAGCAAATCCTCTTCTGTTTGAACAACTAATTTTTGTGCCAGAGAAAGAGAAGTAAAAAATAAAAAAAGAATATATACAGTGTACCGATTCATATTGTTTTGAGTAATAATTTTCTGTTTTAGAACATTAAATATAGTTGATATAAGTTATAATAAAAAAAATGCCTTAAATTCATAAATTTAAGGCATTCAAAATAGCGTATTGGTTTATTATTGTTCTAATGGATCTCCAGAAGTTGTAATATAAATAATCTTAACCATGTTAAGTTCTCTTAATTTTTCTTTAATATCAGAAACTAATCCTGTATTGGTGTCATCGTCTACCTTAAGAGCAACAACAACTTTACTCTGTAGTTCTGGATTTAACTTACCTCGAGCCTCAGTTAAAGCTAAACCTATATTAGAAACATCTGTAAATTTATCTCCTATTTGTATTCTTCCTTCATCTCCAAAATTCTTTTTGTATTGAATACTTGGCTTACCAGCAAAAATAAAAACTGACCTATCTTTTTTGAGTTTCTCTATTTGATTTGCTTTTGGTAAGTTTTGTTCAACTTTTAGTTCAGTATCTCTCATTACTGTAACTACCATAAAAAAGAATAATAACATAAATACAATATCTGGAAGAGATGCTGTAGATACTGGAGGTAATTCGTTACTTTTTTTCTTTGTGAATTTAGACATATTCTCCTTTTTATTAATTTTTCTTAGGTTGTGCTTCAGATAATTTAAGTGGAAATAATTTTTGTATTTCTTTCAATTTATCCTGAGCATCACCTTGATTTCCTAAGTAAGTCCCAGCATCAATCTCTTTTTTAACGTCAGTGAAATCCCAACCATATAACCTTTGTGACTCTCTATTTCTCAAAAAGTTATAGGCAGCAACAAGTTCATTTTGGACCGAAATATACATCTTGTAAGAAGTTAATCTATCATTTTGAACCGAAATAACTGCTTTTTCAGGATTATCAGATGAAGTTATTAATCTTTTACCCTTACAATAATCACAATATTCTATAGAATTTGACAAAGCTCCTCCGTTATCTAAAAACTCAATAGCATTTTCTCTCAGATCTTCTAATTCCATGGGAGAATCGTTTACTAAAAGCTGGTCATTTTTATTAACCAATACTATAAATAGATTTTTTTCTTTAATCTTCGGAGGTTCAATCTCAGATTTATCTATAGGAGGCAATTGTCTCGCAATTCCGTTATCCTTTTCTAATGTAGTGGTTACAAGAAAAAAGATAAGTAAAAGGAATGCTATGTCTGCCATAGAACCTGCATTTACTTCTGGTGCTGATCTTCTTGCCATTTTACTTTGCTTTTTTAAATCCGCTAACAATCATAGAACCTATAGCAACAAATGCTAGAATGTAAAAAGTGTATAGTCCAGCTCCAATCCATTTTGAGTTAGATTCAGAGAGTAATTCACCGTTAGCAAGTGTTAGTTGATTACTGTCTGCTAAACCGTAAGATAAAGCTACTATTACAACAAAAGCTCCTAAAGTTATTAAGGTATTTTTTATATTTCCAGACATCAATCCTTTCAGTCCAAAAACAACAACAGATATTAAAACCAATGCAAAAATAACATAGGCAGTATATAAAAATCCATCGATACCCGAACCTGTTTCTTTAATTACATCATCACCTTTCATTATAATCATACCTAGTATTGCAACTCCAATAAAACTAAGAATTAATCCAACAATTTTAATTATTTTATGTAAACCCATTGCGTTAGGATATTAAATTATTATTTGTTTTTGTGTTCTACTAGCATGTCGATTAATGTTATGGAAGCATCTTCCATACTATTAACTATACTATCAATCTTAGCGATAATGTAATTATAGAATATCTGAAGTATAATCGCAACGATTAAACCAAATACAGTTGTCAATAATGCAATTTTTATACCTCCTGCTACCAGAGAAGGATTCATATCCCCTGCAGCTTGAATTTTATCAAATGCATCAATCATTCCAATTACTGTTCCCATAAAACCAAGCATAGGTGCTATGGCAATAAATAAAGAAATCCATGAAACATTTTTTTCTAGTTGACCCATTTGAACTCCACCATAGGCAACTACTGCTTTTTCAGCAGCATCTACTCCTTCGTCTGCGCGATCTAATCCTTGATAATAAATGGAAGCAACAGGTCCTTTTGTATTTCTGCATACTTCTTTGGCACTGTCGACACCACCGCTTTTTAGAGCTTCTTCAACGCTATCCGCTAATTTTTTTGTATTTGTGGTAGCTAAGTTTAAGTAAATAATTCTTTCAATTGCAAATGCTAATCCTAAGATTAAACACAAAAGAACAATTCCCATAAATCCGGGGCCACCCTCTACAAAACGTTCTTTTAATTCTTGATGAAATCCTTTTTCTTGTGTTTCCGTTCCACTATCATCTTGAGTTATCGAGATTGTTGTTGTCGCCATTAAAAGTTGAACATTAATAGGCATCGTTTGAACGTTTGCTGCTTTTGAGCTTGTTGTTCCTGCAAAAACCAGAGCGGTAATTGCCAAAATAGAAAATAATTTTTTCATTGTTATTGACTTAAGTTTTGTTTTAATTTTAAAGATTTTAAAGATATAAAAAAATAGTTAATCTCCAAGTATATTACGTTATTATGAAATGCTTTAATTTACTTGGATAATTAAAACATTTTGTTGCAGAGAGGAAGGGATTCGAACCCTCGATACGCTTTTGGCGTATACACACTTTCCAGGCGTGCGCCTTCGACCACTCG
>JAAEPP010000076.1 GCA_024232495.1 Flavobacteriaceae bacterium
TGACTAAATTACATTTCCAGGAACCAAGACGCATAGTACCTCCTTTGTCAGTTATATTTTTTTGAGCATCCATTAAATCAATAACTGGAAATGGAGTTTCGGGATTCATTTCAGTAGAGTTCGCATTTTTTAAACCTAAAATATTTCTGGAAAATTCAATGACTGCCATTTGCATTCCTAAACAAATTCCTAAATAAGGCAAGTTATTTTCTCTTGCATATCTTACAGCATCTATTTTCCCTTCGATACCACGCTCTCCGAATCCAGGGGCAACTAGAATACCATGTAGTCCCTCAAATTTTTCTTTGATATTAGATTTATCTATATGTTCCGAATGAATAGATATCACTTTTACTTTAACTTCATTAACAGCTCCAGCATGGATAAAGGCCTCTAAAATTGACTTATAAGAATCTTGTAATTCTACATACTTTCCTATTAGTCCAATTTTGATTTCACTTTTAGGATTTTTATGTCGCTCTAAAAAATTATTCCAATGTTCAAGATCTGGAGAACCATGGTTGCTTAAATTTAATTTCTTAAGAGTAATAATATCCAACCCTTCTTTTAACATTAAATTCGGCACATCGTAAATAGTAGAAGCATCTATAGATTCAATAACTGCCTCTTGTTGCACATTACAAAATAAGGCTAATTTTCGTTTCAGATCATTTGATAAATGATGCTCTGTTCTACAAACTAAAATATCTGCTTTGATACCACTCTCCATTAATGTTTTAACAGAATGTTGTGTTGGTTTTGTTTTTAATTCACCGGCAGCTTTTAAAAATGGAATTAAAGTTAAATGAATTACCAGTGCATTATCATCTCCTAGTTCCCATTTTAATTGCCTGACAGCTTCAATGTATGGAAGAGATTCTATATCACCAACCGTACCACCAATTTCGGTAATGACAATATCAAAATTACCAGTATTACCAAGTAATTGAACTCTATTTTTTATTTCATTGGTTATATGGGGAACTACTTGCACGGTTTTCCCTAAAAATTCACCTCTACGTTCTTTCTCAATAACACTCTGATAAATTCGACCAGTGGTTACATTATTTGCTTGAGAAGTTGGAACATTCAAGAAACGTTCATAATGCCCTAAATCTAAATCAGTTTCAGCACCGTCATCAGTTACGTAACACTCGCCGTGTTCGTATGGGTTTAGGGTTCCTGGATCTACATTTATGTAGGGGTCTAATTTCTGTATTGTCACTCTGTATCCCCTAGCCTGAAGTAATTTGGCTAGAGATGCTCCGATGATTCCTTTTCCTAAAGAAGAAGAAACTCCGCCCGTAACGAATATGTACTTTGTAGTGTTCATTTGTCCTTATTATACGGGATGCAAATGTAAGGATTTATTAGCGAAGCAAAGAGATAAATATTAAGAAACCCATTCAGAAATTAATAATTTTATAATTTACAATTTGAATCACATAGTAAATCTACTTTCGAATAAGTTTTATGAGTAACTCTTCCAAGCCATTTATTTTGATTTCATCCATCTCCTGCATCAGTCTGCCTAGCTTCCCTTTTGGAAATCCTTTTCTCTTATACCATGTATAATAATGTTCAGGAATATGAACCAAATAATACCCTTTATATTTACCAAAAGGCATTTTATAATTTGCAAGCTCGATTAAATGATTGGGATTTAACAAAATACTTAGGGATAATTACTACAGAATTATAAAGATATTTTTACTCCACTACTTCCAATTGTAAATCATTGTTATATTTCATGATATAAAAAACTTGATTTTTGTAACCTTTTTTTGGGTCAAAAACGTATTGAAATTTATTTTCAACATACTCCGTATAAATATCAGTCACGAGTGCTTCTTCAAAAACTTCTGCATTAGCTAATCTTAAAAGTATATCGTAAGTTACATCAAAACCTCTGATAGCATATTTATTCGGCATTACGCCATATTTATATTTATAACTCACTAAAAAGGGACTTAACATTTCATAATTATAATGTTTATTTACCGAGGGATATGTGAAATTTAAATTTGCCAAATGTATGTTTGACACATCATTATAATCAAAAGCTTTAGATTTTTTTACTGCAAATAACCTTAATCGATTGTTACCTATTTTATTACCTAACGAATCCAATATTACCTTTGGGATTCCATTTAAAAGTCCCACTACATTGCTTACTAAAATTGGATTATTTGAATGTAATATCACCCAATTATGTTTGGTTGTATCGATTTGCTTCTCAATATTCTCTAAATATAAATAATTGCCCTCATCTGGCACTATTGTTTTAGCTTTTGGCAATGCAGACATAATTATACCTTTACTTTTTGTCCACTCCTTTCCGGTAATAACAATAGTATTGATGGTGTCTTTTCTTTTTGAAATGTAAGACAACATCGCTTTTTCCATTGACTCATTGGAGGGTAAAGTTTGGTGTAAGTTGGGGTATTCTTTTAACTTTACTTTACTCAAGGGTGAAAATATAGGGATATTATTTGATTGTAAATCTGCAGCAGCTTTTTCAATACTTTTACTCAATAAAGGACCAATAACTGCATCGGTATCGTTAAAATTATAACTACTTATAATTTGTTCAACTTTAGTTACTTTACCCTCCGTATCAAAAACAGTTATTTCTGTAGAGACTCCCTTATCTTTCATAAATTCTGCAGCCATTAATACGCCACTGTAAAAATCAATAGCTACTCCAAGTGTCATATCTTTTTTCAAAAGTTCAATATTTGCGTTAATTGAATCTAAATCGATACTGTTATAGTTAAATGGCAGCATTACTGCTATCTTCTTTTTTCTTTTATTAACTATATACTTACTTAAATCTATTGATTCTTTTTTGAACTTCTCTTCTGAGTTTAAGAGTTTAGGTATCTTTAAAATCATTCCTTCTTTTAATCCTCCTACTGCAGAAGGATTTAACGATATTATTTCATCACGGTCAAGTCCAAGTTTTATTTTCAATCTAAAGAAACCTTCTTTTGGTAAAACTTCATACAATTCAAATTCATTCTCATCAACAACTATTGATTCTGCTATAACAATACTTTTGGGTACATTTATTTTATCTCCAACATTGAGACTTTCACTCATCGTTGGATTTAGATATTCTAATTCAGTAATGGTAATTTCGTATTGTCTAGCAATGCCAAATTTGGTCTCTCTTGGTAAAACCGTATGTATTGTTGTGTTATTTTTGGATGTTTTAGACGAGGGTTTATTTTTATTTACCATTGTTGTTTTTATCAATGGAATTTTAAGTCGTTCGCCTTTGTTTACCTCACGAGTATATAAATCCTTATTGTAATTTTTTAATAAATCCTGAGGTATATTAAATTTTAAAGCTATACTGTTTATAGTTTCTTTTCTTTTTACACGATAAACTTTAAGATTTAGAGATACTTCTTCCCCATTTAATGGTAAGATCAAAATTAACCCTGTTTTGATGACATGCTTTACTTCTGGATTCAACTTATAAATTGTTTCCTCAGAAATCGTATACATTTTAGAAATACTATAAACGGTTTCTCCTCTTTTAACAGTATGATTTTGGTAATTATTTTGTGCACATAACAAACTTGTACAAAAAACAAGAAACAGTATTAATATTATTTTTTTCATGAGTAAATGATTTTGAAATATTTTGTATAAATCAAAAATGATTCCTTTTTTAATGGATCTATTCCCATTCAATGGTTGCTGGAGGTTTTGAACTTATATCGTAAACTACTCTATTAACACCTTTGACTCTATTTATTATCAGATTAGATGTTTCTTGTAGAAACTTATAGGGTAAATTTACCCAATCTGCAGTCATACCATCTGTTGACTCGACTGCTCTCAAGGCTACTACTTTTTCGTAAGTTCTTTCATCTCCCATTACACCAACACTGTTGACGGGCAATAACATTGCACCTGCTTGCCAAACTTGATCGTATAAATTCCATTTTTTTAAACCATCGATGAAAATTGCATCTACTTCCTGTAATACTCTTACCTTTTCTGCAGTAATATCACCTAAAATACGAATTCCTAATCCTGGTCCTGGAAAAGGATGTCTACCTAACAAATCAGCATCAATTCCCATCTGGGCTCCTACTCTTCGTACTTCATCTTTAAATATCATTCTAAGCGGCTCCACTACTTTTAACTTCATGAAATCTGGCAAACCTCCAACGTTGTGGTGCGATTTAATAGTTGCCGAGGGTCCACCAGTTGCAGAAACGCTTTCAATTACATCAGGATAAATAGTCCCTTGTGCTAACCAATGAACATTTTCAACAAGATGAGCTTCATCATCAAAAACTTCGATAAAAACCCTTCCAATTGCTTTTCTTTTGAGCTCTGGATCTATAATTCCTTTTAAAGCATCTAAAAAACGATTTGAAGAATCAACTCCTTTTACGTTTAGCCCCATATGCTCGTATTGATCCAAAACATTTTGAAATTCATTTTTACGAAGCAATCCATTATTAACGAAAATACAATACAAATTTTTGCCTATAGCCTTGTGTAATAAAACTGCTGCTACAGTAGAATCGACACCTCCACTTAAACCCAGAATAACTTTGTCGTTCCCTAATTTTTCTTTTAATCCAGCCACAGTAGTATCAACAAAAGCAGCAGGTGTCCAAGTTTGTTCAATTTTTGCAATTTTTACTAAAAAATTTTCTAATATATTTTTGCCATTAGTGGTATGGTATACTTCAGGATGAAATTGAATAGCATAGGTGTCTTCGCCTTCTATTCGATAAGCAGCATTAGCAACATCTTTGGTACTCGCAAGCTTGACTCCGTTTTCAGGAAGTTTTGTTATGGTATCACTATGACTCATCCATACTTGACTACCATTTTCTATACCTTCAAATAAAAGTTCATTTTCTGATATTTCAGAGAGGTTAGCACGGCCGTATTCTCTAATATTTGATGGCTCGACTTTTCCACCATAATGATGAGAAAGATACTGGGCACCATAACACACTCCCAACAATGGTTTCTTTGTTTTTATTTTAGAGAGATCAGGATACGGAGCATCTTCTGCTCTAACTGAAAAAGGACTCCCAGATAAAATCACAGCCTTGTAGTTATCTAAATTTTTGATGGATTTATTGAAAGGATGGATTTCACAGTAAATATTTAATTCTCTTACACGTCTTGCTATGAGTTGTGTATACTGTGATCCAAAATCTAAGATGAGGACGTTATTTTGCATGTGCAAAAATAGACTAAAAAATTATTTCACTAAACTTTTTAATTAATTTTAGTTAAACATCTTATAAAAAATATGTTAATATATAAGATTAGTTTAGATTTGTTTTATATGAATTAATATTCTACAACAATTTTATAAATAAATGCTTATTTGATAAAAAATCATTTAAAAATAATGTACACAAATTCTGAAAACTTTTTTTAGTATCAGTCTTAACCACTAATTATCCTCTAAATATGAAAATTGGAATTGATGCAATTGATTATTACGTACCTCCAATTGCTCTAAAAATAAAAGACCTTGCAGAAGCAAGAAACATCCCTCCTGCTAAATTAGAAAAAGGCTTAGGATTAAAAACAATGGCTTTAGTAGATACCGATGAAGATGTTGCTTCTATGGCTGCTAATGCTTTATTAAATTTAATACTCAACAATAAAATCGACCCTACAAGTATTGGACGTATTTATTTAGGTACTGAAAGTGCTCTTGATGCTTCAAAACCCACAGCTACGTATGCTGTTGGTACTGTAGAAAATGTTTTAAAATCTAAATATGGTATACGGTGTTTTAAAAATTGTGATGTAGTAGATCTAACATTCGCTTGTATAGGTGCAATTGACGCTATGGAGAATTGTATGGATTGGGTCAGAGCATTTCCAGATAGAAAAGCCATTGTAATTGCGTCTGATGTAGCAAAATACGAATTAGAGTCTTCAGGCGAATATACTCAAGGGGCAGGAGCAGTCGCTATTTTAATCGCAAACAATCCAGCTATACTGGAGCTAAACCAAACAATTGGTGTGGGCATGGAGCATGTAGGTGATTTTTTTAAGCCTAGGAAAACTATCACCAATAAGGACTTAAAAAACACATCGGTTCAAGAAATAACGAAGTCCTCTAAAGAAAAAATAGAACTGTATGTGGAAGAACCTGTTTTTGACGGTTATTATTCAAACACATGTTATCAAAACAGAATTTCTGAAGCTTTAGAACACTTTAATAAACAGAAAGAAACTGATTTTTTAAATGACTGGGACCATTTAATTTTTCATTTACCCTATGCATTTCAAGGAAGAAGAATGATGCTTGACATCTGGTTAGATTGGATAAATGGAAAAGTTTTGATGGAAAATTTAGAAAAAGAAATTGGAAAACTAGCAGATAGTGTAGATGTTAAAGTCTGGAAAAAAGCAGCCTCAAAATCATCATTTTACCAAAATTTTGTTCGTCAAAAAATTGAAGCAGGAGAAAAAGCTTCTATGCAAATTGGAAATATGTATACAGCTTCAGTTTTTATGTCATTTTTAAGTTTTCTTACCGTCGCAAAGGATAACCAAAAAGAATTAGTTAATAACATTGTCGGTTTTTTAAGTTATGGTAGTGGTTCAAAATCAAAAATATTAGAAGGGAAAGTGGTGGATACTTGGAGAAAAAAAATAAATCACTTAAATATTTTTGAATCTCTGGATAATAGAAATTTTATAGACTTTAAAACCTATGAAAAATTACACAACAATAGTCTAGATAAAGTTATCATTAAAAAGAATAGTATGGTTCTCAAAGAAATAAGTAACCAAGAAAATATGCAGGGTTTTAGATACTATTCATAACCATTTAAATAAAAATAATTATTTTTATAAAAACACTAATCTATAAATCTCATGTGGAAAACAGTATTATTTCTAATGTTCACGCTCATAATCGTTCCAATTATAACATTTAATTTTGATGTAGCTTTAACAAATCTGCAACATGAAACGCTTAGCACTTTATTATGGGTTTATGCAATTGCGGCTGGTCTTTGTTTTGTTGTTAGCACAATTACTAACAACTATAGTCAAGTGGATAAAGTGTGGAGTATCATTCCAGCGCCCTACGCATGGATCATTGCTTATCAATCAGGTTTCGAAGCTCGAATTGTTTTAATGGCTTGCCTTGTTACTTTTTGGGCAATAAGGTTGTCATATAATTTTGCCAGAAGAGGTGGTTATTCCTGGAAATTTTGGACAGGTGTAGAAGATTATCGTTGGCCTATATTACGTGCAAAACCAGAATTTCAAGCACCTTGGAAATGGGTATCTTTTAATTTTTTCTTCATTTCTGGTTATCAAATGGGATTAATTTTATTATTTACTTTACCAGCACTTAAAGCTATGGAAAGTAATGTCCCTTTAGGAATTTTTGATTATTCTCTTGCTATCATATTCATAGCTTTTGTAATTATGGAATATATTGCAGATAATCAACAATATCACTATCAAGAGGAAAAATATCGCCAAATTAAAGAAGGAGATGTAGACGCCTTTCATAAAGTTGGTTTCACTCATACTGGGCTTTGGGCCTACATGAGACATCCTAATTATACTGCGGAACAAAGCGTTTGGATTATTTTCTATTTATTTTCTATTATAGCCACCAACATATGGTTGAACTGGTCGATCGCCGGTGCCTTGCTACTAGTCCTTTTATTCAAAGGTAGTTCTGATTTTAGTGAAGAAGAAACCTCCAAAAAATATCCGCTTTATAAAAAATATTTGAAAGAAGTCGGACGATTTTTGCCTCTAAAGAAAAAATTTAAAATCGAAAATTAGGTATCTCACTTCAAAAATTTTGAATTTTTATAGGGCCATAAAAATTTATTTACAACTCCAAAATTGTGAATTCATGGCAAAGAGGATCTATTGCTTTTTTTAAATGGCCAATAAGATTTTCTCCATAATCCAGATAAAATTCAGAGAAATTTATCGTTCGCTCTTGTAATTTTTGTTCGGGAAACAAATATTTTTGAATAGTTATTAAACGCCCTATTTCATCTTTAAATTTTCTTTTTTCTGCTTTTAACAATCGTTTTTCTAACTTATCTAAACCATTTAGCTGTTTTTTTTCTTGTGCTTTGACAGCTCCTAAAAAAGAAACATCAGTTTGCTTAGCAAGCTCATGCAAATCCTTAAACTGCTGTTGTAAATGATTTCGCTGCGGTATAAAATTTATGTTAATCGTAGATAAATCTTTGGCATGTTTTTTTTCTAAATCGCAGGTTTCTAAAAATAAATTCTCGACAGATTCATTTAGTTTTTCTAATTTCTTTGAAATTTTTTGAGGTACTAATAAAAGTGAGTTTCGCAATAACAAAATAGGGAAAGTCACTTCCACACTTTTAAAATAATCTTTTAATTGAAACCAATAAGCCAACTCTCCTCCTCCTCCTACATAACAGAGGTTGGGCAATACTACTTCTTGATACAAAGGCCTTAATAAAGCATTGGGTGAAAAACGTTCTGGATGATTTTTTAATTCTACTAAAATTTCATCTTTACTAAAAACAAGTGCAGTATTGTTAATTTTATAAATACCCTGGTCGTCAATAATTCGTTCTCGAATTCCTTTAATGATATAAAATAAATTAATCTTTCTAGGGTGTACCTGCTTTTTATAATCAATGGCTTCTAATCGATTTGTCGTTTCGTTTATAATTGAAAACGACTTGTTATCTAGTAATTCTTTTTGAGCAAAAGGAGTAAATTCTTCTTTAAGCTCTCGATGATTACCATCTATAATAACTAGTCCATATTCTGAGAATAATTCATTAGCTATATAGCGAGTTGCATCACTTAAATTATCATGATTTAAATAAGATTTCGAAAATAAATCAATTAGTTTTTTGGCATTCTCACTTGTACCAAATTTAGACTTTAGAGATTCTAATAACTTATTTAAACCACAGGTATCCAATTCTCCTACAGCCCCCCCACTTTCACGACTCCAATCCATTTTGTTTCCAAATAAGTTGAAGTAATTAATTTCATCAAAATCATGATCTTCAGTGGCCATCCAATATATAGGAACAAAATGCTGCTTACTATATTTTTTATTCAAATCCTCCGATAAATTGACTACCGAGATTATTTTATATAAGAAATATATGGGTCCCGTAAACAAATTGAGTTGATGCCCTGTAGTTATGGTAAATGTATTATCATTTGATAGTAAATCAATATTTTGCTGTGTCAAATTAGATACCTCAAAACCTTCATATTGCTTAATTAAACTAGCTACTAAAATTTCTCTTTTCTTTTTAGAAAAAAAATCTTTTTTTTCATAAAACTGTTCCTCGAAATTTTCTATCCTAGGAAAACGGTTAAAAAAAGGCTGTAAGGTTTCTTTTTCTGCTAAATAATCATTAATTAAAGCTGAAAAATAACCTGTTTGTTGGTAAGAAGTATGTTTTAGCGCCATAAATTGGATTGCGATTCAATTCACAAAAATACAAAATCCATAGTTGTGCATTTGAAAGAGAATGTTAATTAAAATTATATGGGTCGAAATCTAAAACATTTTTTAAATTGCAAGCACTTTACAAAAATTCAATTATGATTCGTTATTTCGTACTTCTTTTAGTATTTATTTCTTTTAACTTAAATGCTCAAATTAAATCCCCTTCAGAATTTTTAGGCTATGATATAGGTACACAATTTACACGTCATGCCGATGTAGTTAATTATTTTTATTATGTAGCCAACAACAGTGATTTAGTTACTTACGGAAATTATGGAAAAACAAATGAACGTCGTTTGTTAACCTATGCAATAGTTTCCTCTAAAGAAAACCTAGAGAATATCGAATTAATTAAAACTAACAATCTCAAAAATGCTGGAATTAAAGAAGGTGCTGCAAATCCTGAAATAGCAATTGTATGGTTAAGTTATAATGTTCACGGCAATGAGGCTTCGAGTACTGAAGCTGCAATGCAGACCTTGTATGAATTGATTGTTGACAAGAAATTATGGCTGGAGAATACAGTCGTTATTATAGATCCTTGTGTAAATCCAGATGGTCGAGATCGATATGTAAATTGGTACAACCAAGTAAAAGCATCCCCATACGATACCAATCAAAACGCAACAGAACATAACGAGCCATGGCCAGGCGGAAGACCAAATCACTACTTATTTGACTTAAATAGAGATTGGGTTTGGGCTAGCCAAGTTGAAACGAAGCAACGATTAAAACTTTACAATCAATGGATGCCACATATTCATGTAGATTTTCATGAACAAGGAATCAACGAGCCCTATTATTTTGCTCCAGCTGCAGAGCCATTTCATGAAGTGATTTCAGATTGGCAACGAAAGTTTCAATTACAAATCGGAAAAAATCATGCAAAATATTTTGATCGTGAAGGCTGGCTTTTTTTTACTAGAGAACGATTTGATTTATTGTATCCAAGTTATGGAGACACGTATCCCACCTTTATGGGAGCTATTGGAATGACCTATGAACAAGCAGGTCATGGTAGAGCGGGTTTAGGAATTGATAATGATGAAGGAACAAAATTAACCCTAGTGGACAGGATAAAGCACCATACAACCACCAGTTTATCAACTATTGAAATATCTTCTCAAAATGCAAAAAAATTGAACGAAGAGTTTAGTCAATATTTTAAAAATGATCAGTTAAAGTACAAAAGCTATGTCTTGAACGGAAATATAGACCATAAAAAAAAGCTGACTAACTTACTGAACCTACACGATATAAAATGGGGTTATTCAATTAATAATAGCATCTCTGGATTTCGATATGAAATTCAAAAAAAAGGATCTATCGATGCCAAAAATGCAATTATAGTCAGTACAGATCAGCCAAAAGGAAAAATGGTAAAAACTTTATTTGAACCAGACACTAAACTCAGTAGTCCGCTAACCTATGATATTACTTCATGGAGTTTACCCTACGCATACGGACTTGAAACAATAGCTAGCACACAACTTTTAGAATCTAATGAATCGAAAAAAATAATAACAATACACAACGAGCCTTCTCCAAAAAGTGTTGGTTATATTAGTCATTGGACTAGCATGGATGATGCATCATTTTTTGCTGATTTATTACTCCATGATGTTAAGGTTCGTTTTTCAGAAAAAGAGCTCAGTTTTAATAATATTTCCTATGCAAGAGGAAGTTTAATTATTACTCGAAGTGACAATAAAAATAAATTATATTTTGATGAATTAATCACAAATATTGCCAACCAACACCAACGTCAATTAGTGATTGTTAATTCAAGTTTTTCTGATAATGGGACTGATTTCGGTTCTCCAGATGTTAAATTAATACCTAAACAACGTATTGCTTTACTAAAAGGAAAAGGCGTTTCCTCCCTAAGTTATGGCTCGTTATGGCACTTTTTTGAAACTGAATTAAAATATCCGGTAACATCTATAGATATAAATAACTTTAGTTACTACGCATTAGATAATTTTGATGTATTGATTTTACCAGAAACTTTTTATTGGGATGCTCTCAACGAAGACGGGATTCAACTTTTAAAAAACTGGATTAAAAAAGGTGGGAAAATTATTGCAATGGGTGAATCAGTCGGATTATTTAATGATAAAAAGGAATTTGGAATTTCTCAAAATGAGACGGTATTAATTTCTGAAAAAACGCAAAATAACTTGGAAGAAAAATTACTGCCATATGATCAAAAAGAAATTAATAGTTTAAAAAATACAATAACTGGAAGTGTCTATAAAGTAACTATTGACACTTCACACCCGATGGCTTTTGGCTATCCTAAAAACTACTATAGTTTAAAGAAAGGAAGTGAATCATATCAATTAATTGATCAAGGGTATAATGTTGGTTATATTGATGGAGATGCTATAAGCGTGGCAGGTTTTTCTGGTGAAGTAGCTAAAAATAATCTTAAAAATTCTCTTGTCTTTGGCGAAAAAAGATTAGGAAAGGGTAGTATTATTTATATGGTGGATGACGTTTTATTTAGATCTTTTTGGGAAAATGGAAAGTTATTTTTAGCAAATGCTATATTCTTTGTTAATAACAATAAATTTAGATTGTAATTTTACTTAAAATGTGGTATCAAATTAAATCACGTCTGAATTTTTTGCTAAAATCTTCAAATCAACATGGAATTCATTCCCCTTTTGTTTACGATTTAATTACAAAGTGCTTTTACGATAAAACCTCTTTCTCTGCTTATCATAATTTGAAAGTATTACGAAACGAATTAATTCATAATCAGGATTTAGTTAAGATTAAACATTATTCTGAAGCCTCAAAAGTCTTTCGGTCTAATCATCAAAAAATTTCTACTATTTTAAAAGATGAAGGATCCTCCTACAAAAAACAAAAACTATTGTATCGTATAACCAATTATTTTAAACCAAAAAACGTTTTAGAATTAGGAACCTCTCTTGGGCTTGGTTCGGCAGCAATGGCAATAGACTCTAATAACAGTATTATTACAACGATAGAGGTTAATAAAAACATATCAGCCATAGCAAAAAAGGTATTTAAAAGCTATCAGTTAAAAAATATCAAAATAGACGCCTCCTCTTTTAAAGACTTTTTTAAAAAAACCAATAATGAAAATTTAGATTTAGTTTATATTGATGGCACCTATGATAAAAAAAGTACTATTGAAAATTTTAATTCCTTATTAAAATACGCTCACAACGAATCGGTGTTTATTTTTAACAATATTTATTGGAGCAAAGAAATGACTGAAGCATGGAATATTATAAAAAAGCAAAAAGAAATTACCGTAAGTATTGATACTTACTATTTGGGTTTTTTATTTTTCAGAAAAGAACAACCTAAACAACATTTCACTATCAGATTGTAACAAGCAATAGCTGAATGCGTCTTATGGAATAAATAGTATATTGTAAAAAATAAAATTTACTACAAATAATGAGTTTAGTAATAAAAATAAGAGGTATAATAAGAAATTTTCCCTTAGGAAATGAGGTTGTAAAAGTTTTAAAAGGAATCAATTTAGATATAAATCGTGGTGAATATGTTGCTTTAATGGGACCTTCCGGATCCGGAAAATCTACTTTAATGAATCTTCTTGGCTGTTTAGATACTCCAACAGCCGGTACATACGAATTAAACGGTAAAGATGTGAGCAATATGTCTCAAGATGAACTTGCCGAAATTAGAAATAAAGAAATTGGCTTTGTATTTCAAACATTTAATTTATTACCAAGAACCACTGCCCTAGAGAACGTTGCATTGCCAATGGTTTATGCAGGGGCCTCCAAAGAGGAGCGTAAAAAACAAGCAGAAAAAGTATTAGCAGATGTCGGTTTAGCAGATAGAATGGATCACAAATCTAGTCAACTTTCTGGTGGACAAAGGCAAAGAGTTGCTGTTGGCAGAGCGCTAGTAAACAAACCCTCTATTATATTAGCTGATGAACCTACCGGAAATTTAGATTCAAAAACCTCTGTTGAAATTATGGGTTTATTTGATGAAATACATAGAAATGGGAATACCGTAATTATTGTTACTCACGAAGAGGATATTGCTAAATACGCACATCGAGTAATTCGCTTGGTTGACGGGATGGTAGCAAGTGATGTAAAAAATCAATAAACATTTATATTCTATATTTGTAAACTAATTGCAAATTATGAATTCTTTTAGTTTATCAAATCCTTTGTTATTAATAATTGGTGGTATTGCTTTACTTACAATACTTTACTTTTGGAATCAATACAACACCAAGACAAGACGCAACAGAGGTAAGAAAAGTTTTAGAAATAATTATTACAAAAAAAAACAAATAAGATGATCAACTAATCGTTGAGAAAAAATCGTTTTCTATGAAAATATACACAAAAACTGGAGATAAGGGAACCACAGCCCTATACGGCGGCACTAGAGTTCCAAAATATCATATTCGAATAGAAAGCTATGGAACAGTTGATGAACTAAATTCCTATCTAGGTTTAGTTAGAGATCAAGAAATTGATATTGAAACAAAAGAGTTGTTGATGCATATACAAGAACGGCTATTCACATTAGGTGCAATTTTGGCAACAGACCCAGAGAAAGAAAAATTAAAAAATGGAAAAGAACGTTTGAATATCCCAAAAATTGATGAAGAGGATGTTCAACTGTTAGAAAATAAAATAGATCAAATGAATGAACAACTTTCTATTATGACTCATTTTATTCTTCCTGGGGGACATCCTATCGTGTCACATTGTCACGTAGCGCGTTGTATATGTCGGCGCAGTGAACGTTTAACAACATTACTTAATGAACAAGAACCTGTAAATAGTCTTGTATTAAAATATTTAAATAGACTATCTGATTTTCTTTTTGTATTGGCACGAAAGTTGTCATCTGATATGAATGTAGATGAACTGAAATGGGTTCCAAAAAAACTTAAAAATCAGTAAAAAACAATTATTTAATAACTTGTATATCAGATCACTACATACGTTCTTAAAAATAAATCATAAATAATTACGATTATACTTGACTTTTTGATCAAAAAAATTATTTTTGCAGAAATTTAAAACACAAGTCTATGTACTGGACATTAGAATTGGCATCCTACCTAAGTGATGCACCCTGGCCGGCAACGAAAGATGAATTGATAGATTACTCTATTAGAACTGGAGCACCCCTTGAGGTAGTCGAAAATCTCCAAGCTATAGAAGATGAAGGTGATTCTTATGATTCAATTGAAGAAATTTGGCCAGACTATCCCACAGATGAAGATTATCTGTCGAATGAAGATGAATATTAAATTATTAATAAAAAAAAGTCTCTAAATAAGAGACTTTTTTTTTGCTTGAAACTCAAAAACTAAAACATATTAACCTTTGGCTATGTTGTTTTTTTACAGTTTTTTTGTAAAACATTGAAAAGTAATTTTACTTTTTAATTTGAGTAAACAATACACAATACAAAATGGGAATATTAGATAACGTTCTAAAGCTCTTTGTTGGGGATAAATCCAAAAAAGATATAAGTGAAATCCAACCAATGGTAGCACTTATAAAAAATCAAGAAGCAGAAATTGCTAGTCTAACAATTGATGAATTAAGATCTAAAACAGTCGAATTCAAAAATAAAATTAAGGCTGATCAAAAAGAAATACAAGATCAAATTGATGCACTAG
This sequence comes from Flavobacteriaceae bacterium, assembly GCA_024232495.1. Taxonomy (GTDB): domain Bacteria; phylum Bacteroidota; class Bacteroidia; order Flavobacteriales; family Flavobacteriaceae; genus Marifrigoribacter. The sequence continues at coordinate 15,162 of JAAEPP010000076.1, forward strand.
AGCTAAAATCTCGTGAAATTGAAGATATCAATAAAAAAGAAGACTTATACAAAGAGATTGATACTTTAAAAGATGAGCGCTACGCAATTGAAGTTAAAACTTTAGAAAATATCTTACCGGAAGCGTTTGCGGTGATGAAAGAAACTGCAAAACGATTTAAAGATAATGAAACACTTACAGTCAATGCTACTCCTTTTGATAGAGAAATTTCAGCAACGAATGACTATGTGACTCTTGAAGGTGAAAAAGCAATTTGGAAAAATTCTTGGGATGCCGCAGGTAAAGAAGTAACATGGGACATGGTACATTACGATGTGCAATTAATCGGGGGGATCGCCTTACATCAAGGAAAAGTTGCAGAAATGCAAACTGGAGAGGGTAAAACGCTTGTTGCTACACTGCCTATGTATCTAAACGCCCTGGCAGGAAATGGAGTACACTTAGTTACTGTAAACGATTACTTAGCAAAACGTGATAGTGCTTGGATGGCGCCTTTGTTTGAGTTTCATGGGTTAACCGTTGACTGTATCGATCATCACCAACCTAATTCAGAAGCTCGTCGTAAAGCATACAATGCAGATATTACCTATGGTACCAACAATGAATTTGGTTTTGATTACCTAAGAGATAATATGGCACACGCACCTGAAGATTTAGTACAACGACCACATCACTATTCCATTGTAGATGAGGTAGATTCCGTATTAATCGACGATGCTCGTACACCTTTAATTATTTCTGGTCCAGTTCCACAAGGAGATCGTCATGAATTTAATGATCTAAAACCAAGAATTGCAGATATAGTATCCGTCCAAAAAAAGTATTTAACAGGAGTACTTGCAGAAGCTAAAAGGCTAATCAAAGAAGGAGATGAAAAAGAAGGTGGTTTTCAATTACTGAGAGTTTACAGAGGTATTCCTAAAAACAAAGCTTTAATTAAGTTTTTATCTGAAGAAGGTGTGCGACAAATTCTACAGAAAACCGAAAACCAATACATGTCTGATAATAACCGTGAAATGCCTAAAATTGACGCGGAATTATATTACGTGATTGACGAAAAAAATAATCAAATAGAATTAACAGATAAAGGAGTTGATTATCTTTCTGGTAAAGATGACCCAGACTTCTTTGTGATGCCAGAAATTGGAGTGGAAATTGCTCAAATTGAAGAAAAAAACCTCCCTCCTGAAGAAGAAGCTAATTTAAAAGAAGAGTTATTTCGTGATTTTGGTGTAAAAAGTGAGCGAATTCATACAATGAACCAGCTTTTAAAAGCTTATTCATTGTTCGAAAAAGACACTCAATATGTGGTCATGGATAATAAAGTCATGATTGTAGACGAATCAACTGGACGAATCATGGATGGAAGAAGATACAGTGATGGATTGCACCAAGCTATTGAAGCGAAAGAAAATGTAAAAATTGAAGCTGCTACTCAAACCTTTGCTACCATAACACTTCAAAATTACTTTAGAATGTATCGCAAGCTATCTGGTATGACTGGAACGGCAGTTACTGAAGCAGGCGAACTCTGGGAAATTTATCAATTAGATGTGGTAGAAATACCAACAAATAGGCCTATACTAAGAGATGATCGTGAAGATAAGATTTATAAAACAAAACGTGAAAAATACAATGCAGTAATTGATGAAGTAACACAACTTACAGAAGCTAAAAGACCAGTTTTAATTGGTACTACGTCAGTTGAAATTTCAGAACTTCTTAGTCGGATGCTAAGTATCCGAAATGTGAAGCACAATGTTTTAAACGCAAAACTTCACAAAAAAGAAGCCGATATTGTACAGGAAGCAGGACAAGCTGGTATGGTAACTATAGCGACCAATATGGCTGGACGTGGTACCGACATTAAACTATCTGATGAAGTTAAAAACGCTGGAGGTTTAGCTATTGTAGGAACAGAGCGACATGACTCCCGTCGTGTAGATAGACAGTTACGTGGTCGTAGTGGTCGTCAAGGTGATCCGGGAAGCTCACAATTTTACGTAGCCCTAGATGATAACTTAATGCGTCTTTTTGGTAGTGAACGTATTGCTAAAATGATGGATAAAATGGGTTTAAAAGAAGGAGAAGTTATCCAGCATTCCATGATCTCCAAATCTATTGAGCGAGCTCAGAAAAAAGTTGAAGAAAATAATTTTGGTATTCGTAAGCGATTATTAGAATACGATGATGTGATGAATGCTCAAAGAGAAGTTGTTTACAAAAGACGTTACAACGCCTTATTTGGAGATAGATTAAGTGTTGATATTGCAAATATGATATTTGATACCGCTGAAGTAATTACTGAAGACAATAAAGCAGCTCAAGATTATAAAAATTTTGAATTTGAATTAATACGGTATTTTTCAATAAGCTCACCGGTAAACCAAAGTGAATTTGAGAACATGAATCCGCAAGAAATTGCAGGTGTTGTTTACAAATCTGCACTCAAACATTACCAAGAGAAAATGGTTAGAAATGCTGAAATCGCATTTCCGGTAATCAAAAATGTGTACGAAACACAAAAAGACCAATACAAACGTATTTTAGTCCCTTTTACTGATGGTGTTAAAAACTTAAATGTTGCTACCGATCTAGAAAAAGCCTACGCTACAGAAGGAAAACAATTAATTCAAGATTTTGAGAAAAATATTTCACTAGCAATTATCGATGATGCTTGGAAAACACATTTACGTAAAATGGATGAATTGAAACAATCTGTTCAACTAGCTGTTCATGAGCAAAAAGATCCCTTACTAATTTATAAGTTTGAAGCTTTTGAATTATTTAAAGAAATGATTGTGAAAGTAAATAAAGATGTGATCTCTTTCTTGTTTAAGGGAGAATTACCACAAAAAAACCAACAACAAATTAGAGAAGCTCGTCAAGTAAAAGCTAATCGAAGTTTAAAAGAACAAAAGGATGAAATACAAAATTTAGACGAACGAGCATCCATTTCTAGAGCAGCTGGACAAACCCAACGTCAGCAAAAACAGGTAACAGAAACTATTGTAAGAGAACAACCAAAGATTGGCAGAAACGATAAAGTTACCATCAAAAATGTTATGAGTGGAGAGAATAAAACGTTGAAGTACAAACAAGCCATTCCATTAATTAATAAAGGAGAATGGGTCTTGATTGATTAATCCATTTAAATAGGAACATCATCAATACAGAGAGAGTTCCTTTTTTTTGGTCTATTGATTTATTTAGTTGTCCTTTTTTAAGACCGATCGTAATTTAACTACTATCATATAAAATAGAAAAGCGATTAAACCGACAAAAAAACCAGTTAATAACTCTGTGGCTATAGTTGGAATTAGATGAAAAAAATCATGAATTTGATGAATATTGTGAACAAAAATACCTCCACCCACTAACAACATTGCAAGTGTTCCAATGATTCCTATTACCTTGATTATTTTAGGTAAAACCCAAACCAATCCTTTTCCTGTTTTTAAGTAAAATATTTTTTTAACTCCTTTAAGTTGTTCTGAAATTTTTATCAAATAAAAACCTGCGTCGTCTATCCTGACCAATAAAGCAACAAGTCCGTAAACTCCCAATGTTGCAATAATCGATATAAATGTTACTACAGCAATCTGAGTTATTAAATTAGAATCTACCACCTCCCCTAACGCTAGCATAATAATTTCAAGAGATAAGATGAAATCTGTAAGAATAGCTGATTTTACTTTTTCTTTTTCAACTTTTAATAATTCATTATCTGTTTTAACTTCATCAACATCAATACGATGTCTTTCTTTATAAAAAAAAGTATGAATAATCTTTTCGACACCCTCAAAACTTAAATATACCCCCCCTATTAATAATATTGGAACAATTAACTGAGGTATAAATGCACTTAATAAAAAAGCGAATGGTAGAATAATTAATTTGTTAATAAAAGAACCTTTTGTGATGGCCCATATTACCGGTAATTCTCTTGATGCTCTAAAATTAGAAGCTTTTTCGGCTCCAACTGCTAAATCGTCACCTAAAATCCCTGCAGTCTTTTTAGTGGCGACCTTTGTCATTACGGCAATATCGTCCATTAACAATGCTATATCATCTAAAAGTGCAAAAAATCCCGACATAGAATACTAATTAGCTCTTTTTTTATATTTTTTTAAAAATTCTCCTTTTGGAGTTCCTTCATCAAATGAGCTCCCCTTTAAAAGAAATCTTGTTTTATTTCTTGCATCTTCGTTACTCATATCCTCATATTCCATGCGGTAAACAGCGCTAAATAAATGAGCCCTTCCGGCACCATGATAACAGTGTATCAATACTGGATAATTATCTGGATCATCCATGATTTCTAAAAAAGAGTCTATTGTTTCTTGACTTGGTACTTGATGAGAACCCACATTAAAATAAGCAACTCCATCTATATTCTCTACAGCTTTTTTTTCAGCGAGTAACTCTTCCGGAATTTCAGGGTTATTGATAGTATCCGTAGTTCCGGGAAATCTTAAATCAATTATACTTTTTATATGGTATTTTTTAGTATAATCTTCTATTTTATTTGGAGGTATAACTCCAGATTTATAAACTTTATTTTCCGTTATTTCCTTGAAATTATAATTGATATTCACATCGTAAACATACTTTCCAACAAGAACTAATATGACTACAAATACAACTCCTAATACTTTTTTTTTCATAATTTAAATAATTATTATTTATTTGGATTTCCAAGTTTTTTATTTATGATTCTGTCAAAATAATCTGCTACAAAAGTTTTGGTGACAAGCTCCAAAGAATCCATTTTTTCGTTTGATTCATCAATCAAATTATTCTTGAGATTTTTATCACCTATATCATAAAATCCAGTGGCTTTTTCTCCATCAAAATAACATATATAATCTTCTTGTTGCAAAACATATCCTGAGGAACTGTAATTAATAGCAAATGGATTAACAACTGTATCGTTTAACAAACTCCTTCCCCAACTCCTAAAAGGTTGATCATACCCAATCAAATCTACTAGGGTTGGATAAATATCAATTTGCTGAGCTAATTCTTTATTAACTCCTTTTAAGCTGTTATCAGGTTTATAAAATAAAATAGGAATTGCAGTTCTGTTAACTGTTTCGTAATAAACTTCATAGGTAGTTTTATTTCCATGATCTCCGGTAATTACAAATATGGTATTATCAAACCAATCTTCTTCTTTAGAAGCTTCAAAAAACTTTTTAAATGAAAAATCAGTATAACCTATACATTGATGCATTTGGTTATTATTCGATGGGAATTTCCCTTCATATTCTTTAGGGATTTTGTAAGGCTCATGAGAACTTACTGTAAAAATTGTACTAAAAAAAGGTTCCTTCTTTTTATCTAGTACTCCTTTTGTATACTCCAAAAACTTTTCGTCCCATATACCCCACGTACCGTCAAAATCGTCATCATTAGCATATTCAGTTCTTCCGTAATAATGATCAAAGCCTAAAATATTACCAAAGCCGAGAAAACCCATAGATCCATTAGCAGCCCCATGAAAAAACGAGGTATCATAATCTATATCATTTAAAATTGAAACGATAGACTCAATTTCTTGTTTTGAAAAAGGAGACGAAGTAAATGCATCTTTAAATGATGGGATTCCTGCTAATACAGACGACATTCCATGTATAGATTTGTAACCATTCGCAAATGCATTCGGATATATAAGACTATGATTCGCTAAAGAGTCAATAAAAGGAGTGTAACTTATAAAGTCTTTAATCCCCATATCTTTATTAAAAGCCCCTGAATACTCTCTTCCAAAACTTTCCGTAATAATTACTATAATATTTGGCGTGGATTTTGGGTTAACATCATACTGTTTAATTGGCTGAATTAAATGATTTATTTCATCTTTACTTACCTTATAATTTACTTTTTTAAAGGTATTTTTAAACAAGGTTCTTATAAATGCAAAAGGAGTATTTAAAACGAAATCTGCTTGTTTGATTTGAGTTACGTGACGATTGGCATCAACTAAATTGATAGGTCTTGTACTTTCTTTAAAATCTCCTCCCCTAATACCTCCTATACTCAGTACTGTTATTAAAATAATCATTAAAACAGATGAGGCGTAATAGTAAGTAGGTTTAATAACTAATGATTCTCTTTTAACATTATATTTCTTGTAGAGATATATCCAAAAAAATGAAACTAAAATAAAAAGAAAAAGAACGTGCCAGTAAGTGATTAAGAATCTTAACAACATTCCTGTTATGTGATTTTCATCCTTCAGTACATTTATTACTGAAATAGTAGTTCGACTAAAATTATATTTATAATAGATAAAATCTACAAAATTTAAAGAATAGGCGATGAGATTACTTAAAAAATATACATAAAAAAGAAATCGTTGATAAGTGGCAGTTTTACTAAATTTAAGAGGCAGTAAAGACAATAAAATAAAAAGTGAATTTACATAAAGAATGGCTGTTGTATCAAAAGCAAGGCCATAGTAATACAATCTAAAAAATTCATAAGTAGTTTCAACCCCCAATAAAGAATAATTATAAATCAAAAAAAGTACTCTAGCAATAAAGTAAAAAAGGTATGCTAACAACAACCTATAAAAAAGCACTTTGTATTCTCGTATTCTAAAAATCGATTCCATTCACGTATATAATTTGCAAAATAACATCTTTTTTATATTATTTACTAATTACATCTGATTTGAGTACCTTTAACTATTCTTTATGTTTAGTTATGCAAAAAATTAATAAAATATTCTTTTGGATTCTTGGTGCATTAATAGGCTTAACTCTATTAACCATTTTCGTAGGTTGGCCAATACTAAAATCTCAAACTAAAAAAAATAGTCCAGAACAGATTGTTACATATACGCAGGAAGATATTGAGATCAGCACTTTATACAGTAGTCCTGGTAAAAAAGGTAGAATCATTTTCGGCAAATTAGTACCTTATGATGTTGTCTGGAGAACAGGTGCTAACGAACCTACATCGTTTACTACAAATAAAGATCTGGTTATCGATAATAAGGGTTTGCCAAAAGGTACATACTCACTGTGGACTATACCCAGAGAAACATCCTGGGATATAATTTTCAATTCAGAAATGAACCATTGGGGTGTAAAATTTTCTGATCAAACTGCCAACCGAGATCCGAAGCACGATGTTTTGACAACAACCGTTATTCCTTCAAAAAGCTTAACAGTTACCGAAAATTTTACAATTTCTTTTTCGGAATCAAATAACAATATACTTATGATGTTAGCGTGGGACACTACTGTAGTTCCGGTATTATTACAAAAAAAATAAAATGACTAAAAAGAAAGCAAAAATAACTGCTTTAAATGAAAAAGAAGGGGTATCACAGCCTAAATCCCTGAGCGAAAAGGTAGCTTCTACCTTAAAGAAAAGAAGAAAAAAAGTACCTTCTGCTAACGATTTAATAAAGGGTGTTTTAAAAAAAGACAAAACTTCATTGAGTCGTGCGATTACTTTAGTAGAAAGCACCAACAAAAATCACCAAAAACAGGCAAGAAAAATAATAGAAGCTTGCTTACCTCATGCAAACAAATCTATTAGGATTGGGATAACTGGTGTGCCTGGAGTAGGTAAGAGTACGTTTATTGAACAGTTTGGAAAATTAATTGTTCAGAAACAATTAAACGTAGCGGTATTAGCAGTTGATCCTAGTAGTTCTATTAGTGGAGGAAGTATTATGGGTGATAAAACTCGAATGGAAGATTTAGTAAAAGAATCTAATGCATTTATTAGACCTTCAGCATCAGGCGACTCCTTGGGCGGAGTAGCCAAAAATACAAGAGAAGCTGTCCTATTGTGTGAAGCAGCTGGATACAATGTCATTTTAATAGAAACTGTTGGTGTAGGTCAAAGTGAAACAGTTGTTCATTCTATGACTGATTTTTTTTTATTGTTAAAACTAGCTGGTGCTGGTGATGAATTACAAGGTATTAAAAGAGGAATCATAGAAATGGCCGACAGTATTATCATAAATAAAGCAGATGGAGATAATATAACTGCTGCAAAAATGGCAAAAACTGAATTTAATAGAGCACTTCACTTATATCCAAATAAAGGTAATAACTGGGATCCAAAAACTTTAACTTGCAGTGCCTTAAATAATGAAGGAATTTCGAATATATGGGAATTAATTCAAAAATATATTTCCATCACAAAAGCTAATGGATATTTTCAGCAAAAAAGAAAAGAGCAAAATAAATATTGGATGCTTCAAACCATTGAAAACGCACTAAAAAGTGATTTTTATAATCATCCAAAAATTAAAGAAGAATTAAAAAAACAACTAATTCTTATGGAAGATAATAAGCTAACTCCTTTTGAAGCTGCAAATTATTTATTAACTATAAATGATTAAAAAATGTTTGAGTTTACCATAATTGTTCCTGTATACAATGAAGAATTAAACTTAAAACGAGTTGAAAAAGAATTACTATCATTTATAAAAATTGCCAAAAAAGAAACAACCATATTATTTATAAATGATGGTTCTACAGATAATAGTCAACAAATAATTGAAGATATTTGCCAAAAGAATATAGAATTTAGATTCATACATTTTAAAAACAATAAAGGTTTAAGTGCTGCTCTAAAAGCTGGGTTTGAAAATGTTGATACCCCTTTATTAGGTTATATAGATGCAGATCTTCAAACTTCACCCAAAGATTTTAATATCCTTTTAAATCACACAGAACATTATGATTTAGTAACAGGTATACGTACTCAAAGGAAGGACTCTCTTATTAAAAAAATATCTTCAAAAATATCGAATAAGATTAGAACTATTTTCACAAAAGATGGCATAGAAGATTCTTGTTGTCCATTAAAAATTATTAAAACAGATTGTGCAAAAAAAATTCCAATGTTTAAGGGGCTTCATCGTTTCCTGCCGGCAATGGTATTATTACAAAAAGGTACCGTTTTTCAAATTCCCATTCAACATTATCCAAGAATAGCGGGTAAAACTAAATTTGGAATAAGGAATAGATTATTAGGTTCAATTACCGATTGTTTTGCTTATTTATGGATGAAAAAAAAATATATAAATTATGAAGTGATAAAAAAAGGATGAACGATTACTTTATTTATTCTATTGGTTTAATTGCACAATTACTTTTTTCACTGAGATTATTGATACAATGGCTATTTTCAGAAAAAGAAAATAAAGCAGTTACTCCTGTTCTTTTCTGGATAGTAAGTTTAATCGCATCTTTCCTTTTTTTTATTTACGGCTATCTTAGAAATGATTTTGCAATTATGCTAGGTCAATTTATTACTTATTACATTTATATTAGGAATTTACAACTACAAAATCAATGGAATAGATTACAAAAAGGAATCAAAATTGGAATTATTAATTTTCCATTAATAGTCTTATTAATTACATTTCTTAAAGGAGAATTTGATTTTTCACAACTCTTTAATCGTAATTTTATTCCCTTTTGGCTATTAGCTTTAGGAATTGTTTCACAACTAATCTTCACATTACGATTTATAATTCAATGGATAATTTCAGAGAAAAATAAATTCTCACAATTACCAAATACCTTTTGGATTTTAAGTATCGTAGGGTCTATATTAATTTTAATTTATTCTATTTTCAGAAAAGATCCTATTTTATTTATTGGGCATGCCTTTGGGATTATAATTTATTGTAGAAATTTAATAATTTTAAAAAACCATAATTAAATTTTTTTTTGAACAATTAATTGAAGTTTGTAAAAGCCCCAAGCAATTAGACCACCAAATAAAAATCCAGTTAATACATCTAAAGGGTAATGTACACCTACATAAATTCTACTGTAACCAACTAAAAAGGACCATAATAACAAAATAAATGGCAGGTAATAGTATTTTTTTCGAAGAATTAAACCTATGTATACTGCTATAACCATAGAATTAACAGCATGACCAGAGAAAAAACTATAAACACCCCTTTTCTCGACAACCATTCTCATTAGACCCTCTAAATCTTGATTCGCCCAAGGGCGTAATCTTTGAAATCCATTTTTAAATAAATTTGCTAATTGATCTGTTGAAGCTATCATCAATCCGGCAACTACCAAAACAATTATAGTTTTTTTTAATCCATAATTTTGATATACTAAATACAAAAGAAATAAGTACAAGGGGATAAATGTAAGTTTATTGGTAATTACTCTCCAAAATGTATCCCAAGATTCACTTCCTAAATTGTTAAGAAATAGAAAAAGCTCAGTGTCATATTTAATTATTTCCTCAATCATTTTCGTAAGAAGCTACTTCTTTATCGTAAAATTCACTGGCTTCTTTTATTGCTGTTTCTGTTTCTTTTTCCAACTCCATCTGATCCTCTTTATCAAACTCTTCTAACCACTCTACCTCGTCATTTTCAAGATTGATAATAAAACGTGGAAATTCAGTATGCACAACAAAAATAGCGTCAGGATATTGGGTGTTATCACCTAATATAAATTTTGGAAGTGTCATAATTATTTATTTAAATTAAGTACAAATTTACAAATTAAAAATTGAGCCATTACGTAGGTCGTCATAATTAATATTGGATAAAATGATTGTTTCTCATAAAATAAGTTTAATGCTAAAATGGTATCTGAAGTTATAAATATAAGGACTCCAAACAATAGAAGTAGTGAGGTTTTAGTTCTTGATTGTAAAAACAATAATAGAGAAACTACTCCCAAAAATGATATGGTCATCGCATAGATAATTACAGGAATTTTCATGGATCCTAATCCATCATACAAAACATTGATTAAAATTAAAAAAAGTAACAGATATGGAATTCCTGCAATCATAAAATCTTTTAATTTAATTTCTAACAGAATTTTAAAAACCATAATAATATAAAATACATGAGCTATTAAAAAAAATATTAGACCCAAAATAAAATATAACTCTCCTGAACCGAGTAAAAATAAATCTCCAAATAAACTAAATAGTAAACCCAAAACGAAAAAGAGGTTATCCGATTTCTTATTTAAATAATAATAACCGAATAAAGTTGTCATCAACATGGGTTTTGCTAAATAAATCATCCATTGTTTCTCAAGATAGATTCCAAAAAAATCAATCAAACTAAATATAATAAATGCAATTAACGGTAATTTTCTATACATTTTTCGATAAGCTTTTAGTTAGAATCATTTTATTAGATAAATGATTAAATCTAATAAATAGCAATAGACCCGATGCGGTAAGTCCTGCTAATAAGCCTATCCAAATACCAGTACTTTTATATTCGGTATACATACTTAAATAATAAGAAATTGGAAAACCTATAACCCAATACGAAATAAATGTAATTAATGTAGGTATTAACACATCCTGCATTCCCCTCAAAGCCCCTAATGCTATTACTTGGATAGTGTCTGAAATTTGAAAAATAGCTGCTATAATCAACAAGGTTTTTGCTATTTCTAATACCTCATAGTTATCGAATATTTTTGAAGGATCATCGAAATCTAAATACAATTTTGGAAGTATATCATTAAATATCAAAAATAGAGATGCAAAAATAATGGCAAATAAAATAGCAATCAAAAATATTGAGAAAGCTATTCGTCTTAATTCAGCATATTTATTTAAACCCATTTGATTCCCTACTCGAATCATAGCCACAACACTAAGACCCATAGCTACCATAAAAGTCATAGAAGATAAGTTCAAGGCAATTTGATTAGCAGCTTGTGGATTTTTTCCTAAAATACCTGACAACCATATTGCAGCGGTAAAAATAGCAACTTCAAAAAACATCTGCATTGCAGATGGAAAACCAAGATTGAAAAGTTTATTGATCATCTCCTTTGAAAGATTTAAAAAATTTAAATCTAACAGATATGGTCTTGTTTTATTATTTCGCAACAATAAAAACCAAAGATAAAACACCATTATTATTCGAGAAACAAGAGTTCCAATTGCAGCTCCAACTATACCTAATTCTGGAAACCCAAATTTTCCAAATATGAAAAGATAATTTAATACAACATTAATAATATTTGCAATCAAAGTGGCTATCATCGGATATTTTGTCATGGACATTCCATCACTAAATTGTTTGAATGATTGAAAAACAATAAGAGGAATTAACGATGCTGCTACAAGATTTAAGTATGGAATAGCCAATTCAACAACTTCTTGAGGCTGTTGCATTACATATAAAATAGGTTTCGATAGAAAAACACCTAAAAATAAAAGGAAACTTAAGATAACACATAAAAAAAATCCATGTTTAAAGGTTGATTTACCATAATGGAAATTACCTTCTCCATCTGCTTTTGCAACTAAAGGAGTAATTGCAGTTGAAAAACCAATCCCCAAAGACATTGCAATAAACATAAAACTATTTGCTAAGGAAACTGCAGCAAGCTCGGCAGTTCCAAGTTGACCCACCATTACATTATCAACAAAAGCTACTAAGGTATGTCCTAGCATACCAAGTATAACAGGATATGCAAGTTTTAGATTATAATTAAATTCTTTTGTATAATTTGATAAAATCATAGCCAAAATATAAGTCAGCTAAAAAAAATAATAAATAACAGAAAAAAACTGACCGAATCATCGATCGGTCAGTTTTTTAAAACGAATAAAATAATTTTTAATCGTTTGTTTTTAAAGCAATATTCATTCGATTCCCAGAGGTTACTTCTGAAGAGGATTCAAATTCCAAAACCAAAGGTCTATATTCATTGGTAAGGTTTATATTATATGCTGAAAACACTAATATTCCTGAACGTTCGTTAGCAGGAACAACTACTGATGCATCAAATGAATAACTTTCTGAGGGTAAATCCGATTCATCCTCCACTACCACAACATTGAAAGTTCTTTCCTCTGATGAACTGGTCGAAACAAAATAGGATAATGGAAAATTAATTTCAGGATTATTCTGTGACAATGGAAGTTCTAATGTAGCCGAAATAGTAAATCCAATGGTATCGTTTCGAACAGAATTAAAATCATCATAATCCGTTGAACATGAGGTTACAAACATTAGAACTGCTAATATGGTAACTAATTTAGTTATATTTTTCATAAGTCTTAAATTATTAATTAATAGCCTGGATTTTGTTGTAAATTAGGGTTTACATCTAAGGATTGTTGTGACAAAGGTAATTGAAACAACGTACTCCCAGATGCTAAATTTAGAACGTCTGAGGGAGTTCCGGATCCATCCGCTTGATCTCCAGCGTTGGTTCTGTTTACTGAAAGTCCCCATCTTTTTAAATCAAAAAATCTCTGATACTCGAATGCAAATTCTAATCTTCTTTCTGATCGTATCGCATCTCTTAAATTTATACCTGTTTCACTATTTGGAGGATTTAAATACCTTTTAGTTCTTAACTCGTCTAAGGCACTTCTGGCAGAAGACTCGTTACCCAAATTAAAGTATGCTTCAGCTTTATTTAAATAAACCTCAGCTGCACGAAATATTTTATAGTCAACTTCTCCATTGGTTTGTCCAGGTCTTCCAAAAAGCTTTTTTATACCATTGTAAGCATTGCCTCCACTTAATCCCTCAAATGTGTAAGCATCTTTTCTAATATCATCGTCACTGAATAACGAAAATAATTGAAATGAAGTTACATACTCAGGAATTAAAGAAGTCATACTTCCTTGACTCCAGGTAACGCCAATACTATTACCTAATATTGGATCTACGTTCGGAATATAAAAAATCAAACCATCTCGATTGGTATCTTCCCATACTCCAACAACGTTGTCTCTCGCAGCTATTTGATAATCAACTTGGTTTGCTGCATCAATCGAGTTTTGCCATTCTCCCATGTAAAGATATACTCTAGACAATAACACATTAACTGCGTCTTGGTTCATTCTTCCAGCAGGATTTGTAGGATTGATTTTTGTTTTCGCATCTTGGAGATCCTCTAATATTTTTGCGTAAGATTCTGCAACTGATAATCTAGCAGGTTCAATATTGGGATCTGGTTCTTGAACATATGCAATTCCTAAACTAGAATTTGCATCTCCTGATTGAGTAGGTATTTGTCCAAAAAATGTAACAAGGTTAAAATGAGCTAACGCTCTGAGTGCTTTTGCTTCTGCAATCACATTATTTTTACTCTCTCCTTCAAAGTTCTGTACATAATATAGAATCTGGTTAGCTCTGAAAATTAAGGCATAAGCATCTGAATAAGTCCCTCCTAGTGTAGAATTAGAATTGTATTCATAATCGTGTAACGTTCTTTTTGAAAAACGGCCTCTTTGAGAAAGTGTTACATTATCAGCTAATATATCAGGAGCACTTAATAAAGATCCTGCATCACTACTTCCATATAAACCGCCACTTGTTAACGCAGAATAAACTCCACGTAAACCGTTTTCAAAATCTTGAGCAGTAACATAGGCATTTTCAGTTGCAAATTCATCATAAGGCAACTGATTTAGTTCATCGTCACAGGAAAAAAACAATCCTGCAAAGATTAATGTTGGTAAAAATATTTTATATAAATTTTTCATTTTTAAAATTTTTTGATTAGAAACTTAAGTCAATTCCAAAATTAACTGATTTTGTATTTGGATAACTATATAAAGTAGCTTCTCCAGGAGCAACTGTGTTTGCGAAATTAATGGTTTCACCGGATGATATTCCTACTTCAGGATCTCCGTAAAACTCAGTGAACGTCAATAAATTTTGACCTTGAACATATAACCTCAAAGAATTAAATGGAACTTTTTTAAGTAATTCGCTTGAAAATGAATACGAAAAAGTAATGTTTCTCATACGAATGTAATCTCCTTTTTCAAGAAATCTATCAGAATTCACTGAATTTGCTTCATTACGATAAATTGGGCTTGGTTGCACATTGGTATCACCTGGTTGCTGCCAGTAGTTAAAAGCACTTAAAGCCTGATTATCGTCAATATTTATACCATCTGAATTTAAGTTAGAACGAACAAAATTATTGATCCAATTTCCAGACTTAAAAACAAAATCAGCTCTTAATCCCCAACCTTTATAATTTAAATCTGTAAAGAATCCACCTTCTTTATCGGCGATAGTTGATTTTCCTTGAAGAACTCTATTTTCTCCCTCAGGAAGATCACCAGCCCTGTAGACTTCACCGTCAGCTCCATAAAATAATGGTGCTCCGTTGTTTGGGTCAACCCCAGCATATCTCACCAAATAATGTTCATTGATCATAGCTCCTTCTCTAAATAAGATGTTGTACGCATTGTCCGGTATCACATCTTCTCCATCTGGCAACTCTACAATTTCATGATCTAAAAAGAATATATTACCACCTAGAGTCCACTTCCAATCATTATTTCTTATGATATCTCCCTGTAATGACAATTCAAATCCTTTATTTTGAATTTCCCCCAAGTTTCCAAATATAGAACCAACTCCTGCTTCATCTGAAGTTGGAATAGCAAATAATAAATCTGTTGTATTCCTTACAAAATAATCAGCAACACCTCTTACTCTTCTATCAAACAAATTGAATTCCATTCCTACATTTAGAGTAGCGGTTGTTTCCCATTTTAACTCAGGATTTCCTATATTAGAGGGTATTGTTGCAGAACCTCCAGGGTAAGAGCCAAATGACACATTATCTTGAGCAGCGTATCGTGAAATTCCATTTCTATTACCAACAGTTCCGTAAGATGCTCTTAGTTTTAAATCGTTAATTTTATCAACATTAAAGAAATCTTCCTTAGCTATGTTCCACCCTAAAGATCCACTGTAAAACAATCCCCAACGTGTATCTCTACCAAAATTTGAAGAACCATCATATCTTACAGAAGCCGATGCTAAATATTTTTGCTCAAAATCATAATCAGCAAATAAACCGTAAGAAACTAGTGTTAGAACATTTTTTAATGTACTAGCTGAGGTTACTTGTGCAGCATTAATTTGAGTCGTTAATAATTCTGAAGGAAAACCAATACTTCTTAGGTTGTAAGCATTATTTTCATTGTAATTGTACTCAAATAGTCCCAATACATTTAAATTATGGGTATCGCTCAAATAGTTATAATTTAAACGATTACTCATGGTCATATCAAAAAGATAATCACCATCATCAAATTTATTACCAGGATTATCAGGATCCCCTATTATACTATCGAGGATACCACCGGGTTTCGAGTAAAATTCTCTTCTCTGATTTAAAGCATTGATGGAAGTATTAAAACCATAACTAAAATTATCAGAAAATAAAATCTCTGCATCAACACTAGATAAAAAGTTGTTTTTTATTTCAAATGCAGGTTCTGACAACAGTGCTCCTCTTACATTGAACGTAGTGTGAGTTGGTGTGTAAATGGGGTTTCCGTTTTCATCTAAAATAGGGCTCCCATCTTCACCTAACTCAAATTCAGTCTCATAGGCATTGTAATCATACATTGCTCTAAATGGATTTTGAACATTGTTCCTATCACGAGGTTCATCACTAGTTGATCTTGAGTAACCAACATTCACTGCAATTTTTAACCAATCCTTCGCATCAAAATTTAAATTCAATCGGGTGTTAATTCTTTCAAATCCATCTAATTGATCAATAATTCCTCCATTTTTATCGTATCCAACAGAAAAATAATAATCCATTTTTTCCATTCCACCAGACATAGATATATTGTTACTTTGTATGTAACCATCTTTCAACATCAAATCTTGCCAATCAGTTTGGTAATCAAGTAAAAA
>JAAEPP010000077.1 GCA_024232495.1 Flavobacteriaceae bacterium
TACACCATTAGATATATTAAACATTAAGGGACCTTCAGCGGTACAACAATATTTAGTTAACGAGGTACAAGAAGTTTATCGATTACAAGGTGTAAAGATTAATGACAAGCACTTCGAGGTTGTTGTCCGACAAATGATGCGCAAAGTTAGATTGGTTGATCCAGGTGATACGTTGTTTTTAGAAAATCAATTAGTTCACAAATTTGATTTTATTGAAGAAAATGATAAGATTTTTGGAATGAAAGTAATTGAAAATGCTGGAGATTCTGAAACATTGAAAGAGGGACAAATTATCTCTTCACGTGATTTACGTGATGAAAATTCCATACTAAAAAGGAACGATAAAAAACTTGTAGAAACAAGAGACGCGGTACCGGCTACTGCAACTCCAATTTTGCAAGGTATTACACGTGCATCATTACAAACAAAATCATTTATCTCTGCTGCTTCTTTCCAAGAAACAACAAAAGTTTTAAATGAAGCTGCAGTTAATGGTAAGGTGGATACCCTAGAAGGATTGAAAGAAAATGTTATTGTAGGTCACAGAATTCCAGCAGGTACAGGTATGCGAAATTACGAAACAATCATCGTAGGTTCTAAATCTGAGTTGGAAGAAATGACTCGTGAAAAACAAGAAGTCAATTATAATTAAAAAATATATCTGTTTATTGAACCGATATTAAATATTATATTTTATAAAAATCCCAATATCTATTGGGATTTTTATTTTTTAACTAATAACAGATTTCTACCTTTGTAAAAAAATAAATAAAGATGGCAGATTCAAATAAAAATAAAAAAGGTCAAATAAATATTGAATTGGATGAAAAAGTAGCTCAGGGAATCTACAGTAACCTAGCAATTATTAACCATTCTCAATCTGAGTTTGTGGTCGATTTTATTACTATAATGCCCGGAGTACCAAAAAGTAAAGTGAAGTCTAGAATCGTCTTAACACCACAACATGCAAAAAGATTCTTAAAGGCGCTAAATGATAACGTTAAACGTTTTGAAAACGCTCATGGCGAAATAAAAGATTTCGAGCAGCCAACTATACCACTAAATTTTGGACCTACTGGAGAGGCATAATTTAGCGATTATTTAGCTTTTTAAAATTCACTTACAAAATGCAATTTAACATTTGTATATTTTGATTGTGTCATTTGTAGGGTAAATGCTGAGTCTGCGAAGAATACTAATTGCCCTCTTTTGTCTTTTGCCAAAAATTTAGATTTTACTCTTTTAAACTCCTTTAACTCTTCAGGATCAGATTGATTGATATCTATCCAACATGCTTTATATACATTTAAATTTTCGTAGGAACATTTAGCCGTGTATTCGTGTTCAAGCCGATATTGTATTACCTCAAATTGTAAAGCACCCACTGTACCTATAACTTTTCTTCCGTTTAATTCTAAAACAAAAAGTTGAGCAACACCTTCATCCATAAGTTGATCAATACCTTTTGATAGTTGTTTACTTTTCAAAGGATCTACATTATTTATGTATTTAAAATGTTCGGGCGAAAAACTTGGAATCCCTTTATATTGCATTTTTTCTCCTTGGGTCAGTGTATCTCCAATTTTAAAATTACCTGTATCATGTAATCCAACAATATCTCCAGGATAGGAAACATCAACAATTTCTTTACGTTCTGCAAAAAATGCATTGGGGCTAGAAAATTTCATTTTTTTATTATTTCTAACATGTAGGTATGGAGTATTTCTATTAAATGTACCCGACACTATCTTTACAAAAGCTAAACGATCTCTATGTTTAGGGTCCATATTTGCATGTATTTTAAATACAAAACCACTAAAATCATTTTCATTGGGTTTAACCAATCGTGAATCACTCTCTTTAGGTCTCGGAGTTGGAGCAATTTCAATAAAACAATCTAATAATTCTCTCACTCCAAAATTATTCAAAGCTGAACCAAAAAAGACAGGCTGTAATTCGCCGGCTAAATACTCATCTTTTTTAAATTCGGGATAAATACCTTCCATTAATTCAATTTCTTCTCTTAAGGTATTTGCTGTATCCTTAGAAATCAATTCATCTAATAAATTGTCACTTATATTTTTAATTTCAATTGTTTCCTCAATATTTTTCCTGCTATCACCACTAAAAAGGTTCACATTTTTTTCCCATAAATTATAGATTCCTTTAAAATCGTACCCCATCCCAATAGGACAACTCAAAGGGGTAACCCTTAATTTTAGTTTCTGTTCAATTTCGTCTAGCAATTCAAAAGCGTCTTTTCCTTCCCGATCTAACTTATTAATAAATACAATTATTGGAATATTACGCATTCTACAAACTTTAACTAGTTTTTCAGTTTGTTCTTCAACACCTTTAGCAACATCGATAACTACAATAACGCTATCAACAGCTGTTAGAGTTCTAAAAGTGTCTTCTGCAAAATCCTTGTGCCCAGGAGTATCTAAAATATTTATTTTAATTGCTTTATATTCAAATGCTAAAACTGAAGTAGCAACAGAAATTCCTCGTTGTCTTTCTATTTCCATAAAATCACTTGTCGCTCCCTTTTTGACCTTGTTAGATTTTACAGCTCCAGCTTCTTGTATTGCTCCCCCAAATAATAATAGTTTTTCTGTTAACGTAGTTTTACCTGCATCTGGATGTGAGATAATTCCGAAGGTTCTTCTTCTATTTATTTCAGATTGTAAAGACATGTTGTTTTTTTAAGCTTGGCAAAGATACGAGATGTTTATTTGATATTTAGACCTTAAAAACAGCTAATTTTATGTTCTCTAAAACTGGATTAAATACATCATTTATTCATTTAAATATAAATATTGATCGTTTATATACTATTTAAATTCCTACAAATAAAAATATAAAAAAATAGTTACTAAAATTAATTCATCTATAGATAAATGTTTTTGGACATCAAAAAAATGTATTCTGAATACAATATATTCGAATTTTTAGTAAAAATACGTGTAAGTACTTATTTTAAATTCCTACAAATATTAATGTTTTTTTATAAATTTTTGTTGTTCAACGATTTTTATTAACCATTTGACTAATAAGTAATTTTTTAGATACCAATTTTTGAGCTCGAAACTACTTTTGGGTCAAATATAATTGATGATATTTTTTTAAAAACCCAGTTAGACACCTAAAATAATTTTTCAAAATATGAGCATCTTTATCCAAATTTTAAAAAGAAAAAAGAGTATTATTTTTTTTCTGATTACTTTTTTTTCTGTTTTAATTTCATTTTCACAAGAGGTTACTAAGGAAAGGGTTGGTAATTCTCCTGAAAAACACATAAATGCTACTCGAGGCCCAGGAACAGGAGCTAGTATTTTAGTACCAAATGATGATAACCAACATGGTGGTACTCCAAAAGAATTAGTTGAAAATATTTTAGCATCTTCCTGTGTAGAGGTTGTAAGTGCGAGATTTGGTTATTATGATAAAGTTAATGGTAATTGGGTAACTAATTTTGGGAATAATACATTAGAACGACAATTAGGTTATTTTAATGAGGGAGCTGCTCAAAATTTTCCAATTGAAGAAGGACTGTTACTTTCAACAGGAGAAATTCAAAATGCTATGGGACCTAGTGCCTCTGAAGGCTTTTCGGATGAAATGGAGCGTAGAGCTAGTGATCCAGACTTAACATTAATTACCAATCGAATATTATTTGATGCTGCAGTACTTGAAATTGATTTTATACCCGTTGGGGACAATATTGAGTTTCAATTTATTTTTGCTTCCGATGAGTACTTAGAATATTGTGGGACAGAATATGAAGATATTTTTGGTTTCTTTTTAAGTGGTCCAGGTGTAAGTGGAGGAGTTGGTTATCAAAATGACGCTGTTAATTTAGCAGAATTGCCTAATGGAGATCCAATTACTATCAACACAATACATCCAGCGGTACAAAGTAATGTGGAGGGTAATTCCGTACCTGCAAGCAATGAAGCTTATTATGCTAATAACAATTATGCGATATCTACAGAATTTGATGGTGGTACTGTAATATTAACTGCTAAATATTTAGGGGTAACATCTGGATCTCAATACAAAATGAAACTTGCGATTGCCGATGCATCTGATCAACAATGGGATGCAGGAATGTTTTTACAAGCAAAAAGTTTCAGCACAGTAGATGCAGGAAGTTATGGTTCAGTATGTGTTGATGGAGCTGATATTACATTGGTAGGCTCTCCAGTAGGAGGAGTTTGGAGTGGAACAGGAGTTACTGGTAACACATTTGACCCATCAGTTGGAACACAGACATTGACTTATACCTATACAGATGGAAACACTTGTGCAGATTCAGATTTAACAACTATTACGGTAAATGATTTACCAGTAGTAGATGCAGGAAGTTATGGTCCAGTATGTGTTGATGGAGCTGATATTACATTAGTAGGGTCTCCATTAGGAGGAACTTGGAATGGAATTGGAGTTACTGATAATGGAGACGGAACA
>JAAEPP010000078.1 GCA_024232495.1 Flavobacteriaceae bacterium
AATCTAATAGAAAACTCTAGTTCAAAAAGAAAGTTAAGAAGAGTAAAATAAACTGTCCTTATTTCGCTTATAAAATTAGAAAATCTAAAAGGAATAAATTAAACTTTACAGGAATTCAAACTGATACACTTAAGGCCATAAAGAAATTAGCAATAAAAAACTTGTGTAATATTAACAGGAAAGATGAGATAAAGACAAAAAGGAGAAAGTCGGTAGAGAAGCAGCATTTAGGAAAACAGATGAGATCTAGGAGAATGAATAAAATTAAAAGAATCAATTTAAAGCTATACAAGACGAATCCCAGCAATGCTGATTCTGAGAAAATCAGTAAGAAAACCATCAATCAGTTGATGAAGAGGATTTTCAAGAACAATGGGAAAACTAAAGAAAAGAAGAAAAAGGTTAGAAAGAGAAAAAAGAGCGAAAAAGTAAACATAGTGATAAACAAATTCTTCAATCAATCAAGATTCTATTTTGATTTGGAGAAAAAATTGGAAGAATTGAGAAGAGTGAGAAGGAGAAGACAACAAGATTCTAGAAGGTTGTAATGAAGAAGACCGTTTCTTATTAAATAGTTTAATAAAATTTCAGAATAAGAAAATTAATATCCGAACCTCTTTAATATTGATAAAATCAGTCTTAAAGGAGTGGGAAACAGAGATGAAGGAGAGATCTAAAAAGAAGGCGTGAAAATAGTTTTGGGAAAATCCTTCTCGAGAGAGCATAACGAGGCGAGTGAATTGAGACTCAAATTGGAATTTTATATTTTAAAAATGGCTAAGAAAACTATTTAGGTTAGTTATTAACTCCATAATTCTTTTTGTCGAATCCACTCTTCAGCGTATCACGGAATCTTCTATTCTCGGCTTGGCTTCCTCTAGTCTGAGGAGAATCGTTATAATCCCCAGGATGTCCATAGTAGAAGTCACTGTGGTTTTTAAGTTTTAATTCCAATAATTGATCAACCAAAGGACTGACGTCAGGTTTATCGACTCTGACAGTAATGGATGGTTGGAACACCTTGGCACTGTAGAGGGCCTTGAGATCTCCACATGCGTAGAGTTGGGTTGGGTCAATTGATTCGTCCTTCATTACAGTTCTGATAGTTCTGATATCAGAATCCATGATGTAGCTCAGAACTTCGAAGCTCGGGAATCCGTCAGGCTTGTAGAGGGATTCAATTCCAATAAAAGTAGTCGAGGTGAAAGTCTTGAACATAACTACGGACTTGTAGATCAATTGTCTAGTTTTAGGATTCACGTATTCTTGGAAGTAAATCATCTTCGCGAAAGAGTCCGGATTCTTAGAGTCAAGCAGATTGTTTACGCTCTGTTGGAATTGTCTGATCGATAAGACAGAATATCCAATGCCTGGAATTTGTAAACAAGCTTCTTGGATTCTTCCAGTCGCCCCCTCGATGAGTTTAGAAATCAGAGCAGGATTATTATACATAGTTTGAGCGTTGTTTCCACCTGTGTATTGTGGGTCGAACCCAGATTGAGATGCTATTCTGTTTAAAGTAATCATTCCCAGAATTATACTTATTAGTTTCATTTATACTAATAACCTCAATTTTTTATTTCGGATAAAAGATTCAAATTTGTTTTTTCGATTTAAAATTTAATGTTTTTTCTTTTAATAATTTTATTTTTTCTCCAAGAAAATAATTTAATCATAAATGGGGTTTGGGGTTTGGGGTTTGGGGTTTGGGGTTTGGG
>JAAEPP010000079.1 GCA_024232495.1 Flavobacteriaceae bacterium
CCTTCCAAGAACGATACTTGATTTATCGCCTGAAAGGAACGTTCCCTGCTGTTCACAATATGATTTATTTTTCGATGGCTTAGCAGGGGATTACAAAAATCGTAAAATCTTTTTTGCTTTTTTATATCAAAAGGATTTTGCCAAACCTGCATAGTGGTATTTTTTGCCAAGGCAAGGAAAGAGGCCATGGGATGGAATCTAGTGGAACAGTAGAGAGAGAGGCAGCTAAAGCCAGTTTACAAAGACCTGAAAAATATCAAAATATCTCTTCCTTTTCAACTTTATAAATGACTAGTTGCCAGTCATTAGGGCTTAGTTCGTAACAGTAGCTGATAGGAGTGAGGAAGAAACGATAATTCGTAATATTTTCGACATGGCAAAGATCATCCCTGGAACGCAGAAGCTCCACTCATTTGTTCCACTTTCCAAAATAGAATGGAGAGTTAGTAGGTATGTCAATAGCAGAGGAAGCATTGTCATTTAAGTAGTGAAAATTCCTGTCGAGATATTAGAGTTTAGACGGATCTAGGGTTACGTGGCAGTGGAATACAATGAGGCCTTTACATATAATGTAAAAGAAAGAAAATTTTGAACTTGCAATCGAGTAACTGTTAGATACATGTGATATCATATTTTCAATTGACTAGTGGTAG
>JAAEPP010000080.1 GCA_024232495.1 Flavobacteriaceae bacterium
ATTTTTTGAATAATCCTTTAACTCATCAAAAGAAACTTGGATATCATTATCTTTTCTAATTTTTCCTTCGATTAATTGAAAGCGCAATCCTTTTTCACTTTTCTCGTATTCAGCTTTTGCTTCTTCCTCGGTCATCGGTTTATCACCTGAAAACTGGATCCATTTAGTTAAAAATTCTCCAGGTAAATCAAATTTTGTATTCGAAATCAAAGACTCTACTACTTCATCCATCAATTTCTGGTCACTTTGCTGAACAAATTGCTTCTCAGCATCTTCCTTAATTTTAGCTTTTAACTCATCTTCAGATTTAACAACATCTTTACCAAAAATTTTATCAAAAAACTCTTGGTTTAGTACTGCCATTTCACGCAGATTTACCTCTTTTATTTCAAAATTAACTTCAATATCTAAACCCTGGGCTTCCTCCTGTGAAACCTCTAAATAAGTTTGATTTTGATGGTCATTCACGAAAAGATTTTTTGTTTTTAGACTCAGTGTATCACCAACTTTAGCGCCGATTATTTTTTTTAGTTGAGTTTTGCCTTTAATTACATCTAAAGAAAAAGTGGTGTCTTTATTAATTTCTTTTTCTTCGTTGGAAAAAGTACCTGTAATTTCATCCCCTTTTTCAACTTCTTTTTTTGAAATCAATTTTCCATATTGTTTACGGATAGAGGTAACTTGATCGTTTACCATCTTATCATCCGCTTCTATATTGTAATGAGTAATCGCTTTTTTACCCACTACATCTACATCAAATTTGGGAGAAAGCCCCAATTCAAAATCAAATGTAAAATCTTTTGCATCCCAATCTATTTCTTCATCGTTTTTAGGTAGGGGATTTCCTAAAACGTCCAATTTTTCTTCAGTTAAATAGTTATGAAGAGCATCTTGGAGGATTTTATTTACTTCTTCTACCAAAACTGCTTTACCATATTGCTTTTTAACCATTCCCATAGGAACATGACCTTTTCTAAAACCCGGTATATTTGCAGTTTTTCTGTAATTGTTTAAAATTTTCTGAACTTTGTCCGAATAATCTTCAGCTTTAACTGCCACAGTAACCACTGCATTTAAACTATCGATGTCTTTTTTTGTAATCTCCATTTTATGTAAAATTTTACCTCTTTATTTTTGGGAGTGCAAAAGTACAAAACGAAAAACCTTGATACAAGTATTTTAAGAATAGATTGTTAGCTTTGACGACCTTCTTTTAAAACGGAATGCAATAAAGATTGTAAAAAGGTGAGCATTAGACTAAATAATAGGGCCCACCAAAAAGAGATTACGTTGAATCCACTTAAAATATTAGAAGCAATCAATATAATACACGCATTGATTACAAATAAAAACAAGCCCAAAGTAACAAGGGTTGCCGGAAGGGTGAAAAAAATTAAAACAGGACGTAAAAAAGCGTTTAAAACACCAATTATAACAGCTACCCATATAGCATACATGTAGCTTTCCACAACAACGCCAGGTAAAATATTAGCGAGTAAAAAAACTGCCAATGCAGTCAACAATAATTTTAAGAACCATTTCATAAAAGACTAATTAAAAAAGGAGAATCTTATCCTTCTAAGATAAGTATTTAAATACTTCTGTACAAAAATCAGTTGGATTTTCTGCATGCAACCAATGACCAGCATTTTGAATGGTTATTATTTCAGAATTTGGGAACTGTTTTTTGATTAAAAATTCATCCTGAATTTCGATGTAGTTGGAATTTTCTCCTTTTAAAAATAAAGTTTCCTTATAAAAAATAGCATCTTCGTAAAGAGCCTTCCCTACTTCTTTAATATGTTTAATTAAAACAGGAAGATTAACTCGCAACCCTAACTTTCCCTTTTCCACCCAAAATAAATTTTTAAGCAAAAACTGACGAACTCCGGGAGATTTTACATACAAAGAAATCGCTTCATCCGCCTTTTTTCTGGAATCAATCTTGTTAAAATCTAAAGATGATAATGCTTTTAAAATATCTTGGTGATGTAGGGGATATTTTTTAGGTGCAATATCTGCAATAATTAATTTGGATACTATCTCAGGGTATTTTACTGAGAAAGACATCGCTGTTTTTCCACCCATAGAATGACCTAATAAAATAATATCTTCTAACTGATGAAAATTACAGTAGTTTTTTAAGTCTTCTGATAAAAAACTATAATCAAAAAATTCACTGTGAAAACTTCGCCCATGATTGCGTTGATCTATTAAGTGAACTTGATAGCCTTGTTCTGCAAAACGTTTTCCGAGACTTTTCCAATTATCACCCATTCCTAAAAAACCATGGAGAATGACGAATGGTCTGCCAGCACCTATAATATTCGAATGTAATTGCATTAATTCAATTTTTGTAAATATTGCCCAATTACATTTTCTATTCCCATATAAATCGACTCACAAATTAAAGCGTGTCCTATGGATACTTCTAGTAAATTAGGAATATTTTCTTTGAAAAATCGAATATTCTCTAAAGATAAATCGTGACCAGCATTAACACCTAATCCAAACTCATCAGCCTTTAAAGCACACTGGGTATAGGGCTCTACAGCTTTTTTATTTCCTAAATTATATTGCGCTGCAAAATCTTCCGTATATAATTCGATTCGATCAGTCCCTGTAGCAGCAGCACCCTCAATCATTTCTAGGCTGGGATCTACAAATATAGAAGTTCGAATATCCTGTCTTTTAAATTCTGAAATAATTTCTGTTAAGTAATTCCTGTGTTTAATAGTATCCCAACCAGCATTTGAAGTCAAGGCATCAACGGCGTCTGGAACTAAGGTAACTTGAGTTGGTTTAATATCAAAAACCATTTTTAAGAAAGATTCAATTGGGTTTCCTTCGATATTGTACTCTGTAGTGATAATAGGTCGAATATCGTAAGCGTCTTGATACTTAATGTGTCGTTCGTCTGGCCTTGGATGAATGGTAACACCTTGGGCTCCAAATTTTTGAACATCGATAGCAGCTTGATATACGTTAGGGGTCTGACCACCTCTTGAATTTCTTAAAGTTGCAATTTTATTTATATTGACACTTAATTTTGTCATATTCCTTTTTTTGAAATGCAAAAATACAATTTGAACTAGGTATTTAAAGCTATTTTTTAAGTAATTTGCAAAAAAATAATATTTGTGAACACACAAGAATACATAATTAATGACATTGCGCCTTTTAATATAAACACAAATATTTTGGAGGTTCAAAGTATATTTAATCAACTTACTTATTCTCATATTCCTGTAAAAAAAGAGGGTAATTATATAGGGTGTATTTCTGAAAACGATGCTCATTGTTTTGACGGCACAGAACAACTGAAAGATTATTTGTACGCGTTAGAGTCTTTTTTTGTAAGAGAAAAAACAAACTGGTTAGATATTTTAGAAGCATTTGCTTTGTACAATAGTAATATCATGCCTATCCTTTCGGACGACAATAAATATATTGGTTATTACGAACTAAGTGATATTATGTCTTTATTCAATGACACGCCCTTTTTGAACGAAGCAGGTGGGATTATTGTTGTTGAAAAAGACCAAAAAGAGTACTCTTTCAGTGAAATTTGTCAAATTATAGAATCTAACAATGCAAAAATATTAGGAGTTTTTATTTCTAAATTAAAAAATAATACAGTACAATTAACTGTTAAGATTGGGCATATGGGCATGAATGCAATTGTTCAAACATTTAGACGTTACAACTATCATGTAGTTTCTAGCCACGAAGAAGATCGTTTTATTGAAGATTTAAAAGACCGATCCAATTACCTAGATAAATACCTTAATATATAATTATGAAGATAGGGATTTACGGTCAATTTTATCATAAGGATTCTGAAGTCTATATCCAGTGTATTTTAGATGTTTTACAAGATAAAAACGTTGACATTGTAGTTGAAGATGCTTTTTTAAAAAGTATTCAAAAACACAAAGATATATCTAAGAGTTATTCCAAAGTTTCATCTTTTAAAGAAATTGATGACAGTTATGATTTTTTTCTAAGTATTGGGGGAGACGGGACTATTCTAAAATCTGTAACCTATGTTAAAGACCTGGGAATTCCAATTATTGGAATCAATACCGGGAGACTTGGTTTTTTAGCGACCATTCAGAAAGAAAAAATAACCGAAAGTTTACATCAAATTTTAAATGGAAATTATGTTCTTTCAGAACGCAGTTTACTATCTATATATACCTCTCCAAACAATAAAGAAAATTTACCATTAAATTTTGCTTTGAACGAAATTGCAGTAAATAGAAAAAATACGACGTCTATGATTAAGGTAGAGACTATGGTAAACAACAAACACCTAACATCTTACTGGTCCGACGGCCTAATCATATCAACACCGACAGGCTCAACAGGTTATTCTTTAAGTTGTGGTGGTCCTGTTTTAGACCCAAATACAAACAGTATTGTCATTACTCCTATTGCTCCGCACAACTTAAACGCAAGACCACTTGTAGTCCCTGACAATAGTATAATTAACCTCAAAGTATCTGGACGTGGCAAATCGCATCTGGTGTCGTTAGACTCAAGAATAGCTACCTTAAAAAATGATACTTTAATCACTATAAAAAAAGCACCTTTCCAAATAAAACTAGTTCAACTTTCTGAAAACAGCTTTATTAAAACACTCCGAAAAAAATTATTATGGGGTGAAGACAAGAGAAATTAAACAATAAAACCTATTATTTATTGTTTATACTTGATAGTCTTAGCTTGTGTGTTACTAGATGAAAAGTTTATTATTATATTTGCAGACTTTTTAGAGTTATGAGGTTTTATATATTTTTAGTTGTTTTCATGCTCATACCAAATGTTATGAGTTCTCAAACCTATGAAATTGGCGGTTTTTTGGGAGCAGCTAATTATATTGGTGATGTAGGGAAAACGACATTTATAGCGCCTAAAACATCTGTTTTTGGAGGTGTTTTTAAATGGAACCGAAGTCCTAGACATTCATTTAGAGGCACTATTTTATTTGGCAAAATTGAAGGAGATGACAGTCAATCTAAAGACCCAAGAAGAAACGAAAGAGGCTATAAATTCGAAAATAGTCTAAATGAAGTGACTATTGGATTGGAATATACTTTTTGGGAGTTTAGTATGTACAGCGGGCAGGCAGCACACACACCCTATTTATTTACTGGTTTATCTTACCTTGGGTATAATTCGCTCACAAAAAAAAATAGTAGTCGGATAATTAAAGATAGTAATGCAAGTACCCTAGCTATTCCTATGATTGTGGGTTATAAAACTACTCTGGGGCAAAACTTTGTGCTTGCAGCTGAAATTGGAGCTCGATATACTTTTACAGATAATCTCGACGGCAGCAATCCAAATAAAGCTAGTGAAGATCAAGATGATGTAAGTTTTGGAAATATAAATAACAATGATTGGTACGTATTTACTGGAATTACTTTAACTTTCACTTTTGGAAGAAAACCCTGTTATTGCAATTTTTAAATGAGTCTATTAAGTGAAATAAATATTGACCAATTACCCAATCACATTGCTATTATAATGGACGGTAATGGACGGTGGGCAAAAAGTAAAGGATTGTTGAGGAATATTGGACATCAAAATGGCGCAAAAACTGTCAAAGAAGTAGTTGAAACTTGTGCAAAAATTAATGTCAAATACCTAACCTTATATGCATTTTCGACTGAGAATTGGAACCGTCCAAAGTTAGAAGTTGAATTATTGATGAAGTTATTGATATCGTCATTAAAAAAAGAGGTGAAAACACTTCAAAAAAACAACATCAAACTCTCTACAATTGGAAACTTAAATTCTCTCCCAACCAAAGTAGCTAATGAGCTGAAGGACGTTATTGAGAAAACTAAGGATAATAATAGATTAACTTTAACACTCGCTTTAAGTTACGGATCTCGAGAAGAATTAATAAAAACTATAAAAGAGATTAGTCTTAAAGTTAAAAATAACCTAATTTCGCCCGAAAATATTGACAAATCGGTAATTAATAATCATCTTTACGATCATTATTTACCAGACGTAGATTTACTAATACGAACCAGTGGCGAACAACGTATAAGTAACTTTTTGCTCTGGGAAATTGCATACGCTGAGTTGTTCTTTTCGGACATACTTTGGCCAGATTTTAACAAAGAAAACCTTTTTGAGGCAATATTGAATTATCAAAATAGAGAACGAAGATTTGGAAAGACAAGTGATCAACTTAAATAATAGTGCTCAAATAAATACCTACAGGAAGATTTGTTGTATAATATTTTTTACAATAATATCTTCATTTTCACTGTTTGCCCAGCGATCCCCGCTTCAAGGAAATAAAAAATATACTATTAATTCTTTAACTGTATCTGGTGAACAGAGTTTTAATGAAAAAACAGTTATTGCATTTACAGGGCTAAAAGTTGGTGATCGCATCTATATCCCCGGAGAAAAACTTAGTGAGATCACAAAGAAACTTTGGGATCAGGGACTATTTAGTGATATAGCATTTTACATCACAAATATTGTTGGAGATAAAGTAGATCTTGAATTGAACATCGTAGAGCTCCCAAAAATTAAAGATGTTACAATTGTTGGCATTAAAAAAGGTAAACAAAAAGAAATTATTAAAGACAACAATTTAAAACCTGGTGTTAAAATCACAAAAAATCTTATTACTACAACAAAAAACTATATTAAAAAGAAATATCGTGAAGATGGATTTTTTAACACCGAAGTAGAAATAACCACGAAGCCGTTTATCGACTCTTTAGGTGTAGAATTTTCAAAACATCTAACGGTAAATATCAATAGAAACAAAAAAGTGAAAATTTCTTCTATAGAGATTAAAGGAAACGAAGAACTTAGTGACAGTAAATTAAAGGCCTCTATGAAAGACACAAAAGAGAAATCGTTTTTTCGTATTTGGAAAAGGTCAAAATTCACAAATAATAGTTTTGAAACTGATAAAGAGTCAATGCTTACTAAATTTAGATCAAATGGATTTAGAGATGCACGTATTTTAAGTGACACCATAATAGAAGAAGATAATAAAAATATTACACTAAAAATTAATGTAGAAGAAGGTAGAAGATATTATTTTGGGGATATCAATTTTATTGGAAATAGCGTTTACACCAACAGACAGCTGCGAAGCGTTTTGGGAATCGGCGAAGGAAATACCTACAACGGTGTTTTATTACAAGAAAGAATTGAAAATGCCGAAGATCCTGAAGCTAATGACTTAACTAACCTCTATCAAAACAATGGTTATTTGTTTTCACGTATCAATCCAGTTGAAGTTGCTGTTAAAAACGATACAATCGATTTTGAAGTACGAATTCATGAAGGCAAGATTGCTTATTTTGATCACATAACTGTTGTAGGAAACGACAAAACTAATGACCACGTAATTTACAGAGAAATAAGAACGCGTCCTGGTCAAAAATATAGCAAACGTAATGTGGTAAGAACCATCCGAGAACTTGGACAACTAGGATATTTTGATGCAGAACAAATTTCGCCAAACTTCAAAAATGTAGATCCAAATAATGGCACCTTAGATATGGAGTATTCTGTAGTTGAAAAAGGGTCTAGTCAAATAGAGCTACAAGGAGGATATGGTGGAGGTGGATTTGTAGGGACTCTTGGTCTTTCATTCAACAATTTTTCTATCCGAAATATTTTCAATAAAGAAGCCTACCATCCTTTACCAATGGGTGATGGTCAAAAATTATCAATAAGAGCACAAGGAAGTTCCTTTTATCAAACTTACAGTTTATCGTTAGTTGAACCCTGGTTAGGAGGAAAAAAACCAATACAACTGAGCACCTCTTTTTCTCATACCATTCAGTATTTCTATGATGCTAGAAGAAGAGATGTTGACAAATCTAGACGTTTTTTGATCACTGGTGGAGCTGTTGGTCTCGCAAAAAGACTAAAATGGCCTGACGATTATTTTACATTATCTCACTCGCTCAGTTATCAACATTATAACTTAAAAAATTATAATACAGGTTTGTTTACTTTTGGAGATGGGGAATCAAACAATTTAGCTTATACAATAGGAATTAGCAGAAATAATACTGCAACAAACCCTATTTTTCCAATGTCTGGTTCAGATTTTAGTATCTCGGCTAAAGTAACTTTACCCTACTCATTATTTAGTGATACCGATTGGAAAACGCTAGATAATGAACGTCAGGGACTAGAAGAAATTGGACCTACAGATCCTGACTTTGTGAATGCAACTGAAAGAATAGCCGAAATAGATCAACAAAAATTTAAATGGCTAGAGTATTACAAAATAAAATTTAAGGGAACATGGTATACCCAACTAGTTGGAAAAATGGTTTTACGACCAAGTGCAGAATTTGGTTTTTTGGGAGCCTACAATCAAGATAGAGGTGTCCCTCCTTTCGAACGGTTTTTCTTAGGGGGTGATGGGTTAGGTTCCTACAGTTTAGATGGTCGTGAAGTAATAGCTCTGAGAGGATATCCAAATCAATCTTTATCAACTATAGATGGAAATGCCCTATATAACAAATTTTCTTTAGAATTACGTTATCCAATAACTTTGAAGCAGCTTGCTTCCATATATGCTTTGACCTTTATTGAAGGTGGGGCAGCTTATGATAATTTCAGAGAATACAATCCTTTTCAATTAAAAAGGTCTGCTGGCTTAGGATTACGTATATTTATGCCTGCATTTGGGTTATTGGGAATTGATTTTGGTTACGGTTTCGATCCTGCACTTGGTGGTTTTCAACCAAACGGCTGGGAAACTCATTTTATTATAGGGCAACAATTTTAAAAAATGGCACGATATTTTCTTAACTTACAACTAACAATTATGAAAACAAAAAAGTTACTATTTATTACTATCACTCTTTTGTGTTTTTCTTTTTTAGCGAATGCGCAAAGAGGAGTTCGAATTGGATATATTGATATGGAATATATTCTTGAAAACGTACCTGAGTATAAGGAAGCTTCTACCCAATTAAACGGAAAAGTTCAACGTTGGAAAAAAGATCTCGAAAAGAAAAATGATCAAATAGAACTTCTAAAAATTAATTTAAGTACCGAAAGAGTATTGCTCACTACTGAATTAATTGAAGAAAGAGAAGAAGACATAAAAGTATTAGAAGACGAAATGATAAAATACCAACAAGACCGGTTTGGTCCCAATGGAGATTTATTTTTACAAAGGCAACAGTTAGTGCAACCAATCCAGGATCAGGTTTTTAATATCGTACAAGAAATTGCAGAAAACAAGAAATATGACTTTATTTTTGATAGGTCAGCTGATATCGTTATGTTATTTTCTGCGGACAGACATGACATCAGTGACATTGTTTTGAGAAGTATTAATCGTTCAGCCAAAAGAAAAGAAATAAGTAACAAAAAAGAAAAGAGAGAGGTAGAACGTGAAGAAGATCTGACTGTAGAAGAAGATAAAGCTATTTCTGAAAGAGAAAAGGCAATAGAAGATAAGAAAAATGCGCGTGAGAAGGATATGGAAGAAAGGAAAAAAGTTC
The DNA here is from genome assembly GCA_024232495.1 of Flavobacteriaceae bacterium. Taxonomy (GTDB): domain Bacteria; phylum Bacteroidota; class Bacteroidia; order Flavobacteriales; family Flavobacteriaceae; genus Marifrigoribacter. The sequence goes on from JAAEPP010000080.1 coordinate 9,519, forward strand.
GAGATTCAATTCGTGAAGCCAAGCGAATAGAATATGAAGCAAGAAAACAACAATTACTTGACGAAAGACAACGAAAGAGAGATTCTATACTAGCCGCTAGAGAAAATAGATTAAATCCAACTCCAACCAATAATAATGAAGGAGATGGAGAAGACGAAAATGGAATAAACTAAGAATAAACAATAAATAACACTTAATTTTTAATACAATTACAATGAAAAAAATCAAATCATTATTCGTAGCGATCATGCTAATAGTAGGAGCTACAAGCTTTGTGAATGCACAAACAAAAGTTGCACACATTGATACTCAAGCACTTGCTGAATCAATGCCAGAAATGAAAGAAGCTCAAAGTCAATTAGAAAAACTTCAAAAAACATACGATACAGAAATAAAAACATTAGTGAGAGAGTTTGAAACTAAAATCAAACAATATGAAGTAGAAGCAGAAAGTAAAACTGCAGAAGAAAATGCAAAACGTGCTGAAGAGGTTCAAGGAATGCAAACTAATATAAATGCTTACAGACAGGGTGCTTTAGAAGATTTACAGAAAAAGCAGGAGGACTTAATAGCACCAATTTTAGAGAAAGCAAGAGTTGCAATCCAAAAAGTAGGAAGAGCTCAAGGATATCAATATGTAATGGATAGCAGCACATTGCTTTTAGCAGAGGGTAAGGACTTATTGGTCGACGTAAAAAAAGAACTAGGAATTTAATTTCTAATTTTAAAAATTAACATTAAAACTGTTCTCCCTTTGGTGAACAGTTTTTTATTTTTATAATATGAATAACAATCCAATTGGTTTATTTGATTCTGGGGTTGGTGGCACTTCAATTTGGAAGGAAATTCATCAATTACTTCCTTATGAAAATACTATTTATTTAGCCGATAGTCTGAATGCACCTTATGGTAATAAGTCAAAGGAAGAAATAATTTCATTAAGTGTAAAGAATACCGAACTGTTATTAGAAAAAGGTTGTAAAATAATTGTTGTTGCATGTAATACAGCCACTACGAACGCCATAACTGTACTGCGTGAAAGATTCAGAGTTCCATTTATAGGAATCGAACCAGCCATCAAACCTGCAGCATTACAATCAAAAAATAAAAGTATTGGAATTCTTGCAACAAAGGGTACTTTAAATAGTGAACTATTCTCCCTGGCCACAAAGGAATTCGCCAAAGATATTATGATAACAGAAGTTATTGGCGAAGGATTGGTGCCTTTAATTGAAAAAGGGGCTTTATTAAGTTCTGAAATCTCAAGCTTATTAGAAAAATTTCTTAAACCAATGTTGGAAAATAATATAGACCACCTTGTGTTAGGATGTAGCCATTACCCATATTTAATTCCACAGTTGGCTAAATTAATACCAAATAACATAAAAATTATAGATTCTGGTGAAGCAGTTGCTAAGCAAACAAAAAACATATTATTAGAAAACAACTTATTAAGAGAGCCTAGCAATCAATCTATTATTCAATTTATTACAAACTCATCAGATATAACCTTAAAGCTTTTATTAAAAGGATATCTTGAAAAAGTTGATATTGAAAAAATAAAATTCTAACAAGAATGCCTGACAGGAATATTAAATAACCTCACTAATTAATTGCAGGACAATTACAATCATAAGGTTCTCGACCACCAAGGAAATCAAAACCTAATGTTATTTGATGAAAAGAGCCATTACTAAACTTTACGTTACCCATTTGGCTCGAATAAGTGTAAGCAAATAAAAACTTGTTAAAACTAACTCCAAGGATAGCAGTTAGATACTGTAATTTTTGATTTTCAACTTCTATTCCATTAAGATACTCTGCTCCATCAAAACTCCTTCGATATGATAATCCGCCCCATAACTTTCCAAAGTCCATTGCTCTATAAACTTTTCCATTTACATCAATTAATTGTTCTTTTGTTCTCTCTTGTATTTGATACATTAATGAAGGTTCATAAGTCCAAGAAGATCCATAATTAGCAAAAGCATAAGCTCCAGATATAATAAATTTACGCTGGTTAGAAGATTCATAATCTGCAGAATTTAATTCCCTACTTTGAAATATTATATTTTTAACAGTAAAATGCCCTGAAAAATTTAAAAAATTATAAGATACTCCTGCATCCACATTAAAATAGGAAGAACTTTGAATTATTCCTGCTATTATTGGATCAAAATCCAATGGATCAAATTGAGTTTCATCTAGCCTAGATTGTATTAAGCCAAAACTCAAACCAAATGAGAGCTGGTTTAAATCTACTTCAGTCCTAGAAAACATTATATGATGAGCATAAGTAAGGTATCCTCCGGTCTGAGAATGGTAGCCATTTTTATCATTAAAAAATATAGCTCCTATACCCGACCTGTCACCTACCCTAGCATTGATATTTAATGTTTGCATATTTGGCGCTTCATTTTGGTCAAACCACTGCTTTCTGGCTGTCAATCTGATTTGATTACTTGTTGCTGCCCCTGCCATAGACGGATGTAATAGATATAAATTATCTGATAAGTAATCCGAATAAACAGGAATACCATCTTGTGAATATGTTATGTGAGATAACAAAACAAATAAAACTAAGCAAACTTTTTTTATGTCCATGAGTAGGTTAAGTCATCAAATATATTGAATACATTACTTTCTTTTTATATTTTTGTGAAAAAGTTAAGAAATGTCAAAAACAAACATAACTGTACAACTTACAAATAACGATAATATTGTAAAGTTTGTTACAAAATCATTTATTACACAGTCAAAAAGTTATGAGTTCAATAATATTGATGATGCAAAAGAAAGTCCTATTGCACAAAGACTATTTCATCTTCCTTTTGTAAAAACTATTTATATTTCTCAAAATTTTATAGCTATCGAAAAATTCCCTTTCAACCTGACTCAAGTTAAATGGCAAGATGTTCAAGATGAAGTTGCAGAATCGATTTCAGATTATTTTAAATCAGGGCAACCAGTAATAAATGAGAAGGATAATGAATCTTCAAAAAAAAACCCGATAACCATCTACGCCGAAAGCACCCCTAATCCGGAAGTTTTAAAATTTGTAGCAAATAGAACCTTAGCGAATACTATGTATGAGTTCAAAAACAAAAGTGAAACAGTCTTTGCTCCTTTAGCAAATGAACTATTTAATTTTCCATTCGTAAAAGAAGTTTTTATGAATACAAATTATATTTCAATTACAAAAAAAAATAATTACAACTGGCAGGAGTTTTCGAATGAATTAAGGGAATTCATCCGAAACTATATTGAAGATAATAAAACAATATTTAAAGACGAAATACTCCAGAAACAAGAACAAACAAATCAGTTAACTGAAGATAGAGATTATTCAGAAATTGAAAAAGAGATTATTTCAATACTCAATGAATATATACGCCCAGCAGTCGAGGGAGACGGCGGAAATATTGCTTTTGATTCCTATAATACAAATACTAAAACTGTAAAAGTTATATTGCAAGGTGCTTGCAGCGGATGTCCTTCCTCTACAGTAACTCTTAAAAATGGAATTGAAAACATGTTAAGAGAGATGCTTAACGGGAAGGTTGATTATGTTGAAGCTCTAAATGAATAAGTTAATTTTAAATATATATCTTAATATAAAATAAAGTATGCGTGTTATATTAATCGTTTTAATTTTATCAACAACAATTTTCTCTTGTAACTCTTCAAAAAAAGATATTTTGGATATACAACATCAGTACACCAACGAATTAATTAATGAAACAAGTCCTTATTTGTTACAGCACGCTCACAATCCTGTTAACTGGAGAGCATGGAATTCAGAAACCCTACAAAAAGCAAAAGAGGAAGAAAAACTTATGGTTATAAGTATTGGTTACTCTGCCTGTCATTGGTGTCATGTAATGGAAAAAGAAAGTTTTGAGGACTCAACCGTTGCAGTAACTATGAATAAACATTTTGTAGCCGTAAAAGTAGACCGAGAAGAACGCCCTGATGTGGATCAAATTTATATTAATGCTGTTCAATTAATGACGGGAAGTGCAGGCTGGCCGCTAAATGTAATTACTTTACCAGATGGCAGACCAGTATGGGGCGGCACCTATTTTAAAAAAGATGCTTGGATAAATTCTTTAGAAAAAATAGAAAAAATTTATCAAGAAAATCCTCAAAAACTAATCGATTATGCAACTCAACTTGAAGAAGGTATAAAAAGTATGGATTTAATTTCTGTGAATACAAATGAATTAAATTTTACAAATTTTCCCTCTGACAGTATCATTGAAAAATGGAGTGACTCTTTTGATTATAAATATGGGGGGCCTAACAGATCTCCAAAATTTATGATGCCAAATAATTTAGAATATCTATTAAGGCATGGAGTACAATATAATAATGAAAAACTATTAAATTATGTTTATGTAACCTTGGATCAAATTGCATATGGAGGAGTATACGACCATGTAGGAGGAGGTTTTGCAAGGTATAGTACTGATTCAAGGTGGCATGTGCCTCATTTTGAGAAAATGTTATATGACAATGCACAATTGGTAAGTTTATACAGCAAGGCATATCAAATAACAAAAAAACCTTTATACAAAGAGGTGGTTTTAGAAACTCTTGAATTTATAAAAAGAGAAATGACAAACCCTGAAGGAGCATTTTATTCCTCTTTAGATGCCGATAGTCTTACGAAGGAAGGTGAGTTAGAAGAGGGAGCCTATTATGTTTTTAATGAAAATGAATTAAAATTAATTTTAGAAGATGACTTCTCCTTATTTTCTGAATATTATAATATTAACAGTTATGGTAAATGGGAAAAAGAGAATTATATTCTGATAAGACAAAAAAGTGACGTTTTGATAACTGATAAATTTTCAATTTCACAAATTGAACTTGAACAGAAAAAAAAGAATTGGAAAAACAAATTAAGAGCCTATAGAGATCATAGAGAAAAACCAAGACTTGATGACAAAACATTAACCTCTTGGAATGCTTTGATGATAAAGGGTTATGTAGAGGCTTTCAAAACTTTTCAGATACAAGCTTATTTGACTGAGGCTCTAAAAAATGCTCAATTTATCATTGAAAACCAATTACAACCCAATGGGGCATTAAACCATAATTATAAAAACGGTCATAGCAGCATCAATGGATACCTAGAAGATTATGCAACCTTAATAAATGCTTTTATTTCACTACACGAGGTAACGCTTGATGAAAAATGGATTCGTTTATCAAAAAAACTAACTGATTATACTTATGAAAACTTTTATAATCAAGAAAATAGTATGTTTTACTTCACCTCCAAAAAAGACGAAAAATTAGTTGCTAGAAGTTTTGAATATCGTGATAATGTAATAGCGGCCTCTAATTCAATTATGGCAAAAAACCTCTTTATATTATCGCACCATTTGGACAATGAAAAGTATTTAAATACCTCCTCAAAAATGCTTCATAATGTTCATCCAGAAATTGAAACGTACCCAAGTGGCTATTCCAACTGGCTAGATTTGACAGAAAATTATAAAAATAAATACTACGAAATAGTTGTTGTTGGGAAAGATGCAAACAGTAAAATTAAAGAATTAAATACATCGTATCTCCCTAATGCACTTGTAGCTGGAAGCTCAAAAGAGAGCACAAACCCTTTGTTAAAATATAGATATATTGATGACGAAACTTTGATTTATGTTTGCGTAAACAATAGTTGTAAACTTCCTGTTTCAGAGGTTTCGGAGGCATTAAAACTTCTAAATAATTAATTTTAAAATAACTGGTAGATTTCAAGCAATTCATTTAATTAAATCTCTAAGTAATTTTAGCAATTTTTAACAAATTATTGTTTTGCTTATCAGCGTTAATGAAATATATTCGCACTCTGGAATAACAACAAAAAAATGAAAAAGAAATTTCTTATTACAACCTCTATTATTGCATTGCTTTATTCAGTTAATGTTAATGCGCAATCTGAATTCAATGAAACAGATATTGATTCCTATATTTCTCAAAGAAGTGTAGAAGTGTATCTAGAGGCTGATTTTACAGGAACTCCTTATAAAGATAAAATGTTTAAGAATGGAACCATTCTAAAAAATGGTGTTCCGCTAGCAAAAAACATTGGCTTAAGATACAATGCTTCTAAAGATTTATTTGAGGTTAAGAAGTCTTCAGTGTTAAAAGATGATCAAGCAAAAGTTTTAAAAAGTTCTAGTGATTTGTTTATTATTATAGGCAATGAAAATTATGTTTTTTTAGCTCCTAATGAAAACAACTCAACGCAAGGTTATTTTTTAATTGATTACAAAAGCGATAAAACATCGCTGTTCAAAAAAATTAAAAAAGAATACATACCAGAACAAAAAGCATACACTTCATTAGCCAGTAATATCGCTGCAAATTATAAAGAAAAGCTAAGTTTATATTTATACACAAACGACGGTCTTTTAATAGAGCTCCCAGGGTCTAAAAGTAAACGATTAAAAGCTTTTGGCGATAAATCAAAAGATATTAAACTATTTGTAAAAGAAAAGAAAATCAACCTCAATAAAGAAGCTGGTCTTATTGAAGTCATTAAATATTACGATACGTTATAACACTTATTAAGTTATATTCTAATTGCTTCATAAATTAAAAAGGATAAATCCCTCATTTTTTATAGAATCCTTTTTAAAATGATTCTAAAATTTTATATTCATAATCAACTTTATTTATAAATATAAATTGGCATAGTTTGTGTACTTAAATTATTAATCATTTACTTTATAAAAAAAAGTTTACCAATAAATCTAAAACAATGAAAAAAATAATTAACAACACTTTAATAGTAATTTATTTTGCTTGCTCAATTGGATTTGCTCAAAACAGAAAGACTCAATTTGCAACAGAATTATTTGTATATAATGCAGATAGGTTCGATACCCGAAGTCTTTATGATCCAGCTACCCCAGAAAATTATGATGGAACACCCTATTATGTAAATGATTTTTTGCTAGGTGATGTTTATTTAGAAAATGAAATAATTTTAAGTAACGGAGCTCTAAGATACAATGCGGTAGCTGATGAAATAGAATACAAAGAATCCCTTAATGATGACGATGAATCGGCAAAAGCTCTTGTGAAATCAAAGGAGATTTATGCAAAAATCATGAACGATACATTTGTTTTTATCCCGAGTCAAGGTTACTATCTTGTTATATTTGATGGTAATAATCTAAGTTTATTAAAAAAAGTAACCAAGAAGTACTTTCCGCCAAAAAAAGCTCAAAATAATTATGAGAGATCAACCCTGGCAAGATTTGAAGACCGTTTTACCTATACTATTTATTCAAAAAATGGAAAAACACTCGAATTACCGAGGTCTAAAAGTAAAAAACTTAAAGCATTTGGTGATGATGAAAAAATTGTAAAGAGTTATACCAAAGAACAAAATTTAGATTTAAACAACGAAAAAGATATTAAAAAATTAATACAGTATTTGGATAAAATTCAAGGCTTTTAAGTAACTAGTTTTTTTATAAATCCTTTTACAAATAAAAAACCAACTATATAAAATAGGTTGGTTTTTTTGAATAATATATTTAAGTACGTTGATTTATCCTGCAATAAAGTCTTTTAAATAATAAGGCTCAAAATAAGCGACATCTTCAAATTCGTTATTTTTATATTTATTTTCGGCCAAAATTCCCATCTCATTGGACGACGGTAAATTTTGATCCATAAAGATAACATTGCTATGCTTACAAATTGGTTTAAATTTTTCAACGCCATTACCAATAAAATAGATAGTATGATCATTTAAATAATTAGTAAACGAATGATCGTCTAATACCTCAGCTCTTGTAGCTCTTATTTGAATTTTATCTTTTGAAAAAACCGCAGAATATACTTCTAAACGCCTAGCATCTAACATGGGTACTATAGTTCCATCTGTATTTTTTACCTGATATGCTAGTGCTTCTAGTGTAGGAATTGAAATAAGAGGGATTTCTAAAGCAAAACACAAGCCCTTTGCAGCTGAAACACCTATACGGAGTCCGGTATAAGACCCTGGCCCCTTACTTACTGCTATAGCGTCTAACTTGTCTTTTGTTATTTCACTTTTAACCAACACTTCTTCAATAAACAAATGTAGTTTTTCGGCATGCGAATAATTTTTATCGTTTTCCTCTTTTAAGGAAACTACAATTCCATCCATTGATAAGGCAACAGAGCAGTTGGTTGTAGTTGTTTCAATACATAAAATTGTTGCCATTAAAATGTGTATATTATTCTTTTTGTTCCTCTATTTTAGTCTCAACTTTACTGCCAGGTTTTAATATTTTAGTAACGGTGTTATAGGGACCTGTAATAACTAAATCTTCTTCTTTTAATCCCGAAATGATTTCAATATTTGAATCATCTTGAATTCCCGTAGTAACAACTCTTAGTTTAGCTACATCACCTTCTTTTACAAACACACATTCAAACTTTTCTGCTGTTGTCGATTTTGTTTCTTTCACAACTAGTTTCGCAGTGGTACTGGATGTGTCAGTTTTAATAACTATCGAGCTGATGGGCACCCCAATTATTTTCTCTTTTAAATTGGTAATAATATCCACCGTCGCAGTCATTCCTGGTCTAAATGGCGAATAGTTATCGGATCTATTTATTGTTAAGTCTTTATAGGAGTCTGGAAGAATTCTAACTTTTACCTTAAAGTTTGTTACTTGGTCAACTGATAAGGTGTTTTCGGCCGTATTTGCAATTTCTGTAACAACTCCTTTAAATTCTCTTTTTAAATAAGCATCAACTTCTACAATTGTTGAATCTCCAACATTTACTTTAACAATATCTGTTTCATTAACATCAACTTCAACTTCCATATTATTTAGGTTAGCAACTCTAACAATTTCAGTACCTGCCATTTGAGCTGTGCCAACAACACGTTCTCCTAATTCCACTGAAAGTTTAGAAATTGTTCCATCTCTTGGAGCAAAAATCGATGTTCTTGATAAATTATCTCTAGATTGTTTTACAGAAGACTTTGCACTCTCTACATTATAAAAAGCAGACCTCACATTTGCTTGCGCTACTTCATAATCAGTTTGTGAACGCTCCCAATCAGATCTTGAAATTACTCCCTTTTCAAAAAGAGATTTATTTCTCTCAAAATTAATTTTAACATTTGCTAAATTTGCCTCAGCTTGAGTCAATTGTGCTTTTACATTTTGTAATCCTGCTTGAGATTGATCTACCATTGCTTGCACCAAATCGGGATTAATACTAACTAATAAATCTCCTTTTTTAACTTGTTGCCCTTCAATAATAGGTAGTTCAATTATTTCTCCCGAAACTTCAGAAGATAATTTAATCTCAACCTCAGGTTGAATTTTTCCGGTTGCTGCAACGGTCTCAACAATATCAATTAAACGAATACTTGTAACTTCGACTTCTTTAAAATTCCCGCTTTTACCGAACCAACCAGCTTTTTTACCAGAAATTAGTACAATCAATAAAATTACAATAATAACAATTATCCAAACGAAGGTCTTTTTTTTCATAATTAAAATTTAAGCTCAGTAGCTGGTATTCCAAAGTATAATTCCAATACTTTTAATTTAAAAATATAATCAAATTTAGTTCTATTAGCTTCAATATTAGCAGTACTATATCGTAGTTTGGATTGACTAAACTCAAATGAGTTTGTTAAACCTACATCAAACCTAGTTTTTGCATATTCGTAAGCTAACTCTTGAGATTTAAATGATGCCAATGCAGCATCGTACGATTTCTTTGCTCCATCTGCATCGACATAGGCTTGATATACCGATGATTCTAAATCGAGTTTAGCCTGTTCCAGTTGATATTCGTTTCTTTTAACATTAACTATATTACGCTTTACATTGTTTCTAGTAGAAAATCCATTAAAAATTGGAAGACTTAAATTTAATCCATAAGAAACACCGTCATTGTCAGACAACTGATCTGTAAATGCTTTTGCTGGTGTTTGTATCAAGCTGGTATTTGGCACTTCCGATAAAACAACTTCTCCTGTAGATCCTACATAACCTATTTGAGTAGTTAATGTTGGATTGTCAGGATTTAACACCGAAGAAATTTGAGGAATATCATTTTCGCGAGTATTGTAATTAAAATATGCATTAAGAGTAGGCCAATAAATACTTCTAGAAATTTCTAGATCTTTATTGGCAATATTCATGTTTTGTTCTGCAATTTTTACTTCATATCTATTTTCTTTGGCAGAATTAATTACTTCGTCAATGTTTTTCTCTGCTACTTCAGATAATATTACAGAAAATTCTTGATCTGCAATATCGAAATTTCCATAATCTTTAATTAGTAATAATTGAGCTAAACTCACTAAAGAGATTCTAACATTACTTTCAGAATTTACAATCGCTTGTTGCTCTTGAGCACTAACCGCATTAATTTCTAATAAGTCTCCTTCAGGTAATACTCCTGAGTCTACTAATTCTTTAGTTCTTGAAATTTGATCTTTAGTGACCTTATTTTGTTCCAATGCAACCTCTAAATTTGCTTTTGCTAACAATACTTGTAAATAATTATTTGCAACAAACAATGCGATGTCATCTTTTATTTTACTTGAGTTATATTGCGAAGAAAGTTGTTGCATTTTTGCTTTTTGTAATTCTCGGTGATTTCTTAAACCACTAAAAACAGTAACTCCAGCAGAAACACTGTAGGATGAACTCCTCGAAGTAATATTTCTTAAAATCCCCGTTGTAACGTCTTGTGTTAAACCTGTATTCCAGCTGTTAGAAGCCGAGCCGTTGATCGATGGCAAGAAGTTCCCAATGGCTCCACTTTTTGCTATATCAGAGTTTTCAATATCTAATTCTGATTGTTTTACAGAAATATTGTTTTCTATCGCATAAGCAACACATTCTTGAAGTGTCCATTTTTTATTTTGTGCTATTAATGTTATTTCCATACCCAGAAATAAACACAACATTACTAAAGTCTTCATATTGATAATCATAATTGAATTGGTCTTTATTATGTTAAAAATGTTACAGTTTTATTTTAATTAAATTTTATCTACGTCTTTAAAAGTTAGCTCTTGGTTTTAATTGATTCCAAACTTTAATTTTGTCATTTGGTGATATTCCGGCTTTTACTTCTACATTAATACCGTCACTAATTCCTAGCTCTATCTCTTTTCTTTCAAAATTTTGATCTCCTATTTCTATTTCAACAAAAGGAGTTTTTGTTTTTACATCATACTGTATCAGTGCCTCTTTTATAGCTATTACGCTATCTGCCCTTGCAAGAATAATAGAAGCATTTGCACTAAGACCTGCTCTGATAAACGTAGCGTCTTTTTTGTTTAAAGTCCCTTTAATTTCGAATTGAATTGCTCCGTTTTCATCGATGCCCTTAGGCGCAATATAATCTAAAGTTGCATCAAATTTTTTATTATCAATGGCTCCAACTGTAATTTCTAAAGCTAAATCTTCTTTAATCTTTCCTACTTCACTTTCATCAACTTTTCCCTCAAAAATCATGTTCGTAACATCTGCGATTGTTGCGATTGTAGTTCCATCGTTAAAATTGTTGGACTCTATAACTTGATTTCCTGTTTTTACTGGAACATCCAAAACCATTCCAGAAACAGTAGCTCTTATTTCAGTATTTGCAGCTGCTCCCATTCCACTTGTAGTACCTGTTTTAATAATATCATAATTTTGGCGGGCGTTATTTAAGCTAATCTGTTCTTGTTTATAACGTTGTAATGATTGATTATAGGATAACTGTGCATTGTCAAATTCGTTTGCAGATATCACTCCTTTTTCAAATAATCCTTTTTGCCTGTTGTAAATACTTTCTTGATTTTGAAAGGCTAATTTTGCTGTTTCAACTTGAGTGCTCACCGAATTGATATTATTTTTAGCACTATTTAATGAAGATACGTTTGGGACTACTTTTACCATAGCTAATAAATCTCCCGATTTTACATAGTCGCCAGCTTCCACAAATATTTGATCTATAATACCAGAGATGTTTGGCTTAATAAGAACCTCCTCCTTGGGTACTATACTTCCCGTAGCTACTGTTTTTTTTAAAATTGTGTGTCTAAAAGAACTTTGAGTTTCATAAACTACTGGGTCTTTTTGATCTTTTAAGTAGATGTAACGTATTCCAAATACAAATGCAATTAAAATAACGGTTAAAGTGATAATAGTTCCTATTCTTTTCATAATGGGTAATACTTTATATTTCTATTCTTTTTAAATTTTATTCAGTTCTCAATGCGTCTACAGGTTTCATTCTAGTGGCTCTCGTAGCAGGAATTAATCCTGCTAAAACACCAAAGAGAACTAATATCAATAAAGCAATTAAAATTACTTTTATATCGACAGCAGGATTGGCAAAGTTATCTATAGGTCCAATACTATCTATTATTGAATTTGTCAGCCATATTGCTCCTGAAGCAAATGCAATACCAGCCATTCCAGAAACGATAGTTAATAACAAAGACTCTTGAAGTATTTGTGTTCTTATGTTAAATGGAGTCGCTCCGAGTGCTCTTCGTATTCCTATTTCTTTCGTCCGTTCCTTTACAACAATTAACATAATATTACTAATTCCTATAGCGCCAGACAGCAGAACAAGGGTTCCAACAAAAAAACCAACAAAGGTCAATATACTAAACAGTCCCGATATTTTACCAAACTGTTGAGCTAAATCATAATCTCCAATTGCACGATTATCTTTTGGATGAATTGTATGTTGCTTTCTGATGATAGAAAATATCTTGGGTTTAAGATCCGTTATATTTGTTTTATCCTCTGCCGTGATTGCCATCCAACTTACTGTATCTCCATAATTAAATACTTGTGAAAATGTGGTAAATGGTACAAATATCGTATTAGCATCTTCTTCATCATCTCCGTTATTATTACTTTTTTCAAAAACTCCGATAACTAAAAAATTAACTCCATTAATTTTTACATAGGATTCTAAAATATCCTCGTCTAGATCATATAACGATTTTACTACATCTGCTCCAATAACAGCTACTTTCCTTTTTTCATTAATATCTGAATAACTTATAAAACGCCCTTGTGTTATGTCCATGGGTTGTTGATAAATGAATTCAGGGTAATCACCTGTAATACTAAAAGCTCCTGTTTTATCTTTTCTTGTAACATTATTTGCCCCTCTGTAACCTCCTAGTTGGTTTCTTGGAGAAACATATTTTAATGAAGGTACTTTTTCTTTTAAAAGAGCTACATCATCAATTTTAAAATTATACCGCCTTCCCTTAGGTAATCCTTTATATGCCTTGGATGTACTTTGCGACCACATAAAAATTGAATTGGTTGCAAAATCACCAAAATCTTTGATAACTCCATTTTTTAAACCATTTGTTAAGGCGAGTAACAATACCAAAATCATGATCCCCCAAAAAACACCAAAAGCGGTCATTAAAGTCCTAAAGCGGTTGGCATTTAATGCCTCTAATATTTCATTCCAACGATCTTTGTTTAACATAACTTTTTACTATTCTACCCTAAGTGCCTCTATGGGTCTTATATGTGCTGCTCTTCTTGCTGGTACAAAGCCTGCAAAAACCCCAGCTATAATTAATATAGTGACTGTAATAATTGCAGTTTTAAAGTCTACTTGAGGTGACTTTATAAAATCATTATCTACCATTGGACTAATTAATTCTAACAAACCTACTCCAGCAAACAAGCCTAAAAAACCCGCAAAAGATGTGATGAAAATTGCTTCTTGGAGAATCATTCCAATGATGGAGCTTGGCAATGCCCCGAGTGCTTTTCGAATTCCAATTTCTTTGGTCCGCTCTTTCACAACAATGAGCATAATATTACTTACACCAACAACTCCGGCAATAATGGTACCGATTCCTACAAACCAAAAAACATAACTAATTGTTGCAATGAGGGTGTATATTCTTTTTGCTTCTTCTAATGTATTTTCAACCCTTACAGCACTTCGATCGTCTGGAGAAATAGTATGTTTAGTTCTAATATCGTTTTCAAAACTTTCTGATAAAGCCATTGACAGCGCTACGGCTTCGTCGAAATTATCAGACATCTTTACTGTATATGCTAAAGATCTGACTTTGTCTCCCGCGTTAAAAATTTGTTGGGCAGTAGTTAACGGAATAAAAACTCGACTTTCCTCTCGTTTTCCACCAGGATCAGCATAAACTCCTACGACTTTAAAATTAATTCCCGAAATTTGAACATATTCTCCTATAGGATTTATCTTTTTAAAAAGATCTTGTTTAATTTGATTTCCAATAACAGCAACTTTTTCTAATTGATTAATATCATTGTTATTCAGAAATCGTCCAGAAACCATGCGTTGGTTTTCAATAAATTGTTGATCTGGATATGCTCCCTCTACTCTATAGTTTCCAACTTCACCATTATAAAGTAGTTGTCCTCGCCAAACGCTATATATCGATGTTTTGTACTCTAAATTGTCCGTATATTTTTCGTTAAATTCATCAAAATCATTATTTCTTAATTGAATTAATCTACCTGGATTTAGACCTTTATATTCTTTAGTAGTCCTTCTAGTTCTAATTGCAATTCGGTTGGTAGCATCTTCTTCGAATTGAGATTTTACTCCCTTTTCAATTCCACTACTAAAGCCAACTAGGATTACTAAAATAAAAATTCCAAAAAACACAGAAACCATTGTTAAAAACGTTTGAAGTTTATTTTTTAACATGGTTTCAAAAATTTCTTGCCAGCTTTCTAAACTAAACATATTCCTTGGTTTTAGCCCTCACCTGTTTTACTTTTGAATCACTTGTAATAATACCATCTTTTAGATTTACAATTCGCTTACACATGTGAGCTATATCATCTTCATGCGTAACAATTAAAATCGTTTTCCCTTCATCATTTATTTGTTGGATTAACTCCATCACCTCATAGGAAGTTGTTGAATCTAACGCTCCAGTAGGTTCATCTGCTAACAATACTTTGGGGTCACTAGCCAATGCTCTTGCAATAGCAACACGCTGTTTCTGACCCCCAGAAAGTTCATTGGGTAAGTGACCAGCCCAGTCTGCTAAACCTACTTTTTCGAGATACTGCAATGCTTTTTCAATTCGAACAGTTCTGCTAACTCCTTGATAATAAAGGGGCATCGCAACGTTTTCTAGTGCAGATTTATAGTTTATTAAATTGAAAGACTGAAAAACAAAACCTAAAAACTTGTTTCTGTATTTCGCAGCAATTTTTTCATTAAGATTTTTAATGAGGGTACTATTTAAATTATAAACCCCTTCATCTGGTTCGTCTAGAATTCCTAAGATATTGAGTAATGTTGATTTACCAGAGCCTGAAGATCCCATAATAGCAACCATTTCGCCTTCAGAAACTTCAAAATTAATTCCTTTTAAAACATGAAGTGAGTTGCTCCCCATTTTATAGGACTTGTGCAGATTTTTAATTTCGATCATGGTTGTTTATTAATATGACAAAGTACAGAAATTATAATTTGTTAAATGTGAAATTGGTGTTAAGAAATAGTTCGATACTAGTCCTCATAAATTTCATAAATAAGACCTTTAAAAAAATAAAATGTTACAGATTCTTTAGTTTTTTTTTCTAGACCTATAAATGGCAAATCCTATAGCACCAATGAGTAGATAAGGAAATACCATCAAATACATAATTCCGTTGTTAACTCCTCTTGCCGTTTGTTGATTTTCGCCACTCTCCAGTACTGCTCTGCACATTGCACATTGTGCTTCAATAGTGATACTATTGAATAAAAAAAATAATGATACTATGAATATTAATTTTCGCTGCATTAATTTCATTTAATAGTAAGGAGAAATCATAAAATACACTATAACACCAGTAACAGCAACATATAACCAAAGTGGAAAAGTATAACGTGCTATTTTTTTGTGCTCTTCAAATTGACCAGAAATTCCTCGAACATAGGTAAATAAGACAAAAGGAATTACCAGTATTGAAAGAAAAATATGAGAGGTTAAAATAAAATAATATACATATTTAATAAACCCTTCTCCGCCAAATTTAGTAGAATCGGATGTCATGTGATAGACAACATAAAAAACTAAAAATAATACAGAGAGAAGTATCGCAAACTTCATTAAAGTTTCATGATTTTTACGATTCCCTTTTTTTATTTGAACTACAGCAGTTACTAATACTAACGCCGTTAAAGCATTAATTCCAGCATACATAGGAGGTAAAAAACCCAAACGCTCAACCCCAGGAATTTTAATTCCAAATAATGCGGCAACAGCAATAGGAATAACTATGGATAAAATCCAAATTAATCTGTTGTATTTTTTTTCGTTTAAAGTTGTATGTTTCATATTACAATAATAATTTAATATCTTCTTTTATCATTTGTATTCCATTATCATCAAGTCCATTATAATAGATGATTGGATTTTCATTTTCATCTATTCTACATCTTATATATCCCTCTTGATCTATCAATGCAAAAAAACCAGAATGTTCAAAACCTTCCTCAAACTTTGAATCTTCTCCTACAAATAAATTGAATCCTATATTAGCAAGCTCATATATACTTTCTTTATCTCCCGTTAATAAATGCCAATTTGGGTTCGTGATATTATAACTCGTTGCGTATTGTTTTAATACCTCAGGGGTATCTGTATAAGGATCGATACTAAAAGAGGCCATCCCAAGATTAGGGTTTCCATAAAATTCATCTTGAATCTTTACCATATTTGTATTCATAATTGGACAGATAGAAGGGCAGGTAGTGAAGAAAAACTCAACAACATAGACCTTCCCCTTATAGGATTTATTGGTGATTTGTCTATTATCCTGATTAATAAAACTAAAATCGGGAACTTTCTTTAAGTCTTTATTTGTATCTAAAATATAAGATAGTTCTTGGTTAGTGAATTTATCAACAATCTTAGGAACTGACCAAATTCCAAATACCAATATTATAAATGAAATACCAATGTAGGAATAGTTTTTCATAGACTTAAATTTCTCTTTTAGAATTATACTTTTTTAGTGCTAATCGATATTCTGCTAGCAAAATTCGTACGTCATCATCCATTTTATTATTAATTTCAGAGTAATTACTTGAATCAAAACCATATAACATTCCTACATCTTCATCTTCATCTCTTCCCCTAAGATTTCGTTCCTTATCTATTAAAAAAACTTGATTTGAAGCAAAATTTTTATTAAGCGTATAACTGGACCCCAACGAATTAAAGACTTTTTGTATTTCAGTGGTATCGCCAAAAACAAAATTCCAATTTTCAGGGTTTTCAATTTCAGAAAGTTTTTGTTTTAAATTTTGAATTTGAGGTTCTGTACCCCTTGGGGTTAAAATAATAAATTGCAAATCTTTAAATTGATAATTTTTCTTATAAATTTTATGAGCTAAATTAAAAGCATTAGACTTCGTTAATTCAAGATCATTACCAAAAAAACATAAAATTGTGAGGTGGTTTTGTAATTCTTTTTTTACTTTATTTTCCGATTCAAATTGATCAATTTCCGAAACACCTCTGGTTAATACCGGCAACTTTGCAAAATTGTTAACTCCAGAGGAAAAAAACAAATAAGCAGTTATAGGCAATAAGAATAAGATTCCTAGAATTGTAAATTTTTTTATTTTTTCTGATATTTTCAAGCTACAAAAGTAATTGGTAAAAAATATAAGAACAATAAATTTAGGTTAAAAAAATATAAAAAAAAACCATTCAAAGAATGAATGGAGATTTTTAGAATTTTCTAAAGCCCTATCTAAAAATTAAATTTTATATAATTTTCTTTATAAACGTCGAAGATATAATCTCCTTCAATTAATAAGATTGCTACCAAATAAATAATTAGAAAAACCGCAGTCCAAACAACTACCCTTCTTAAACCCATTTTTTCGTCACGCATGTGCATGAAATCCCAAGTAATATAGTAGGCTTTTACTACAGTAAGTATTAAAAAAATCCAGTTGAGATATTTTAAGGTGAATAACTTATTAGTTGTTAAAAACTCTGGTTTTATAATACCAAGGGCTACTTCAATTATTGTTATTATAGAAAGTAAGGTAAATACTCCCCATATTTTTGATTGATTAGATTTAAACTTAAGTCTTCCTCTAAATATTGCTAAATTGTGATCTTGTGCCATTTCTTAAATTTTATTCTTTATACAAGGTAAAAAACTGTAAATACAAAAACCCATACTAAATCTACGAAGTGCCAGTACAAACCTACTTTTTCAACCATTTCATAATTTTTTCTTCTTTCATAGGTTCCGATAACTACATTAAAGAAAATAATAATATTAAATATTACTCCCGAAAAAACGTGAAACCCGTGAAATCCAGTTATAAAAAAGAAAAAATCTGCAAATAAAGGAGTACCGTATTCGTTATGCTTTAAGTTAGCACCTTCAACTATACCTATCCCATCATTATTTAATTTTGCTACAGACTCCGCTCTAGTAAGTACAATTCGTTCGCCGTTTTCATCTAGGTATTGAGTTCTAATTAATAAAGATTCATCTTTTAAAAAACCTTTTGTAACCTCTGCTAAGGTAACACTTGGCAATTCTTTTTCAGACAAAAACCAAATGCCTTCATTACTGTCTTGTGTGTTTCTTTCCGTATGTATAGGTACTGCAAAATCTCCTAAGGCTACTCTTTTTCCGTCTTCTTTTACAAACTGAAGAACTTTTCCTCCTTTAGTTTCTACAGCTCCATAACTACCTTTTATAAAAGTATTCCATTCCCAGGCTTGAGAACCAACAAAAATTAAACCTCCGATTATAGTGAGAAAAAGATAAATGATTACTTTATTTTTTTTCAGATGATGTCCAGCATCCACAGCCAGAACCATTGTAACAGAAGAAAATATTAAAATAAATGTCATGAATGCCACATAATACATAGGAAAATTACCATGTATAAAAGGTATGTGAGTAAATACTTCGTCAGCTATTGGCCAAGAGTCTATAAATTTAAATCTTGAAAAGCCATAAGCGGCAAGAAATCCTGAAAATGTTAAAGCATCAGAAACAATAAAAAACCACATCATCATTTTGCCATAACTGGCATTTAATGGTTTATTTCCACCGTTCCAAGTTGTATTTTCATTGCTTGGTTTTTCAACTGTCGCGTTCATATAATAAATTGATTTTAATAGGGTTCAAAAATACATATATTTTTTATCTAATAAAATAGAAAAATAAAAAGAGGTAAAGCCATAAAACATCAACAAAATGCCAAAAAGTAGCTGCTATCTCAATCCCTACAGTGTTTCCCAACGTATACCTTTGTTTATAATGATTATAAATTACAACCAATACTGAAATTAGAGCAGCAACAATATGCGCCAAATGCAATAGTACTACTAAATAAATAAATGAAGTGGTAATTGTACTTTCACTTCCAGTAAAAAAATAACCGTAGGAAATAATTTCTGAAAACCCTTTAAATTGATAAATAACAAAAATAACACCAAGAATAAATGTGCTAATTAAAAAAATCATTCCTTTATTTCTTTCTTGTGCTATTACATTTTTTTTTGCCAGGTAGAAAGTAAAACTGCTTATGATGATGATCACTAAACTAATATAAAATGCTGGTGGTATTTGAAAATCGTTTAACCAATCCGGGCGTTCTTTACTAACAATATAGCCACTTGTTATTCCCAGAAAACTCATCGTTAAACTAATCATTCCAAACCAAAGCATCATTTTTTTTGCTCTGTCTAGTTTAAATTTATAATTATCGTTTTTATTTTCCATTTGTGGGTCTTATTTAAAGTGCTATTTTTATCTAATAAACTTATCGGCAACGTAAATTATTTGTAATAAAGTTATATAACTAACGCTCACCAACATAAAATGTTTGGCAGCTTTGTTCGATCTGTATCTGTATAAACGGATTGAAAAGTATAAAAACCCTAAGCCAATTAAGCCTATTAACACCCCAGACAGAGGAGTTAAATATAATTTCCCTGTAACTCCAAAAACAGGTATTAAGGAGGCTAAAACGGTCCATAAGGTGTATAATACCGCTTGAAGCGCAGTGCTTTTATCCCTTTTACCAGTCGGAAGCATAAAAAACCCTGCTTTTTCATAATCATCAAACAAAAACCAGGCAATTGCCCAAAAATGAGGGAATTGCCAAAAAAACTGAATCATAAATAAAGTGCCCGGCTCAATACCAAAATTTCCAGTAGCAGCAACCCATCCTAGCATAAAAGGTATTGCTCCAGGGAATGCGCCTACAAAAACAGATAATGGGGTTTTCGTTTTAAGCGGAGTGTACAAACTGACATACATAAATATACAAACCGAGCCAAACATAGCAGTGATTGGATTGATAATGTAGAGGGCTATAATTCCAATTATTGTTAAGCTAATAGCGATTATAAAAGCTAACTGTACAGACATTCTGCCTGAAGGAATCGGTCTGTTTTTAGTACGATCCATTAAGACGTCTAAGTCCTTTTCGATAATTTGATTGTAGACATTAGAAGCTCCCACCATGGAGTATCCTCCGATACATAAAAGTATTACCTCGGTAAGACTAACATAGTCAGTTCCTAGCAAGTAGCCAGCAACAGAGGAAAATAAAACACTTACCGACAACCTTACTTTAGTAATCTCTAGAAAATTATTAAGGAGAGACCCCTTTTTTAATTTTATGTTTATACTTGACAAGTCTTATTTATTTGATTTTGCAAATATAAAACACCTCTCAAAGCTCTACAATAATTTTAAGGTTTTCTTAAATAATAATAAATTGATTTTTAGTAATTTTGATTAAAATTAAACAACATAAAATGTATAGAAAAACTATAACAATCGCTTTACTTTTATTCTTAAGTTTTAACTCTTTTGCACAACAAGATGGTGCTAACAAAAAAGAAGAATATTATGCAAAAAAGAAAAAAATGATGGAAACTCCCCCTCCATTTAGTTTAAGTGAAATTGAACAAGCCAATTCAAGTGGGAACACGATGCTTATTAATATTCTACCAGGCTTATACTATTTTCAGGGGAATCATAACATGGGAGTATATTTAGTAGAAGATAAATTTACTTTGATTGATACTCAAGAAGAAGAAAATATGGATCGAAATTTAAATTTAATAAAAAGAATAAATAAAAAAGCTTCCATAAAATACTTAATATCAACCTCGAATGAGTTAAAA
Source organism: Flavobacteriaceae bacterium (assembly GCA_024232495.1). Taxonomy (GTDB): domain Bacteria; phylum Bacteroidota; class Bacteroidia; order Flavobacteriales; family Flavobacteriaceae; genus Marifrigoribacter. The sequence goes on from JAAEPP010000080.1 coordinate 30,700, forward strand.
GCTTTAAAGACAGTTGAAGACCTAAAAAAAGATGGAGTCACATTAATCTCGCAAAGATTAACTGAAGAAAATCAGCAAAAAGAAAAACAAGGTGGTGCATCAGGCTTTAGTGGTTCTTTTAAACCCGATTTTTCTTTTACGGAACAACTTAATCTAAATATTGAAACAAAAACAATTGAAATTGCGTCCATAAGTAATGAAGGTAATTCATTAGTTTATTTGCCAAATGAAAATGTACTTTTCACAGGAGCTATATATACTCATAAAAAGTACCCATATTTAGATTATAAGAATGGAGTTACCCTAGAGTCAATATTAAGTAACATATCAAAAATCGGAGATTTTGTTGATGAAAATACCGTTATAGTTCCAGGAAAAGGAACTTTAGCAAATGTATTAGATCTAATAAATTACCGAAAAGTAATGGCTAATGTTACCAAACAACTAATGATTATGATTAAAAATGGTAATACTTTAGAAACTGTTTTAGCCAAGAAAAGTATTACCAATAATTTAGACTCTAGAGGGTTTGGAGATGGTTCTGTCACCACTGAAATGTTCCTAACTTCCTTATATGAAGAATTAACCTATCAATTAGGCCCTGTTGATACTAGAAGTCCTGAAGAAAGAGCTATGGAAAGATTAAAAGAAATGCAAAATAATAAAGAAAAGAAAAACTAATAATTTTTTTTAAAAAAAAGCCCATGGTGTTTCATGGGCTTTTTTTGTGGCTTTTTAAAAACCTATACTAATGAGTATATAACTACTTTAAGTTTATAATTATAATTTAGTTCTCTACTTGAAATAAAATAGGTAAAGAATAGAGTACACCTACAGCTGTTCCTCGTTGTCTTCCTGGCACCATTTTTGGCAAGGCTTTCACAACCTTTACAGCCTCTTGCTCTAATTTTGGATGAGGAGCTCGCGCTCTAACATTGACTACATCGCCATTTTTATCAATTTTAAACTGAACAGCTATTCGTTGTCTACCCTCCAATCCTAAATCGCCTGCAAGTTCTGTATTGAATTTCTTCTGAACAAATTTTTGAACTTTTTCAGACATACATTTCTTTTTTTCAGCATTGGATCTCTTTTTCTCACATCCAGGATAAACAGGTACATTTTCAATAACCGCAAATGGAACATCAGCAATTTCTTCTTCAATCGCCTCTTCGATTTCATCAATTTCCATAATCTCTTCTTCCTGATTCACTTCAGCAGATTCAATTATTGTTTCTTCAATATCTGCTTCATCTTCAATCACCTCAATAACTTCAGGAGCTGGAGGAGGAGGAGGTGGTGGTGGTGGTGGTATATTCATATCTGTGATAGGAATATCTTCTTCCAAATCATCACCTAGATTAAGCATATCTTGATTTATTTCAGCCTTTTCGTAAGTTTTATTTTCTATGGCTCTCCATGTAATAAAAAGCATTAATATCATTCCTAATTGGAAAAATATCATGCTCCTACGATTTAGATCTGATTTTGGATTTTTTTTTGGTTCCATAAGGGTTTATTTAACTAGTTGCTAAAATATATAATTTCTTGAGTATATAAAAAAATTCAAGATGTAATTCTGTTTTTATAATTTCTAAAAAATAACAGCCCTAAACTAGCACCAAGTAAATCGGCTATTACATCTAGAACTTCTGCTCCTCTTGACGACACATAGAGTTCTTGAATTACTTCAATTAGTATGCCATAAAACAAACTGGCTATAAGAATAAATAATAAAACTATTGGTTTTGTGTCATTTAAAATACTATTGACGTACAATAACCATAAAAAGGTCAAAACCAAAAATATAGACACATGAACTAGTTTATCAATTGGGATGAAAGTATCAAATAGTTTTGGAATCTCTTTGGTAGGCAGCAAAAAAAGTATACTTATAAATACAGAATAAAGGATACAAACAACAAGCAATTGTTTACTCTCCAATAAGCTCTTTATAGGATTCTGCATCTAATAGTTGATTAATTTCTTCCTGATTTGATATTTTAATTTTTATCATCCAACCTTCGCCATATGCGTCAGAATTTACTTTTTCAGGTTCTGATTCTAGACTTTCATTGAACTCAATTACTTCTCCAGATAAAGGAATAAATAAATCAGAGACTGTCTTTACGGCTTCCACTGTTCCAAAAACCTCATCTTTATTTAAAGTTTCATCTAAAGTCTCTACTTCAACATAAACGATATCTCCTAATTCACTTTGCGCAAAATCAGTTATTCCTACCGTAGCTATGTCGCCATCAACATTAATCCATTCATGGTCTTTTGTGTATTTTAAATTTGAAGGTGTATTCATCATAAATAATATAGGTTTTTATTAATTTCCAAAGTTATATCGCAAGGTAAACCCTCCTCTTATAGTAGTTTGTGGAAAAGCTGTTGAAATTGCATATTCCGAAAAAGAATGATCATAATAAAACAGTGCTGTTAAATTTTTACTCAACGCATAATCAACGGTTAATTGCGCTCCATAAATTGTTTGACCAGCTGTAGTTTGATTATTTGCAATATCAAGGTATCTAATAATTGTTTTATTATCTCTTCTAGATAAATCTAACTTAAAATTTAAATCACTTTTAAGTATTTGTTTCTTTCCGCCAAAATTTGTGCCAATCCTTAAATCTTTTATCCGGTATCCCGCTCCAATTACTATTTCATTCCCTTGAATTTCTGTCAACAAATTATTTGCAAAACTTAATGACAATGCTCTGTCTTTTTTTAGTTCAAATAAAATGTTTATTGAATTTTTCATTTCAAAATCAATTCTAATTAGTGGGGAAAATTGTTCTACTAAATTAACGTTTGTTAAAAGTGTTTTACTTTTAAAATTTCCTGACTGATCAGTATCCTGAGGATTATTGATATCAAAATCTAAATTGGTTCTAAATTGATTGACTGTATAGCCTGATCGATAACCGTGTTGCAATGAAAAACGTTTAAAGTACTTTTTAAACCAAGGAAATTTCATCAAGCCTGTATATTTTAAATCCCAATTTGGGATTGGAATATCTCTGAAAATACTTGTACTTTCTTTCTCAGGACTACTCCCTTTATAAGCTGACAAGAACGCTGGCAATAAAACATCTTGGCTAGTTTTTCCAAAACCAACTGGATATCCGGTTTCAGGGTCTACTGGATACGTAGTAGTACCATAATACTCTTCAGCTAATCTTTTAGCTATTGTTAAACGATTGCTTCTAAAATCTTCAAATGGTTGAGAGGTAGTTTCATCACTAGTTGAAAACGCAGTCTTAATCAAGATAGTAGAAATATTGAAGTTACCAAAAACATTGGGAGTCAATGAACGATATAAATCGTTTTCAACTATATAATTTTCAGCATAATTCTCTGAATAAATTCTGCTAGCTGTTAAATCAATTTTTAAATCTTGAACAGGAATAAGGTTTGCTTGAAAATCTAATTGAGTAGACTCTACTTCAGTATATTGCTCGTTAAATTCAGGGTATAATGTTAACCATCCATTTCTAGCTGCTAAGTCTCTGATCTCTGCTTGACTTCCAAAAGTGAAGCCTGCAGTTGGTTTAAATGTACCTGCAAGACCAACAGTAGGGGTATATCCCGGTAGAAATATTCCATTATTTTCTTGATAGTTAAACTGTACTTTTTTTACCATCGTAACTAAATCTATCAATACATTCATAGACTTTTCTCCAGTTGTGAGAGAAGTTGAGAACTCTGGTCCACCATTACCTCTTGTGTCTCCAGATTGATTTGCTACTCCTTTTTTTGAATTTTTATTTTGTTGGTTATCATCCTTCCCAGATTTTCCAAAAGATTTATCTCTATCACCTCTAGAGCTACTTTCTGTATCCTTTGAATTGGTTCCGGGCGGAACAATTTTTTTACTTTTCTTTCTTTTTATAAGCCCAACGTATTTATAAAGAGTCTTCATATCTAAACTCGAATTGATACGGTGAGTTTGAGCATTTTGAACTGAGTTCCCTAGATTGTAGGACTGAGTAGTTCCATCTTCGTTAAGGATGGGTATATCTAAGAATAAATCACTACTTTTTTGCCATTGAAAATCTCCTGTATACGAGTATGTGGCTCTAATAAATTTCAAAAATGGCACTTTATTAAAGGGGATGTCGTAATTCAGCTGAAGTGATTGAAAATGTTGATTTGGATCACCAATATCAAAAAACCCATCCCAGACTCCAATGGTGTTATCTGTATTTCCAAAAACATCTATATAATTCTTAACAGTACGGTTGTTGGTAGACGAAAAATTAAACCTTAAAGATTTTGTTAGGTTATAATTAATCGTATACTGCCAGTCAAATAAGAAATTTCTTTGATATAGAGTGGGAACACCAATACTCCCTTCAGGTAGGTTTAACTCTCTAAACTTTTGTTCAGTATATTGTCTATTATAGTTAGAGCCCACTGATATATTTGTAGGTAGATAATTGAAATTAAAATCTTTTAATAATTTCCAATATTTACTTCTAAATATAGAGTCATTCTTTTTAAATGGCTCTACAGGTTTTGGTCGAAAGTTATAGTTATAAGTCCCGCCTAATAATACACTTTGTTCTTTAGATTGTTTTACTTCAAAACTTCTATGATCTACTTGATTGTAGGAATAAGAAAAGGTGAAATTTTCGATATCATAAACTTTTGGCTTGGAATTACCTACCTTATTTTTTCGAACTCCAATAAAATTGATACTTTGCCTTTTGGTATATTCCTCTGACTGCTCTTGAATTTCTTGGCGCCTTTGAGAATCTTGTTGATTATCAAGTCTTGTTTGAAGTTCTATATCCTGATATTCTTCGTCGTATTTTGGGGTTATTAGTTCTTCTGAACGACCATAATTAAATGGCAACTGAATTCCCCATTTTTGAGGTAACAGCTGTCCTAAATTAAAGTTTGTAACCAAACCATACTCTTGAACGTCTTCTAAACTTCTTTGATTTGGACCCTGTTCAATTGAGCCAAACCCAACAGTACTTTTACTACCAGACGCACTTACAGTTGCAAAATCTGCTAAATTGACATCCATACTAGCTATAGCAGCCCAACCCCCTTGATTGTCTAACTCTGTCATTCTTAACTCATTAAACCATGTTTCACCACAAATTTCACTGGTGGTATTATTACGAACACCAATCATTATAGTTCTTACATTACCAAAACTTGGATTACCTTTTATTCCTATTCTTAACTCATTTTCAGGACCAGAAAAGTTCGGATCTAATTCAGATTGCAAATAAAATGAAGTTTCATTTGGAATATTATTTTGATCCCCTAAAGCCAGTGCTTTTACCTGCTGTAATAATTCAAACGGAAGTAGAAGTCTATTTTCAATTGGCCATATATCTTCAGGAGACGAACTACCAAAAGTAGTAGGGTTTAATGGTAGTTGAACTTCATAATAATTTTGAGATAAATCATTTCCCAATCTAACAAATGCTACCATATCGCCATCGGACAACATAGCTTCGTTCTCAATAGATTCAGTATGAATAAACATCTCTAAGTTTTTATACTGCCTCATGTCTACATTAAAATTTTTGTAAACAGATCTTCCATCTTCTGGATCTAATCCGCAGGTTCTTAAAGATAACGACTGTTCGTTTTGACGGATTATATTATTATTATTATTGAGTTGTTCTCTGTATACACCTGGTGGTAAAACATAAGGAATAGGGGATCTATTTTCATTCTCTTCAATACTAACAGTAAAATTTTCAAACAAAGTATTCCCTGCCGTTGGATCTTGGGCATTTTCATCTAAAGCAACTTGATATCTTCTGTAATCTCCACGAATTAAATCTAATGTCCCGAATCGTAATATCATATCTTCTTCAAAATCGGATAAATACATACGCATAAATCGAATAGATCTAAAATCTGAAGCGCCATTTACTGATACATCTGGCTCACTTATAGGAACTTTAAATTGAACCCACCTTACAGGAATAATCTCGTTGTTTTGAAGGGTAACATTTATTTCTTTTGTATCGGTAATATAGTCACTGTTGGTAGCGTCCATTCCAGGATAAACATCGATGTTGTACTCAAAATAACTATCTACCGTATTCATCGTATTATCTCGATTAATATCTTCCACATCAGGAAGAGGTGTTGAGCCTCTGTCAGTATTTGTTAAAATTTCTGGCGAATTTCCTTGAGTACCGTTATACTGGCTGTAACGTTGTACTAAATTTCCTTCTGCTTGTAAAAAATATTTATAATTATCTCCAGCGGGATCAGATAAACCAGAAAATTCAGGATATAATATTGCCTCATCACCATCGTTAAGACCATCGTATCCAATATCTTGATTAATTCTTTCTTGTCCTTGTGTATCATAAACATAAAGCAATGATTGATTTGTGGGAACTTTACCATATGAGGTAGGTATCGTATTGGTATTAGATCCGTCTTCAGGTAGTCCATTTTCGTATTGCTTTCTTCCGTCTTTTAAAACATCCTCAGAAATATTTCCTAAATTAAAGGTAATAGTACCACCATCACTTCCTGCTGTCTCATCGTATAAAAACGGATCCATAAGCCAAAATTGAATATATTCAACATTTGACCTTTCAAAATCAGTAGTGGTTAATTGTCTTATAATTCCACCAAAATTAGACCCAGGGTTCGGAATAGTGTTGGTTCCGTTTGCTGCTGGATTATAATTATATTGACCTCTCTCAGCTGGCGAAAAAGCCAGGTCTAAAGAAAAAAGTGCTTGTGTTTGACCTTGAATAATATCTTGATTTGGAAATATTTCATTTCTGAAAATTCTTCTAGTAAAAGGGGATGAAATATCGTCAATAGTTATTCCATCAGGTCTTTGGGAACTGTAAAATATTGGGTCAATGTTATACCAAGACAATTTTGCACGTCTATAGTTACTGGCTAAGTTTCCGTTACCTTGCTCACCTCCAAAACCGATAGGAGCACTTGATAAAAACCAAGTTAATGGAGAGCTTATATCAAAATTAGTCTGAGCCGCTTCAAAGTCATCGACGTACGCAGTTGTTTTGCCATTCAAATTTGAAACTTTTGGTGCACCAGGTAATAAATATGCAAATTCGCCTCTTAAAGAAAAAACGGACTCCACATCAGTATCGATATTAGGAAGTTTATTCACTAATCTAGTAAGAAAAGGAACTTCGGTAGAGTAATTAGCGTTCAAGCCAAAAATAGAATTATTGATTGGCTCCGAACTAAAAGAAGATTTTTGAGTTAAAGGTCTTTCGTTTAAATTTAAAAAAGTTGCTCCCATTTGGAACTTTTCATTAAAAATATGTTCAACATTTAAACCTGTAAACCTTTTGGTTTGTTGGCCAAATAAGGTGTTATTTTCAGTAGAAACAGAAATTGGTGTATTTGAATTTAATAATGAAGAATCTAAAATTTGAACCCTTCCTAATTGATAATTTACAGTATAGTCTACTCCTTCTACTAAAACTCGACCACCAGCAGTTACTGTTACAGAACCTTGTGGTATGTTGAATGCTCCAATAGGAATTCCATCTGCACCAGTAGACTTATAAGTTCCTTTTAATTGAAACTTATTTTTATCACTTTCTTCTTGCTCTGCTATAGTTTTTGTTGACTCATAAAGCTTTTTAAAAACGTATTTGTTTTGATTTGCGTTATAAGTTAAAGGATTGTTGTAATCTTCAGAGGCGTTGGATGTATTTCCTAGCTTTTCAAATAAATGACTTCCAAAAGGCTCAATGTTTGTGAATATAATTCTTCCGTTTTGAGTATCTACCGTAATCCCTGGTGAAAAATCAAAAAACCCATCACCTCCTTGTTGTGGATCTCCATTAAAGTTCAATCGATCTAGATTAAAAACCTTTAATAATGGTGTGTTATCAACATCAGAGGGTAAATCTAACGCTGGATATTCGATACTTCCCTCTGCTGCTGTTATAAAATTTTGAGGAGAAGGATCTGTGTATAATATATTCATATTAAATCCATCTCGTTCTAATTGAAAAGCTCCTAAAGGATAAATATTTTTCATCATAATATCCCAGATAGGTTCCTCTACATTGGTGATATTACTCTTTAATAATTTAACAACAAGGTTTTGAGATATTCCTTCAATCGGTTCATCATCATCCTCACCTGGAATTGTTCCTCCCGATGCGTCTACACCGTCACTAGAAAACTCACCAACTTGATAAACAGTTCCGTTTACTGTAAATTGGAAAGCTACAGCCAATACTTCATCATTATTCAAACGCTGATTCAAAGAAATGTAACCTAGTTGGGTATCTAATTTATATTCTCCAGTATTCAATTTTCTAGCGTTTTCTAAAGTCACATAATCTAACCCATCTCTAGTTTGAAGTCCGCTAAAACCAGATTGTACTGTAGCTATATCTCGAATTGCAGGATTAAGTATCGAAGAATCATCCCCTTCAATTCCAAGTGGGTTAAAATCGTTATTATCATTATCTGGGTAAGCTCTAGTTGAAGCATTTATAAATCCCCCTGGAGGAAAGGGTAAGCCAATGTTTTCTGGATTTGACTCACCAATATCTTGCAATGCAACAATATTTCTTACATTGTCTGTTGCATTTGTTCTGTTTGTAACCCAAACTTCTGTTCTAGTAATTTGAATATTTGTGTTAATAAATGGATATTGCGCCAAAACTCTATCATAGTTATCTCTGAAGTAATGGGATAAAAAGAAATGTCTATTTTCATCATAATCCAAAGCAAAAATGTCAAAATCGGTTATTGTTGCACCACCTTCAGCTACAACGGTTCTTGTTTCAGATTTTTGTTCAGAAAACACACCTGTGATAGTGGTTTTACCAAATTGCACTTCTCCTTTAACACCAAATAAACTTTGAGCACCTTGAATTAAAGAACTGTTTAGAGGCATACTAACGTTACCGACCTCAATTTTTCTAATTATATCATCTTCAATTGGAGTATATTCTAGTTTAATCTGATTTTGAAAATCAAAAGTAGATTGCGTATCATAGTTAGCAGTAATCTGAAGTCTTTCACCAATTTTTCCCAATAAACTCAGGCTAATTCTTTGATCAAAATCAAAAGATAAATTACTTCTATTTCTTGGTGAAAAAGACGGATTATCTTGTTTAGTGTAAAGCATTCCTAAATCAATTTCAACACTACCTTGAGGAATTATTTCTATGGTATTTCCCCCAAAAATAGATTCAAAAAAACTAGAATTAACATAAAAAGCGGGTAATAAGTTTTTTTGTAATTCTTCTGAGCCTTCTTTTCTACCATCAGCAGCATCTATCTTATCTTTAAAATAAGATTTCATTTGCTGGTTAAGAATTAAATCTCTATACTCTTCCGGTGTAAGAATTAATGGATAGGATATAGAAAAATCACCAACCATTTGAGAGTAAATATACATTTCTGTAATTGGATCGTAGGTATATAAATCTTGTATACTAGAAGGAGTTGGAAGGTCCATCCTTCCCATAGTACTGCCGGTGCTTGTTGAATCTTGAGAATAAGATGTGGCAAAAGATCCTAGGAGGACGCTTAAAATTAATATTTGCTTGAAAAAGCTATTTTTAAAATTGTATTTTTTTACTCCCAATTTTTTACAAATTTTTTAAAGCTAACTTTATGATAGTTTCTACAGAAGCATTTGCATCGTTTTTTACAATAGAATCACAAATTTTTTCTGCTTGTTTTCTTCCAAAACCTAGCGTCTCTAAAGCAGATAACGCCTCGTTTTTGTTAGTATTGTTTGAAACAACAGAAACCTCATCTAAGCCATAAACTTTTAATATTTTATCTTTTAAATCCAAAACGACTCTTTGAGCAGTTTTAGACCCAATTCCTTTTACTGACTGAATAGCTGCAAAATCATTTTGAGCTATCGCATCCTTAACCTGATCTGGTGTTAACGATGAAAGCATTGTTCTAGCAATACTTGCACCAACGCCGGATACAGAAATTAACAACCTAAATATTTCTCTTTCAACCTTAGTTGAAAAACCAAATAATGTATGTGAATCTTCACGTACTTGTAAATGTATAAATAACTTTACACTTTCGGTGTCAGAGAGGTTCGAAAATGTATGTAATGAGATATGCACAAAATACCCAACACCATTACAGTCTATAACTATATTAGTAGGGGTTTTTTCAACAAGTCTTCCCTGTAGATGGGTAATCATTGGCTATACGGTTGATGGCTCAAATATAGTATAAATATTTGCATCTACAATCCCTGAAAATGCTAAAAAACCATTCTATATTTAGCTTTTTTTCTTCTGTTTTTGAATCTTTTCTTTTTGCTGAACATCAACTACCGCAACGGCAGCAATATTTACAATTTCCTCAACACTTGCTCCAAGCTGAAGAATATGAACAGCTTTTCTCATTCCGAGCATTATTGGTCCAATCGTTTCTACGTTATTTAATTCTTTTAAAAGCTTATAATTACTATTTGCTGAATCTAAATTTGGAAAAATTAAAGCATTAACCTTTTTTCCAGCTAGTTTTGAAAATGGAAATGTTTTTTTTAACAAAGAACTATTTAAAGCAAAATCTGTCTGTAATTCCCCGTCTACAATTGTTTCGGGACTAATTTTATGTAAATAGGAGACCGCTTCTCTTACCTTTCTTGCCTCTGGACTTTTTGACGATCCAAAATTAGCATAGGATATCATAGCTATTACTGGTTTAATGCCAAACATTTTCATTGTATAATTGGTCATTTGAGCAATATTTGCAAGTTCTTTTGCTGTAGGGTTTATATTAATGGAGGTATCTGAAATGAAAAGGGGGCCTCTATTAGTAAGCATTACATTTGTTGTTGCTATTTTGTTAACGCCATCAAATTTTCCGATAGTTTCTAAAACTGGTTTTATAACAACAGGATATGCTCTAGAATACCCAGAAATCATCGCATCGGCATCTCCAACATTTACCATCATAGATGCAAAATAATTCCTTTCTCTCATTAATTTTTCTGATGCATAAAGAGTTACTCCTTTTCTTTGCCTTTGAGACCAATAAATTTTTGCATACTCTTTAAGTTTATTGTTTTGATCATCATTTTTTGGATCTAAAATTTCAATATCGGCATCAAAATCAATTTCTTTCATTAATTCTAAAATAATATCTTTCCTTCCTAATAAGATTGGAATACCAATACCTTCTTCAAAAACAATTTGAGCGGCTTTTAAGACATCTAAATGGTCTGCTTCAGCAAATACAATTCTTTTAGGGCTTGTTTTTGCTCTGTTAAACAACATTCGCAACATCTTATTATCATTCCCCATTCGCTTATAAAGCTTTTCTTCATATTTATTCCAGTTACCTAAAGGTTCCTTTGCAACCCCGCTAGCTACAGCTGCTTTTGCAACAGCAAGAGGAATGGTGCTAATTAATCTTGGATCAAAAGGTTTAGGGATTATATAATCTTTTCCAAAAATCAGTTTAGTTTCTCCGTATGCAATATTCACCTGTTCAGGCACAGGTTCTTTAGCTAATTTAGCTAATGCAAGTACCGAAGCCATCTTCATAGCTTCATTTATTTTTGTTGCTCTAACATCTAAAGCACCTCTAAAAATAAAAGGAAAACCCAGCACATTGTTCACTTGATTTGGATGGTCACTCCTTCCAGTAGCCATAATGATATCTTTTCTAGTCTTGATTGCTAGTTTATAGTTAATTTCAGGATTTGGATTTGCTAATGCAAATACTATCGGATTAGCTGCCATAGAAAGCAACATTTCTGGAGTTAAAATATCTGCTACAGATAAGCCAACAAAAACATCTGCTCCGTCAATTGCTTCCTCTAAAGAATGAATCTCCTTATTAGTCGCAAACTCTGCTTTTTCAATAGTTAAATCATCTCTATCTTTTCGGATAACACCTTTACTGTCTAACATAATAATATTAGTTGCTTTTACCCCCAACGATTTGTATAGCTTTGTACAAGATATTGCCGCTGCACCTGCACCGTTAATTACTATCGAAATATTTTCTAACTCCTTATTGGCAATCTCAACTGCATTTATAAGTGCTGCGGATGAAATGATTGCTGTGCCGTGTTGATCGTCATGCATCACAGGAATATCAAGCTCTTTCTTAAGTCTTCTTTCAATTTCAAATGCTTCAGGAGCTTTTATATCTTCTAAATTAATACCTCCAAATGTAGGTGCTATATTCTTAACTGTATTAATAAAATCCTCAACACTGTTTGCATTAATTTCTATATCAAAAACGTCAATATCAGCAAATATCTTAAAAAGTAATCCTTTTCCTTCCATAACAGGCTTGGAGGCTTCTGGTCCTATATCGCCCAACCCTAAAACTGCTGTTCCGTTTGTAATTACAGCGACTAAATTCCCCTTGTTTGTATATCTATATACTTCGTCAATATTTTTTTCAATTTCCAAACATGGTTCGGCAACCCCTGGAGAATAAGCAAGTGACAAATCTCTTTGTGAAGCATACTTCTTAGTTGGAACTACTTCTATTTTTCCTGGCTTTGGTAATTCATGGTATTTTAAAGCTTGTTTTCTTATAGTTTCTTTTTTCATGTAACTACTATTTTATATGACTATATTTTAAGAAAATTAATATTTCTTGTTAATCCTGAAAATTTCGTCCTCTTAACTGCACTCTTTTTAAAAATTTCTTGAAATAACTCTTCTGTAATTTCTTCCCATTCGGATTTTGACATTGATAATAATTTTTTATTTGGATTGAAGAGTGGTTCGCTATGAGCTTTACTAAACCGGTTCCATGGACATACATCTTGACAAATATCACATCCAAACATCCAATTATCAAAACTTCCTTTCATACTAGAAGGGAGCTCATTTTTTAGTTCAATAGTGAAATAAGAAATACATTTACTTCCGTCTACTACATAAGGGTCTACAATAGCTTTTGTCGGACAAGCATCTATACAAGCTGTACAGGTACCACAATGGTCCGTAGTTGGATTGTCGTAATTTAATGGTAAATCTATAATTAACTCTGCAATAAAATAAAACGAACCGGTATCTTTTGTGATAAGGTTACTATTTTTTCCTACCCAACCTAGTCCGCTTTTCGCGGCCCATGCTTTGTCAAGAACGGGAGCTGAATCTACAAATGCCCGGCCAGATACTTCACCTATTTCTTCATAAATAAATTCTAATAATCGCTTCAATTTTTCCTTAATAATAAGGTGATAATCAGTGCCATAAGCATATTTGGAGATTTTAGGAGCTGTTTTATCTTGGGGTTCTTCAGAGGGAAAATAATTTAGCAATAAAGAAACCACTGATTTTGAGTCTTCAACGAGTTTTGTTGGATCTAGTCGTTTATCAAAATGATTTTCCATATACTGCATTTCGCCATGCATGCTCTTGTTTAGCCACTGCTCTAGGCGGGGTGCTTCTTCTTCAAGAAAATCTGCTTTACTAATACCACAAGAAAGGAAGCCAAGTCGTTTTGCTTCATTTTTAATCAATTCTGTATGGATTGATTTAAAATCCAAAGTTTAAAACAGACCGCCTTGAGTTGGGCCCTTAGTTTTTCCCAAATGTTTATATGCAGCTTCTGTCACCTCTCTTCCTCTAGGAGTTCTCATTATAAATCCTTGTTGGATTAAAAAAGGCTCATAAACTTCTTCTATGGTTTCAGAACTTTCTGAAACAGCGGTAGCTAAAGTTGTGATTCCAACTGGACCGCCTTTAAATTTTTCTATGATGGTGGTTAAAATTCTATTATCCATTTCATCTAAACCATGTGCATCAACATTCAAAGCCTCTAAAGCAAACTTAGCAATCTTAATATCAATATTACCGTCTCCTTTAATTTGGGCAAAATCTCTTACTCTTCTCAACAACGCATTAGCTATCCTTGGTGTACCTCTACTTCTACCTGCAATTTCTATAGCAGCCTCCATACTAATTGGAACTCCAAGTATTAATGCGCTTCGTTGAACAATGGTCGTCAATAAATCAGTCGTATAATACTGTAATCTAGATGAAATACCAAATCTAGCACGCATTGGTGCTGTTAACAAACCTGATCGTGTTGTGGCACCTACTAAGGTAAACGGATTCAAGTTAATTTGAACAGATCTTGCGTTTGGACCTGACTCAATCATGATATCAATCTTATAGTCTTCCATTGCAGAATAAAGATACTCTTCGACAATTGGACTTAGTCTGTGGATTTCGTCAATAAATAAAACGTCTCGTTCCTCTAGATTTGTTAATAACCCAGCTAAATCTCCAGGTTTATCAAGAACTGGCCCAGAAGTAACTTTAATGCCAACTTCTAATTCGTTGGAAAGAATATGAGCTAAGGTTGTTTTTCCTAGACCAGGAGGTCCGTGAAATAAGGTATGATCTAAAGCTTCGCTTCTTAAGTTTGCAGCCTGAACAAATATTTTTAAATTTTCAAGAACTTGGTCTTGTCCTGAAAAGTCGTCAAAAGAAAGAGGGCGCAATTTTTTTTCTACCTCAAATTCTTCAGGAGTAAAATTTTCATCAGATGGATCTAAATGTTCATTCATAGAAACAAATATACAAATCGAAAGGGAACCATTAATTGAATAAATAAAAAAAGCCTTTCGAAATCAAAAGGCTTTGTTATGCTCATTAAAAAAATTTAATTATCATTAAACTTTAATGCTTTAATTCGTCTTCATTATCTTGAAGTGGAATATGTTGAGGAATGTAATCTTGTCCCGGAAGGACATAGTCTGAATTGTCTTTATTCAACTTACTGTAATCATAAGACCAACGATGTACTTCTGGTATTGGGCCATCCCAATTTCCATGAATGTGTTTAACTTCAGCTGTCCACTCAAGAGTGGTGGAATCCCAAGGGTTTTTACCTCCCATTTTGCCGTAAAACATTGAGTGAATAAAGTTATATAAGAAAAATAGTTGTCCAGCTGCAGTGATAAAGGCAAAAACTGATATGACCACATTAATTTCTAATAAATCATCAAAGTATGGAAAATTGGTATTGGTATAATATCTTCTCGGTAATCCTGCCATGCCAATAAAATGCATTGGGAAAAATACTCCATAAGCTCCTATGGCAGTAATCCAAAAGTGAATATATCCTAATTTTTTATTCAACAATCTTCCTTCGAACATTTTTGGGAACCAATGGTAAACACCTGCAAAAAGACCATACAAAGCTGATATCCCCATTACTAGATGAAAGTGAGCTACTACAAACATGGTGTCATGCACATTAATATCGAGCGCACTATCTCCTAAAATGATTCCTGTTAAACCACCACTAATAAAAGTAGATACAAAACCTATAGAAAATAACATAGCTGGATTCATTTTGAGATTACCTTTCCATAAAGTTGTAATCCAGTTGAATGCTTTTACAGCGGAAGGTATTGCAATTAATAATGTGGTAAATGTAAATACAGATCCTAAAAATGGGTTCATTCCTGAAATAAACATGTGGTGACCCCAAACTATAGTTGAAAGAAAAGCAATAGCTAAAACAGATACTATCATAGCTCGATAACCAAATATTGGTTTACGTGCATTGGTGGCCATTATTTCAGAAACTAATCCCATAGCAGGTAATATTACTATATAAACCTCTGGATGACCTAAAAACCAAAATAAATGCTCAAATAAAACCGGAGAGCCCCCTTGATTGTGTAAAACTTCTCCAGCTATATAAATATCGGATAAAAAGAAGGATGTTCCAAAACTTCTATCCATGATAAGCATTAAGGCTGCAGATAACAAAACTGGAAAAGAGACAACACCAATTATTGCAGTTAAAAAGAAGCACCAAATTGTTAACGGAAGTCTAGTCATTGACATTCCTTTAGTTCTTAGATTAAGAACTGTTACTATATAATTTAATGAACCCAGGAGGGATGAAGCAATAAAGATCGCCATTGAAACTAACCAAAGTGTCATTCCTGCACCAGATCCAGGCATAGCTTGCGGTAAAGCACTTAATGGAGGATATATGGTCCAACCTGCTGCTGCGGGACCCGCTTCAACAAATAGAGATAGTACCATAATGACACTTGACAGAAAGAATAACCAATAAGAAACCATATTAAGAAATCCTGAAGCCATATCACGGGCACCTATTTGTAAGGGTATTAATAAATTACTAAACGTACCACTTAATCCAGCGGTCAAAACAAAAAACACCATAATGGTTCCATGTATAGTAACTAGTGATAAATACACATTAGGATCCATAACACCGTTCTCGGCCCATTTCCCCAGAAATATCTCATAAATAGTAAATTGATGATCTGGCCAAGCAAGTTGTAGTCTAAAAAGTAATGACATTGCGATACCAATGATCCCCATAAACAAACCTGTGATGAGGTATTGCTTGGATATCATTTTATGATCTTGACTAAAGATGTATTTTGTTACAAAAGTTTCTTTATGGTGATGTCCGTGATCATCGTGATTGTTAGCGTGTTCTGACATATCTCTTTATGCTATTTATTTATTTTTTTATGGTTTCAGCAATTGTAGCTTGTTCAGCTAACCAAGTATTGTAGTCTTCTTCAGATTCTACAATAATTTTCATTTGCATGTTAAAATGATTACTACCACATATTTTATTACAAAGTAATAAATAATCAAATTCATACATTTCCAATACTTCTTCTCCTTTTGCAAGTAGATCAATATTTTTTTCTGTTCTAATCTGGTTGATATGCTCCACTTTTTCGATTACATCATCATTCATTCGCATATCATCAGTAGTAATAGATGGCGTAAAAGCAAATTGAGTTATCATTCCTGGTACACAATTCATTTGTGCTCTAAAATGAGGCATATAAGCTGAGTGTAAAACGTCTTGAGACCTCATTTTAAATAAAACTTTCCTTCCTAGAGGTAAATGAAGTTCATTTACAACTTTATCATCTTGTGCATTTGGATCTGAAGTATCTACTCCAAGTTGATTAACTCCTTCAATAAGTCTAACATTAGCTTCTCCAAGGGTATTATCATTTCCAGCATATCGAGCTCTCCAATCAAACTGATAGGCATATAATTCTACTACCAATGGATCTTCATCTTCATCCACATACATGATATCGGACCAAGTAAATAATCCATAAATTATTAAGCCTGCTAATACGAAAACTGGTATGATCGTCCAGATAAATTCTAATCGATGATTTTCAGCATAGAATAATGCCTTTTTTTCTTTACTACCCCTGTAGACAAAAGCAAAATAATGCAGTAACCATTGTGTAAAAATACCTACAAGAAAAATAAGTATCATGGAAGTAAGCATTAATTGGTCGATCTCTACTCCATGTTCAGAAGCAGATACTGGTAATAGTACATCCCCCCATTCCCAGAAGCAGTATGCTAAAATTCCATACAAGAAAAATACAAAGGCTAACATTAAATACCCTTGAATATTATTGTCGTTATTTGATGCAATTTCTGAGTTTTCAGATTTTGGCGACTTTGACAATTGGAATACTTTATTCATTTGCCAGACAGCTACTCCAAAAAGAATGATTACTAAAATTATTAAAAATGCGGTCATCGTTATCTTATCAACAAATTAAATTAATAATGAAAATTTTTACTTTCCTTTAAAAAAGGGTTCCCTTTAGCCAATAATGGTGCTTTTGTTAAAGCGGTAAATACAACATATATAAACAATCCCAGAAAAAATACAACAGAACTCAATTCAGGAATTCCAAAATACCAAGAAGTTCCAACAGTTGCAGGCATCACCATCACAAATAAATCTACATAATGTCCAATAATTATAACAATTCCAGACATCACAACAAACCAATTTACTCGCTTATAATCACTATTCATTAGTACCAAAATTGGGAAAATAAAATTTAAAACTACCATACCAAAAAATGGTAATTTGAAGTCTTCTATTCTAGTTACGAAATAGGTAACTTCTTCCGGAATATTAGCATACCATATCAACATAAATTGCGAGAACCATAAGTAAGTCCAAAAAATACTAAAACCAAACATAAATTTAGCCAAATCATGAATATGACTATCGTTTACGTATTCTAAATAACCTTGAGATTTTAATACCATAGTAACTAAGGCAATGGTAGTAACAGCGCAAACTATCATACCGGCAAAGACATACCATCCAAATAATGTGCTAAACCAATGTGGATCAAAACTCATTAACCAGTCCCAGGACATTACGGATTCTGTATAAATAAAAAAGACTAAAAATCCTGCTGATATCTTAAAACTTTTTTTAAACCATTTGCTATCTGTAGCCTCGTCTTGCTTTCTTGATAATTTGAGAGATATTTGACGATAAGCTACCCAACCACCAATAAATATAATCGCTCTAATAAGAACTCCCCAACTATTTAACCATCCTGACTTGCCTTGTATTAATTTATCGTGTGCAACGACCTCCGGATCAGCCCAAACAAATAAATGATTGAAATGAAATGCCGAAAGACCAATTAGTATTAACATAATAATTCCGCCGGGAATCAAATAAGAAGTTATTCCTTCCATAACTCTAAAAAGTACCGGCGACCAGCCTGCTTGGGATGCAATTTGAATAGCATAAAATGCTAAAACACCTAGGGAAATCATAAAGAATAAGAAGCTTGCAATATACAAGGAAGACCAAGGTCTGTTCTGTAATTGATGTAAAACATGCTCGTAATGGCTATCATCATCGTGGATATTTTCACCATGAGACTGTTCTGCATGACTTTCAGTATGAGTAGCTTCTGTTTGATGTCCATCATCATGACCAGATGCCAACATTTCTTTCACCTCGTCAGTATTACTTGGAGTGGACAGAAAGCCTGTTACGATTCCTAGGGCACCTATTACCATAAGAATAATTGCAAAAAACTTTAATTTACTTGGTAACGTATACATATCTTAGCTATTCTCTTTATTCTTTTTATTAATTTGCTTCGTTTGAAGTGGTTTCTTTTTCCATTGAATCTTTCTGTGCAGATGACCACAAAGGCTCACCATTCAATTTAGATTTTAAATCCAACGCGTGCATAGTAATCTGCCATCTTTCCTTTTCATTAGTCTGAGAAGCATAAGAACCCATTGAATTTAATCCATACATCATCACATGATAAATATCTCCTTCAGTAATATTTCTTCCCTTATCTGCAAGGCTTGGTATTCCAAGAAACTTTTCTCTTTTAACTAAGGTTCCTTGACCATCTCCTTTATTTCCATGACAAATTGCACAATAAATATTAAATAGTTCTTTTCCTTTAGCAAGATTTTCTTCATTTACCGCTAGCGGTATCTTTAATTCTTTGGTGGCTAAAGCCTTTCCCTCTTGTGTATTCTCATATTCGTATGGCATCCAACCTCTAGATATTGTACCTTTCACTGGAGTTAAGGCTGCTTGACCATTAGGTAGTATCTCATATTCACTATATGTTTCAACTGCTACAGAAGTATACATATTAGGCATGTACCTGTAATTAGGTTTCTTTTTATCAAAACAAGAAGTGACGCTTAGCATGATAAGTATGGTAACTGCTATGTTTACTATGTTTTTCATATTAGTGATCTTCATTCTTTTCAATTATTTTTACTTCAACTGCTCCTGTACTTTTTAAGAAATCAGAAATAACATCTGTTTCTTTACTGCCGTCTATTTCCATTAAAAAATGATCATCTGTTGTTCTTACGTCTGGATTTTCAGCTTTTTTAAAAGGCCACAACTTACTTCTCATGTAGAATGTAATCACCATCAAATGGGCTGCAAAAAAAACAGTTAATTCAAACATTACTGGCACAAATGCAGGCATATTCTCTAAATAACTAAAGCTTGGTTTACCACCTATATCTTGAGGCCAATCTTGAATCATTATAAAATCCATCATCAAAATAGCAACACTCAATCCAACTAATCCATACAAGAAAGATGTTATTGCAATTCTAGTATCTGCTAGACCCATAGCTTTTTCGAGTCCGTGAACAGGAAAGGGAGTGTATACTTCTTCTATATGGTAATGCTTTTCACGAACCATTTTTACGGCTTGCAATAAGATATCATCGTCTGTATATAAAGCGTGAATAACTTTAGATGCCATAATTAATTATTTTTATTTTTAGTTGAAAATTCTACTTCTTCACCATAATGCTTTGCGTCATCTCCGTGGTCAGCTCTTAGTTTTTTAAAATTAGCTCCAGATGATTTTAAAATTGATTTAACCTCAGCTTGAGCAATTACTGGGAAAGTTCTTGCGTACAACAAAAATAACACAAAAAAGAAACCAATTGTACCTATAAAAATTCCTATATCAACAAATGTTGGCGAAAACATTGTCCAAGATGAAGGGAGGTAATCTCGATGCAATGAAGTAACGATAATTACGAATCGTTCAAACCACATTCCAATATTAACAACTATTGAAATGATAAAAGAAAACATAATACTTCTTCTTAATTTTGGAAACCACATAAATTGCGGTGAGAATACATTACAAGTCATCATTGCCCAATAAGCCCACCAATAAGGACCTGTTGCTCTGTTAAGGAATGCATATTGCTCGTATTCAACACCTGAATACCAAGCAATAAATAGCTCTGTTATATAAGCAACACCAACAATTGAACCAGTAATCATAATTACGATGTTCATTAATTCTATGTGTTGGAGGGTAATATAATCTTCTAGATTTGAAACTTTTCGCATAATTATCAGTAATGTGTTTACCATTGCGAAACCTGAAAAAACTGCTCCTGCTACGAAATAAGGAGGAAATATGGTAGTATGCCAACCTGGTATTACAGAAGTTGCAAAGTCAAAAGAGACAATTGTGTGAACAGATAATACCAGAGGTGTAGCTAGTCCTGCTAATACCAGTGATACTTCTTCAAAACGTTGCCAGTCTTTTGCACGACCACTCCATCCAAAAGATAGAATACCGTATATTTTTTTGTTAAAAGGGGTGATGGCTCTATCTCGTATCATTGCAAAATCTGGTAATAATCCAGTCCACCAAAAAACTAATGAAACTGAAAGATAAGTTGATATTGCAAATACATCCCAAAGCAATGGCGAATTAAAGTTGACCCATAAAGAGCCAAATTGGTTTGGAATTGGGACAACCCAGTAGGCTAACCAAGGACGTCCCATGTGAATAATTGGAAATAGTCCAGCTTGAATTACAGAGAATATAGTCATTGCCTCAGCAGAGCGATTAATTCCCATTCTCCATTTTTGACGAAACAATAACAATACCGCAGAAATTAAGGTTCCTGCGTGACCAATTCCTACCCACCATACAAAGTTGGTGATATCCCAGGCCCAGCCAACTGTTTTATTCAATCCCCAGGTACCAATACCCGTTGATACGGTATAAATGATACACCCTATTCCCCATGAAAATGCTGCTAGGGCTATTGAAAAAACAATCCACCAAGATTTATTGGCTTTTCCTTCTACTGGAGTTACAACATCTACCGTTACATCGTGGTAGGATTTGTTTCCAGTTACTAAGGGTTTTCTAATAGGAGCTTCGTAATGCGACGCCATATCTTTTTTGCTATTTCTTAGTGTTATTAAACTTCTTTTGAATTTCTCACTTTAGCTTGATAAAGCACATTAGGTTTTGTTCCTACTGCTTCTAGCAAGTGATACATTCTTTTATCTTTACTTAACTTATTTATTTCACTTTCATGGTCATTAACATCCCCAAAAACCATCGCACCTGACTCACAAGCTGCCGAACAAGCGGTTTTAAATTCTCCATCCTTAATGGCTCTCCCCTCATTTTTTGCATCTAAAATTGTTTTTTGTGTCATTTGAATACACATAGAACACTTTTCCATTACTCCACGTGAACGAACAACAACATCAGGATTTAAGACCATTCTACCCAAATCATTATTCATGTGGTAATCGAACTCTTCATTTTCAGAATATAAAAACCAATTAAAACGACGAACCTTATATGGACAGTTATTTGCACAATAACGGGTACCTACACAACGATTGTAAGCCATTTGGTTTTGTCCTTGACGCCCATGAGAAGTTGCCGCAACAGGACATACTGTTTCACATGGCGCATGATTACAATGTTGACACATAACTGGTTGGAATGCTACTTCTGGACTTGCCGAAGCATCTTCCATAGAAATCAGCGTACTTTTAACGCCTGTTTCTCCAAATAAACCGTTTGCTTTTTCTTTTTTATTTAAATCACTTTCAAAAGT
The DNA here is from genome assembly GCA_024232495.1 of Flavobacteriaceae bacterium. Taxonomy (GTDB): domain Bacteria; phylum Bacteroidota; class Bacteroidia; order Flavobacteriales; family Flavobacteriaceae; genus Marifrigoribacter. Next base: position 52,890 of record JAAEPP010000080.1, read on the forward strand.
ATCTTCACTTGAATAATATCTATCAACACGAAGCCAATGCATATCACGACTTTTACGCACTTCTTTTTTTCCCACCACAGGAACATTATTTTCTGCATGACAAGCAATTACACAAGCTCCACAACCTGTACAAGCATTTAAATCTATAGAAAGATTGAAATGGTGACCAATTGTTCTATCAAATGAAGTCCATAAATCTGCTCCTGGATCGTTTACTGAAATTTCTTCATGATCTTTTGAAACTACAGGAACAGGATTCCATGTATTTGAATCTTTTGTATTAAAAACTTCTAAGGAAGTTTCTCGGATAATATCTCTACCCATCATAGTGTTGTGCAGCTGTACACAAGCAAATTCATGCTCACCGGATACCTTTTCAACGGTAACATTTTGGATAGAAGAAAAATTATTATAAAGATGGTATGCATTTACACCCGTCTGCATTTCAAATTGAATTGATGCTGTTTTACCGTATCCTAAAGCTAGACCTACTGAACCTTTTGCTTGTCCAGGCTGGATAATAACAGGAATATTTTCAATAGTTACATCACCAACTGAAACATTTACGTAACTACCGTTTAAACCTCCATCTGCAACATTTTTATTTTCTAAGCCCATTTCTGAAGCATCAGCTGCAGAAACCGTTAAATAATTGTCCCACGAGGCTCTTGTTATTGGATCTGGCATTTCTTGTAACCATGGATTGTTTGCTTGTTGGCCATCACCCATTGAAATCTTGGTATACAAGGTTAATTCTAAACCTCCTTCTTGAAGACTTGTATCTATTGATTTGTTTGACGATATAAATTCAGCCCCTGAAGTGATCTCATCGTTATCAATTTCAACATCACTCAAAAACACCCCGTCATGTAAAGCGTTATTCCAACTAGCACTTTCTAAAATTGATTCCTTCCAGGTTTCTTTTATAAAGTCATAGTATGATTTTTCTACCCCTAATAATTTTAATAGGCTGTCTTGAAACTGTCTTGTATCAAACAAAGGCTTAATTGTTGGTTGCATTAACCCGAATGTTCCTTTTTTAATTTGAGTATCTCCCCAAGACTCTAAGTAGTGCGGAGTAGCTGCAACTAATTGAGATAAAGATGCTGTAGCGTCTTTCTTAAAAGAAAAAGATGCCGTAAGTGCTAAACGTTTATAAGCCTCAGTGAATGCTAAATTATTTGGAAATGAATATACAGGATCTACACCCACAGAGATTAATCCTTTAACATCCCCATTTATAACATCATTAATAACATTTGTAACTTCTCTACTATTCCCTTTTCGAATCAGTTTTGGTTTTTCTGCACTCATCACAACACTTGAAACACTTTCATTGTATGAAAGCACACTGGATTGAGCTGTTACATCAGGTAAACCAGTAATAAGCACCCCTTTATCTCCAGCTTTTTGTAAAGCTGCTTTTGCACTTGATATCGCTGCAACAACAGATTCTGGAAGCCCAGAGGTACTCCCACCTGTAAGCGCTTTTACAACTTGTTTTTGCTGTGAGGGGGTTGTTGGTATTCGTATATCAGAATTAGCTCCAGTCAAAGACATATTTGCTTCAAACTGGAAATGTTGAGACATTTTCCCTTCACTTGGAATACGTCCTTTTGCGTAAGAAGAATCAAAGCCTCCTCCTTGCCAATCTCCTAAGAAATCAGCACCAACAGAAACAATTACTTTCGCTTTTGAAAAATCGAAATCAGCTAGAGCTCTAACACCATATTTAATTTGGAATGCGTCTAAAGCTTCTGATGACGATACCGTATCATATATAACATGACTAATATTTGGATACTTCGAAGTAAATTTCTTTATTAATTTTGAGGTAGAAGGACTAGCAAACGTCTGTGTTAGAAGAACTATTTTCTCTTCTTTTAAGGCATTTAATTTCTTTTCTAAGGCCGAATCAAAATCTTCCCAAGTTGCTGGTTCATTGGAAATTAAAGGTGTTTGTAACCTGTTAACATCATACAGAGATAGAACCGAAGCGTGCACTCTTGCATTTACACTTCCAAAACTTTGTTTAAGTCTATTACGTTCTATTTTTATGGGTCTACCCTCTCTAGTTTTTACTAATATATTGGCAAAATCAAACCCATCAGCAATTGTTGTAGCATAATAATTTGCTATTCCAGGAATAATTTCATCTGGCAATACAACATAAGGAATTGACTTTTTAATGGGCCCTTCACATGCGGCTAACGATGCAGCAGCTGTTGAAAAACCAACATATTTTAGAAAATCTCTACGAGATGTTGAAGAAGTTTCTAATGTTTCTTTGTCTCCTAAAAATTTATCAACTGGAATTTCCTCAACGAATTCGTTTTGTTGAAGCGCCTTAACAATAGAACTATTTTCGTCCAGTTCTTCAACACTTTTCCAGTATTTCTTGTTTAATGACATTTATATAATTAATTTAATGACACACCTATTAATAGGCACGTCGTTTCATTTTTTAATAGTGGCATTTCCCACATTCTAATCCACCTAACTCTGCAGCAGTTAATTTTTCTACATTGTATTTTTTCGAAAGCTCTTCATGAATTTTTTCATAGTAGTCGTTATTTTCCAAATCGACATTTGTCTCTCGATGACAATCAATACACCACCCCATGGTTAGTGGAGAATGTTGATACATTATCTCCATTTCCTCAACTGGTCCGTGACATGTTTGACATTCAACACCTGCTACATTAACATGTTGTGAGTGATTGAAGTAAACAAAATCAGGAAGATTGTGTATCTGAATCCATTTAACTGGTTTTTCTTCGCCTGTATAACTTTGATCGGCGTCATCCCATCCAACAGCTTCATATAATTTAGCTATTTCTTTTGTGTAAAACTCTTTCGTGTAGCCATTAGCTAAATCTTCTTCTCCATTGTACTCAGCAATATTTTTATGGCAATTCATACAAACATTTAAAGAAGGAATCCCAGAATGCTTACTTTTTATAGCTGAAGAATGACAGTACTTACAATCTATTTTGTTAGCTCCTGCATGAATTTTGTGCGAATAATGGATGGGTTGCACGGGAGCATAACCTTGATCTATACCAATTTGCATGAAAAATGCATACATAAAATAAGCCGCAACTAATAAAAACATGATAGCTGAAACCAACATTAAAAATTGGTTCTGTACAATGACTTTCCACAAAGGCTTTTTGGTTGCAGTTTGAACTTCAACTCCGTTTGCTTGAGATAATTTAGTTAAAGACTTTGCTACTAGATAAAACATTGTTACCAATAACAATAGAATTAAAACAAGCACTGCAAGTATTATATTTTGTAGGTTCCCATCATCGTTGTTTGATGCAGCAATTGGAGCTATAGCAACTTTTGGTTCAGGTTTTGGAAGACTAGTGTAAGCAAGAATATTATCAATATCATTGTTTGATAACCCTGGGAATGAAGTCATTACTGAATTATTATATTCAGCAAACAAAGCGACTGCTTTCGAGTCTCCTGATTTAATCAAACCTTGACTATTACTAATCCATTTATAAAGCCAATCTCTTTCGTATTTTTCAGCTACATTTCTTAAAGCTGGACCTACTCCTTTTTTATCTAGTTTATGGCAAGCAGCACAATTTGATTTATAAAGCGCTTCCCCAGCTATTGCATCACCTGTTTCTTGTGCTAAAATGTTAGTTGAAAACGTTAACACAAATGCTAACAACAGAAGTGATAATTTTGATGATAAATTTTGGTAATTCACCTTTTTCATGCTAATGTTTAATTTTTTTTTCAATTCCAAGATTGTAGTTAGTTCATTTTCAAAGCAATAAGGAATAAGGGGCCTAGCTACCTTAAATAACGCAGCAAAAATAAGGTATAAAAGTCAATTTTTGAAATACAAACAAAGTGTTAATGTGTAATTTATAATAGTTCTAAATAATAAAGTTGCTTTATTTTTAGTTATTTAAATTTACATTTGCATTAATATATTTTTTATGAAACTGAAATCTCACAATAGAACCCTTTCTTGCTTTATTTTTACGCTTGTTTTTGTTTGCTTTTCATATGGTCAAAACGCTTCAATTACACTTAATGCGAATGAAAAAATCTCAGAACTTTTAATTTTAAAAAAAAAGCTAGAAACTGAAAATAAATTGTCTGACGGATATACAATCCAACTTTATTACGGAGATTTGGAAGTGGCTAATAAAATAATGAAGGAATATCAAAAATATTTTGATTCTTGGCCTGCATCCATAAAGTATGAAACTCCAAATTATAAAGTTTGGATAGGTAATTTTAATTCGCGCCTAGAGGCAGATCGGGCTAGAATAGAGATAAAAAATAAATATCCTTCTGCATTTATTTTAAAACCTGATAGAGGTTAAAAAACAACATTCATCTGTTTTTTAACTTCTAAATTATTTGAGCTTTTTCTTAATCGCTACTTCTCTAAAGCATTCTATAACATCGTTTTCTTTAATGTCGTTGTAATTTTTGATTTGCATACCACAATCATAACCTTTCGCAACTTCTTTAGCATCATCTTTAAATCTTTTTAAAGAGGATAACTCTCCGGTGTAAACTACTACTCCTTCACGAATTAATCGGATTCCAGAATCTTTATAAATTTTACCACTAATAACCATACAACCTGCTATTGTTCCTATCTTAGAAATTTTGAAAGTTTCTCTAATTTCTGCAGTTCCTGTGATTTCTTCTTTCATCTCTGGGGACAACATACCTTCCATAGCATCCTTTAGGTCATTTATTGCAGCATAAATGATGGAGTACATTCTAATGTCAATTTCTTCTTTATCAGCAATTTGTCTCGCATTACCCATTGGTCTTACATTAAAACCTATAATAATTGCGTCAGATGCAGATGCTAGTAGCACATCACTTTCTGTAATGGCTCCTACCCCTTTATGAATAATATTTACTTGTATTTCGTCTGTTGACAATTTCAAGAAGGAGTCTGTTAAAGCCTCTACTGAACCGTCAACATCACCCTTCAGGATTACATTTAATTCTTTAAAATCTCCTAATGCTATTCTACGGCCAATTTCATCTAATGTTATGTGACGCTGAGTTCTAACAGATTGTTCTCTTTGCAATTGAGTTCTTTTTGAAGCAATACCTTTTGCTTCTCTTTCATCGTCAAACACATTAAATTTATCACCAGCTTGTGGCGCACCATCCAAACCTAGAATAGATATCGGTGTAGCTGGACCAGCTTCTTTTATCTTATTTCCACGCTCATCGTGCATCGCTTTTACTTTTCCACTACATTGCCCCGCTAATAAGTAATCTCCAATTTTTAAAGTACCTCCTTGGACTAAAATGGTCGAAACATAACCTCTACCTTTATCTAAGAACGCTTCAACAACTGTTCCGTTTGCAACTTTATTTGGATTTGCTTTAAGTTCTAATAATTCAGCCTCTAACAAAACTTTCTCTAGTAATTCATTAACTCCATCTCCTGTTTTTGCTGAAATATCATGAGATTGAATTTTCCCACCCCAATCTTCAACTAACAAATTCATTTGTGCTAAGCCTTCTTTAATTTTATCTGGATTTGCTGTCGGTCTATCAATTTTATTTATTGCAAAAACTATTGGAACGCCAGCTGCTTGAGCATGGCTAATCGCTTCTTTTGTTTGGGGCATAATATCATCATCTGCCGCTATAACAATAATAGCTAAATCTGTTACTTGCGTACCACGAGCACGCATTGCCGTAAAGGCCTCGTGTCCTGGTGTGTCTAAAAATGTTATTTGTTGACCATCTTCTAGAGTGACACTGTAGGCGCCAATATGTTGTGTTATTCCACCTGACTCACCAGCAATAACGTTTTCTTTACGAACGTAATCTAACAATGAAGTTTTACCATGATCAACGTGCCCCATAACCGTAACAATAGGAGCTCTATTAGTTAAATCTTCTGGAGCATCTTCTTCTACTTGGATAGATTCTTCAATATCAGCAGTGATAAATTCTACCGAGTAATCAAATTCGTCAGCAACTATGGTTAAGGTCTCTGCGTCTAATCTCTGGTTCATAGTCACCATCATTCCCAGGGACATACAAGCTGAAATAATTTGAGTTACTGGGACATCCATCATAGTAGCGACTTCACTTACAGTGACAAATTCTGTTACCTTGAGTAATTTACTTTCTGCATCTTGTAAAGCTTGATCATCTTCTGTTTTTTGGCGATGAACATCTCTTTTTTCTCTTCTATATTTCGCTCCTTTTCCTTTTGAAGACTTTCCTTGCAATTTCTCTAAAGTCTCTCGAACTTGTTTTTGCACTTCTGCTTCACTAGGCTCTTCTTTAGGAGTATGAGCTGGTTTTTTACGACCACCTCTATTATTTTGGTTTCCACCACGACTGTTACCTTTTGCAGGACCTTTGCTTATTCGTCTTCTTTTACTTCTTTTCTCTTTATCTGCATCGGTAGTTTCTTTCTTTTTCTTTTCCGGTTTTTTAAATTGTGTTAAATCAATTTTCTCTCCTGTTATCTTAGGGCCATCTAATTTTTTGTATTGAGTTACTACTTTCTCGGATTCAGATATACTTTTTTCAGAATTCTTGGTTACATCTATTTTAGCAATAGTTTCTTTTTTTGTAGGAGCTGAAACTTTTTCTTTTGCAGGTAATACTTCTTTCTTTTCTGAAGAAATTTCTTTTTTAATAATTTTTGAAGCATCGCTATCAGGCATTTTTACCTCAGTGGATTCTTCATTTTTATCAGAAATTTCTTTGTTTGCAGGAGTGGTGACTTCTTTTTTGTCTTGTGGAGTTTTTTCCTCTTTTGCCTTAGGAGTTTTACCTTCGAGGTCTATTTTCCCGAGAGTTTTTGGGCCTTCAAGTTTAACTTCAGCTTTTATTAACTTTTTGGATGCTTCGATTTTCTTTTGCTTTTCTTCAAGTTCTCGCTCAGAAGCAATTCGAATCTCTTCTTTTTCTTTTCTTTTTTCCTCACCAACTTCCTTGGAGGCTACTTTTTTACTCTTATCAGTTTGAAATTCCTCTAAGAGTATTTGGTATTCTTCACTAGAAATTTTAGTTGTAGGTCGAGACTCCACCTCGTATCCTTTTGAACTTAAATATTCAACTGCACGATCCAATGAAATGTTGAACTCACGCAAAACTTTATTAAGTCTCATTGTTTTTACTTCAGCCATATAAATGCTTTCTCCTGTTTTCAGTTTAAATTTGAAAAAATGTAGTTAAATTACCACTTAATCTTCAAATTCTTCTTTTAATATATTTAATACTTCCTGTATAGTTTCTTCTTCTAAATCAGTTCTTTTGACTAATTCTTTTAGATCATTTTCCAATACACTTTTTGCAGTATCTAATCCAATTTTTTCAAATTCTTTGATAATCCACTCATCAATTTCATCTTTGAATTCTGATAATTCTACATCTTCCTCAGCTCCTTCTCGTAATACATCAATTTCGTAACCTGTTAAATAACCAGCTAAACGGATGTTATGCCCTCCACGACCTATTGCTTTTGAAACCTCTTCAGGTTTCAATATTACCTCTGCTCTTTTATTATCTTCATCTAATTTAATTGAAGTTATTTTGGCAGGGCTAAGCGCTCTTGTGATATATAACTGAGTATTGTTTGTGAAATTAATTACATCAATATTCTCATTGCCTAATTCACGAACTATACCGTGAATACGAGAACCTTTCATTCCAACACAAGCTCCTACTGGATCTATACGGTCATCATAGGAGTCTACTGCTACTTTTGCTTTTTCTCCTGGAATACGAACTACTTTTTTTACATTTATCAATCCATCAAAAACTTCTGGAATTTCTTGCTCGAATAATTTTTCCAAAAACTTAGGATGAGCTCGCGACATAACAATTGACGGCTTATTTCCTTTTAGCTCTACCCCTTCAATAATCCCCCTTACATTATCTCCTTTTCTGAAAAAATCTGATGGGATTTGTTTTTCTTTTGGTAAAATCAATTCATTACCTTCATCATCCAATAATATAATTGCACGGTGACGAATGTGATGAACTTCAGCGGTATATATTTCTCCCTCTAAATCCTTAAAGTACTTAAAAATATTTGTGTTATCATGTTCGTGTATCTTAGAAATAAGATTTTGGCGCAACGCTAAAATTGAACGACGGCCTAAATCTATTAATTTCACTTCCTCTGCTACATCTTCACCAATTTCATAATCGGATTCTATTTTTTGAGCATCAGTGAGTGAAATTTCTTGGTTAGGTTCTTCAACTTCACCATCTGCAACAACCACTCGATTCCTCCAAATTTCTAAATCTCCTTTATCTGGATTGATAATAATATCAAAATTATCATCATCACCGTATTTTCTCTTAAGAGCATTTCTAAAAACGTCTTCTAAAATAGACATTAATGTTACTCTGTCTATTAACTTATCATCTTTAAATTCTGAAAAAGAATCGATTAATGCTAAATTCTCCATATTCTTCTAATTAAATTTTATCATAACTGTTGCTTCAACAATATCTTTATATTCAATTACCGCTTCTTTTTGAACAGTAACTTTTCCTTTACCTATAGGTTTTGGTTCTCGAACTTTCCAACGAAGTTCAATATTTTTATTATCTGCTTTTTCAAGTTTTCCTTGACAAACATCATTATCTCTTGTTTTTACTTTCAAATTACGGCCAATATTTTTAAAAAATTGACGTGGAATCAAAAGTGGTTCTGATACTCCAGCCGACGAAACATCCAATGAAAAATCTATTTCGTCTCGATCTATATTATGCTCTATGGCTCTACTAATAGAAATACAATCGTTAACAGTTACTCCTTTATCCCCATCTATAATCACTCTTATTTGATTATTTTCAGTGACACTAAAATCGATAAGGAATAAAGATTCGTTTTCTTCTAAAGCTTTTTCAAGTAATTCTGCTACTATTTTTTTCATTAATTTCAGCTATAAAAAGAGGGGACTTTTTGGTCCCCTCAGCTAGTTTCGTATCAATTTAGGTGCAAATATAGTGTTTTTTTAACTTTAAAAAAAACCTTTATTTTTATGAATTTTTTTTGTAAATTAATATTTTAATAAAACACAGTAAAAATCAATTTATGAAACGCATATTAGTACCAACCGATTTTTCTGAACAGGCAGAAAATGCTTTGAAAGTAGCTGCTCAACTGGCAAAGAAAAATGAAAGTGAAATTTATGTGCTAAATTCACTTGAACTCCCAACACACCTATCTTCTTCTGGAGCTAATGGTGCAATGCCTGAATCTCTTTTTTTTATAAAGCTAGCAGAAAAATATTTTGAAGAGTTACTCGAAAAACCTTATTTGGAGGGACTTTTAATACATGAAGCAATCATTGGTCATGGGGAAGTTTACAAAGATGTAAATGAAGTTGTGAAAGAAAAAAACATCGATCTTGTTATCATGGGTTCACAAGGAACTAATGGATTTATGGAACTGTTTATAGGAAGTAATACCGAAAAAGTAGTTCGCACTTCTGAAATTCCTGTACTCGTTATTAAAAACAACCATGAAGATTTTAAAGCTGATAATTTTGTATATGCAACTGATTTTTCAGAGGAGTGTAAAATTCCCTTCAACCAAGCAAAGAAATTTGCCGAAGAAACCAATACTCATATAAATTTACTTTATATAAACACTCCAAGTGAATTTAAAACAACAAAACAAATTAATACTAAAATAAGAACCTTTATAAGAGAAATGGATGATTCAAATTTTAGTGTTCATATTTATAATGACATCTCTATCGAAAAGGGGATTTTAAATTTTGCATCCGAAACGAATGCGAATCTGATTGGTATGGGGACACACGGCAGAAGAGGACTAGCTCATTTCTTTAATGGGAGTGTAAGTGAAGACCTTGTAAATCACGCTAACATGCCTGTTATGACATTTAAAATTTAATATGATTATAGGAAATAAAAAAAACCTAATCCGTATGAATTAGGTTTTGATGTGATGTTTGTTGGCCCACTAGGGCTCGAACCTAGACTCTTCTATACCAAAAACAGACGTGTTGCCAGTTACACCATGGGCCATTACCTTAATGCGGATGCAAATTTAATACAAACTTTGGCTTGCACAAATATTTTTTTAATAAATATTATATTTTTAGTATAAAATATATGAAGGTATTAATACGTTAACTTTTTTTTACTGAGCTTTTATTTTATTAGTAAATTCGCTGCAAATAAAAATTATAATTTATGGATTCCTTCAATTTTAAAAAATGGAACAATGTTTTAGGATGGTTTGTATTTACGATAGCACTTTCAACGTACTGGTTAACTGTCGAGCCAACAGCAAGTTTTTGGGATGCAGGTGAATATATTACCACCTCTAGTAATTTAGAGGTTGGACACCCTCCTGGAGCACCATTATATCAAATTTTAGGAGCATTTTTCTCAATTTTTGCATTAGAAGCTACAAATATTGCCCTAACCATAAATTTAATGTCAGTTTTTGCAAGCGCTTTTACCATACTGTTTATGTTTTGGTCACTAACCATGTTATTAACTACTATTGTTTCTAGAAAAATTGAGTTAAAAAAACAAAATTATCATGCAATTTTGGGCAGTGCAGCAATAGGGTCTCTGGCATTTGCATTTTCAGATAGCTTTTGGTTCAATGCTGTAGAAGCAGAGGTATATGCGATGGCAACCTTTATTATGTCTGTTTTATTCTATTTGGCTTTGCGATGGGAAAGAGATATGAATACGCCAAGAGGAGATAGATGGGTCATTTTAATCGCTTTCGTAATTGGTTTATCTTTTGGTGTTCACTTTATGGGACTTCTTACAATTCCAGCTATGGGAATGCTGTATTTCTTTAAAAATTATAAATCGGTAACCCTAAAAAATTTCCTAATAGCCAATATTGTTATGGTAGCTATTTTACTATTTATATTTAAGTTACTACTCCCCATGACGCTTAAATTTTTTAGTGCATCAGAAATATTTTTTGTAAATAGTATTGGACTTCCTTTTAATTCAGGAACTATTATAGCAGGTTTCCTTTTCACAGGTTTGTTTTATTATTTATTAAGGTTTACAAGAGAAAAAGAATATGTAAAACTTAACACCTTACTATTAGCTATACTTTTTATATTTATTGGGTTTTCTAGCTGGATAATGCTCCCCGTTAGAGCCAATGCTGGAACTATGATTAACGAGAACAATCCAAATAATGCAAGAGAATTATTAGCCTATTACAACAGAGAGCAATACCCTGAAACACATCTTTTTTATGGCCCCCTATTTACGGAAAAATATGTAGGCTTAGATCCAAAAAAACCTTATAAAGATGATAAACCTAAATTTGAAAAAGATGAAGAAAATGGTAAGTATATAATTGTTAATGATTTTGTAAATGCTTCACAAAATACCGACGATGCTCAAAAAGGTTTGTTTCCAAGAATGTGGAGTATGGAACATGCTACTAATTATATGCAATTTACCGATGGCCTTGAATTTACTATAAAGAGAGAATACCTAGGAGAATCCAGATTAATCGATATTGTAAAAGATTTTAATCAGGACATCAGGTCTGGTAATGTTGGTGTTGAGGATTTAGATAATTTTTTAAAAGATTTTGGGCCTTTTTTAGATATCCAAAAACCTACATTCCTACAAAATATTGCTTATATGTTTGAATATCAATTTGGATACATGTATTGGAGATATTTTATGTGGAATTTTAGTGGAAGACAAGACGATAAACAAGGGGAATACACTGATTTACACGGAAATTGGCTTACCGGAATAAATTTTATTGATGATGCAAGGTTAGGTCCTCAAGAATTTATAGCAAGTGATTCGAAACACAATAAAGCTAGAAATACCTATTTTATGTTACCTCTTTTACTAGGAATTATTGGAATTTTATTTCATTACAAAAATGATCCTAAAAACTTTTGGGTACTTTTAATATTCTTTCTTTTTACTGGTATAGCTTTAAAAATTTATTTAAACGAAAGACCTTTCGAACCAAGAGAACGAGACTATGCTTTGGTTGGATCTTTTTATGTTTTTGCAATGTGGATTGGTTTTGGAGTATATGCTTTGTTTGAAATAGTCAAAGAAAAAATAAAACCAAAATTAGCGGTTCCAATTGTTTTGGCTTCAACTGCATTGGCAGTTCCTGTTTTAATGGGGTCACAAAACTGGGACGATCACGATCGATCGAATAGATACACTGCACAATCTATGGCAAAAATGTATTTAGATTCCTGTGATGAAAATGCAATTATATTTACCATCGGTGATAATGACACCTTTGCATTGTGGTATGCCCAAGGAATTGAGGGATATCGGCAAGATGTTCGAATTGTTAATACAAGTCTTTTTCAGACCGATTGGTACATTGACGATATGAAAAAGAAAGCTTTTGATAGCGATCCGATTCCCTCTCAACTTAGCCATGATAAATACAAGTATGGCTCGAGAGACTTTCTGTTCTTTCAAAAAACAAGAAAAGACACTATTAATATTAAAGATTGGATGGATTTTGTTGCTAATGACAGTAAAAAAACACAAGTAGAATTGGAAAGCAGACAGTGGGTTAACACTTTTCCAACGAAAGTGATTAAAATTCCTGTGGACAAAGAAGCTGTTTTGCAAAACGGAATTGTTGATCCTAAAGATGCTGATAAAATAGTTCCCAATATATATATAACTTTAAAAGGAGATGTTATTTATAAAAACAGACTCTTAATGTTAGATGTAATTGCAAATAATAATTGGGAGCGTCCTATCTATTTTAGTGGAGGTGCTTTTGGAGACGACGATTATATTTGGATGAAAGAATTTTTACAACTAGAAGGCGTTTTATATAAACTAGTACCTATTCGAACTCCTTTAGATAAAAATAATCCCTATGAAATGGGACGAATAGATGGAGATAAAATGTACAACATCGTTATGAATTGGAAATGGGGAAATAGTGGTGATTCAGCTATTTATCATGATGTGGAAACAAGAAGAAATGGAATAACTTACAGAAGCACGCTCTCAAGATTAGCAAATGTGTTGATTGAAGAAGGTCAAAATGATAAAGCAGAAAACGTACTAGATTTGGCTATGGAAAAAATGCCTGTAGATTATTTTGAGTTTTATTCTCTGCTAGAGCCTTTTATCCTGTATTACTATCAAATAAATAAAGTTGAAAAAGCACGAGCAGTTTACCAATCTGTTGTCAGACATTATCAAGAACACCTATTCTTCTACAGCAAACTAAGCTACAATAAACAAGAAGCTATTGGAGATGAAATATTTAGTGATTTAGGGCGCTACAGAGGATTATTAGACGTCTTGGCTTCTTTCGACAATCAAGAATATACTGTTATTGAAGCTGAAAAATTTAATGAGTATCTCCAAAAATTCAATTTTTCAGATAACCAAAATGACTTATTGGAAGTGGAGGAAGAAATTTTTGATGACGGTTTACAAGACTCTTTAGATTAATAACAACTTTTATTAACGCTTGCCGGACTCCAAAATGAATAATATATAAGGTATTATTCTAGAAAATTTATCTAAACATATTCATTAACAAGACCAATTAACGTATTAGCGTCTTGTTCTCCGCTTTGGCGCCATTTCATTTCGCCTTGCTTGTAAATCATTAGAGTTGGTAATCCTTTAACACGTAGTGCTTTGGATAATTCTTCATTTTTTTCGACGTCAATTTTTATAACTCTAGCCTTATCGCCTAAAGCAGCTGCAACATCTCTTAATACGGGATGCATTTCTTTAGATGCTTCGTCCCAGTCTGTATAAAAATCAAATAATACAGGTACTTGGGTTTCAATTAATTCTCCAAATTTTGACATAATTTCTTAGTATTGGTAAAAAACTGTTCTGCAAATATAGTGTTTTCAGGGAATTATGCATTAGAGCCCTTTTTTTTGAGCTTTATCACAGTAATCTCTGGCCAGATTCCTACCCGACCCGGATAGCCTAAAAACCCAAATCCACGATTTACATTTATAAATCTTCCTTTTTCTTCATAAATACCCGCCCAGTTCTCGTACCTATATTTAACAGGACTCCATTTTATCCAACCTGGTATTTCGATACCAAACTGCATTCCATGAGTATGTCCACTTAAAGTTAATTGAAAATTACGGTCGTCATTTTTAACTCTGGACTTCCAATGCGAAGGATCATGACTCAATAAGACTTTAAAATCGCTATTATTAATGTTTTTACAAGCTGCGTCTAAATCTCCTGCTTGTTTGAAGCCATTTTCACCCCAGTTTTCTACTCCAACGATTGCAATTTTTTGATTTTTTCTATTGATATAAAAATTCTCATTCAACAACAAATTCCAACCCATTTCAGACTGAATTTTTTTAAGCTTATTTAAGTTTTTTAATTTTTCTTCTTCACTGTTCCAACGAATATAATCTCCATAATCATGATTTCCTAAAACAGAAAAAACACCTTCTTTAGCACTTAAATTAGAAAATAACTCTTTCCAATCATCCATTTCATCAGCAACGTTATTAACTAAATCTCCAGTAAAGAATATAGCATCACTATCTTGTTGGTTTATTAAGTCTACAGCATAAGAAATTTTGTTTTTATTGTCAAAACTACCACTATGAATATCACTTATTTGTGTCATCGTAAAACCGTCAAATGCCTCCGGCAAGTCAGCAAACTCCAATTCATATTTTAATACTTTAAAGTTATATTTCCCTTTAATCATACCATATAATAAAGTGGAAAAAGGTATTGCTGCAACTCCTAAAGCAAGTGTGCTTAAAAATTTTCTTCTGGATGGGATATAAAAATTTTGCTCATTTGTAAAAATTTTAAAATACAATCCTGATATGAGTCGTGTTATATCCTCTCCTAACATAAAAATAATCACTAGTAGTTTTGGAATAATTAATACCAAAAATAAACCGAACAAATAGCTTATTGGAGGTTGAGAGAAATGAGTTGAACTATTTGAATTCAATAAAAAATATAATGAAACGATGATCACTAAAGAGACTAATAAATAAACCCCTGTTATCCAGAAATTTTTTGTGAGAGTTCTAATTGCTTGTAAGGCATATAAATCAATTAGGGTGTAAATTATAATAATAAAAAACCAGCGCATTGAACGAATAATTATTTTTTAAATATAATGTGTTTCACATAACATTTATAAAATTTAGCCAATCTTTAACTTATTGGATAAAAATTAAGAAAAGATTTAATGAACCAATAGTAGATTTTTTTTCTGCTAGGTGAGATTTATCTCAAAAATATTATTGATTTCTCCCATTTTTGAAGTTTCATAAACAGATGTTAGTTTTAAGTTGTTTAATGATGCTATCGAAGTAATGGTTTCGATTTGACAATCTTCTGAGAGAATCATATTTACCTGATTGTGGTTGGTTATGAAGTTGGGTAATTGATTAAATAGATTTTTAAAATATTCGAATTCTTCACCACAAAACCAAGCTTTTTCTTTTATGTTTTTTGCTTTTTTAGGGTAATATGGCGGGTTGATTATAATTAAATCGAAGGATTTATTTTTTAAGTTTTTAAATAAATCGGAATCAATGACGTCTACTTTAAGTTGATTTTCAAAAGAGGCTTTTTTCAAATAATCTAATGCGATATTATTAATATCTGTTGCGGTAACAAAGGCTCCTTTTTTACTTGCTAAAAGTGAAATAATTCCAGAACCACAACCCAACTCCAAAAAAGCTTTATTTTTTAAATCTAATTCAACTATATAATCTAGTAATATTTTGGTGCTTAAGGTTAGATGAGGAGGAAACACCTCTGGATGTACCAAAACTTCAATATCCTGATAGTTGTATTTTCGTGGTTTTCTATAATAGTAAGTTAAACCGGTTTTTAAAAATGGCTGTATAATACGTTTTATAATGTTTCTTAACTTTGACATTATTCAGAGTAAAAGCCTTGAGTTTCAGGTTGACGATATTTCCAAATTTTATGTAAGAATTTTATTTCATAAGGATATTTATAAAAACCCGTTATATATCGAATCTTAGAAACACCCCTTAACAAACTCCTCTTAAATCCTTTAATTCTAAAATCGGTAGCAGTTGGATAATAGCCATTTAAAACTGTTTCAAAATTCATAATTCGATCTACCATTTTTGGAGTTAGCCAAGGTGTTAGTGGATTTTTTCTTAAATCAAAATTTTCCCAAGCTGGAGCTAACCAATCTTCAAGATTTTTGGGAAAACTAAAGCCCGCTTTTTGAATTTGTTCATACAACTCAGATCCCTCGGTAGCTACAGGACTATATAAGTAAATAATAATTTCAGCATCAGGGTTAATTTCTTTAATTTCTTTTATAAAATTAATATCCCATTCTATTTGAGACATCACTTTTTCAGGAGTTTCAGCAGGCATACCTAATACAAAAGAAAGTTCTGGGATGATACCAATTGGATATAACCTTTTTACAAATTCTTTGATGGTTTCCCCAGTTTGAGTTCCTCCTTTATTCATTTGTTTTAGGATTTCATCATTACCAGTTTCAGCTCCCAAAAAAATCATCTTACAACCAGCTTCTTTCATTAAAATTAAATCGGTATCACTGTATTTGTTTATAGTGTCAATTCTTCCTTCTCCCCACCAAGTGATCCCATCGTTTTTAATTAATTCAGAAAATTCGATGACTCTTTTCCTGGAAGTAAAGAAATTATTATCATGAAACTCTATGGCTTCTATACGATAAGTATCCTTAAAATATTTGACATCTTTATAAACTGATTCTGCAGATTTTGCTTTCCAACGACCCTTATATATAGGAACAACGGCACAAAAAGAACAAGTAAAAGGACATCCTAAACTAGAATGATAACTAAAGGTATTTCTTCCCAAAAAAGTTTTACTTAGGTAGTTTTCTAAGTTGTAAAAACTATTTAAATGTTGATAAGGTAATTTCGGTAACGAATCCTGATCTAACAGTTCTTCTTTTGCTGTTTTTATGATTTCACCTTCTTCATTTTTGAAGATCAGGTTTTTTATAGTTGAAATTTCAGTATGATTATTATCCTCTAAAACCCCAATTAATGAAGGAAAAGCAATATCGCCAGGTCCATTTATAACATAATCTACAAAACCAGACGAGATGGAAACTTGGTATTGATTGGAAGCAAAATATCCACCCCAAATAGTAATACAATCTGGATATTTTTCCTTTATTTTTTTAGTAAAAGGAATGGCTTGTCTTAATTGGGGCCCTGGCATTACCGTACTACAAAAATATTTAAAATTTCCTGTTTTAAAATAAGAATCAATTTTCTCCCAAGGGTCATTTTCTAAATTTCCATCAACAAACACAAATTCGTAAATCCCATAAATAGAAGCTCCCACTTGTAAAATAGAATTTGGAATTCGATGTTTACCATTGGCACTTTTAGGGTTAAATATGAGAATTTGGTTGTTCATTTAGAAAAAAATAGTTTAGCAATTTAAAAATTATTTAATGATTTCTCTTTAAAAAAATGATAAGCATTTTTGTATGCTTTACTTGCATTATCCAATAAATCATTTTGAATAGTTATCGCTTTAGAATTGGTTTTAAATATTGTTCCTTTAGTTATATTTGAAGAAGGATCCCCCCATTTTTG